>CAYYRO010000015.1:25874-32221 GCA_964474075.1 uncultured Methylophaga sp.
TTTAATGGTTATGCCATCAGCCTCAGCGAAATGCCGGCGCATTTGGCCGAAGCCGATATCGTTATCAGCTCCACGGCCAGCCAGTTACCTATTCTCGGTAAAGGTATGGTGGAAAGCGCCCTGAAACAACGCAAACGGCGGCCAATTTTTATGGTTGATATTGCCGTGCCGCGTGATATTGAGCCGGAAGTCGGCCAGCTCGACGATATTTATTTGTATTGCGTTGATGATCTGCACGATATTATTGCCGAAAATCTGCAATCCCGTCGTGATGCGGCCAAGCAAGCCGAAGAAATCATTGACTCACAGGTCGACCATTTTGCCGGCTGGATGCGCAGTCAGAATACCGTGCCGGTCATTCGCGCCATTCGCGATGATGCCCAGCAGCATAGTCAAATTGTCCTCGAAAGAGCGCTTCGGCAGATCGAACAAGGCGTTGCGCCGGAACAGGCCATGGCAGAATTAGCACGGACTTTATCCAATAAAATTTTGCATGAACCCAGCCGCCAGCTGCGCCTTTCGGCATTTCAAAATGATGAAGCAAACCCTTTGCTGGCCGCGGCCCGGCAATTGTTTAATATTAAGGATTAACACTTGAAAGATTCAATCCGTCATAAATTGGAAGCGCTGACTGAACGTCATGAAGAAATCAGTGGCCTGCTGTCAGAGCCCTCTGTGATGGCCGATCAAAAGAAATTCCGCACTTTGTCTCAGGAATACGCCCAGCTGGAACCGGTCATTAAAAACTTTGCCACCTATTTAAAAACGCTCAGTGACATTGCTGAAGCGCAGGCGATGCTGGCTGAAAGCGACCCAGAACTTCGGCAAATGGCTCGCGACGAAATGCAGGCCGCTGAAGAACGCCAGGAAACGCTGGAACTGGAACTGCAAAAATTACTGCTACCTAAAGATCCCAATGATCAGCGCAATATTTATTTAGAGATCCGCGCCGGAACCGGCGGTGATGAGGCAGCGATTTTTTCCGGTGATTTATTCAAAATGTACAGCCGCTACGCTGAACGCCGCCGCTGGCAAATTGAGATTTTAAATAAGGCCGAAGGCGAACATGGTGGTTTCAAAGAAATCATCGCCCGTATCGTCGGTGAAGGCGCTTATTCACGGCTGAAATTTGAATCAGGCGCCCATCGTGTACAACGCGTCCCGGAAACCGAGTCGCAGGGCCGCATTCATACCTCAGCCTGTACCGTGGCAATTTTGCCGGAAGTGGATGAAATTGATGAAATCGACATTAATCCGGCAGATTTAAAGGTAGATACCTTCCGTTCATCCGGCGCCGGTGGTCAGCACGTTAACACCACCGATTCAGCGATTCGTATTACCCATATTCCGACCGGCATTATTGTCGAATGTCAGGAAGAACGCTCGCAACACAAAAACCGCGCCAAAGCGATGTCGGTCCTGCAATCACGGATCATGGCTGAACAAGTAGACAAACAACAAGCTGAACAAGCCGAAACCCGGCGTTTGCTGGTAGGCAGTGGCGATCGTAGTGAACGGATTCGTACCTACAATTACCCGCAAGGCCGGATCACCGATCACCGCATCAATTTAACCTTATACAAACTGACCGAGATCATGACCGGCGCACTCGATGAGGTCATTGAGCCGCTGATCAACGAATATCAGGCTGACCAGTTGGCACTGCTTTCTAAAGAAGAGTGATTACTTACCCAAGCCAGTTTTTGGGCGGTAGAAAATCCGTATATAACCTGGCTTCAGGGGTGCCGGCGTCGGGTTGCCAGTTATAACGCCATTTCACCAGCGGCGGCAGTGACATCAAGATTGATTCGGTACGGCCGCCGGATTGCAGGCCAAATAATGTGCCACGGTCGTAAACCAGATTAAATTCAACATAACGGCCCCGGCGATACAGCTGAAAATCCCGTTCGCGCGCGTCATATTCAATCGTCATCCGCCGTTTAACAATGGGCAGATAGGCATCCAAATAGCTGTCACCAATTGCCTGCATAAAGGCAAAACAGCTATCAAAACCCCATTCATTCAGATCATCAAAAAACAGGCCGCCGACCCCACGTGCTTCCTCGCGATGCTTTAAATAAAAATACTCATCACACCATTGTTTGTAGCGTGGATAAACGTCATCACCAAATGGCTGGCAGGCATTAAATGCCGTCTGATGCCAATGTTTAGCATCCTCTTCAAAACCATAATAAGGCGTTAAATCATAACCACCACCAAACCACCAAATCGGCGCTTCACCTTCTTTTTCGGCAATAAAAAATCTGACGTTGGCATGTGAAGTCGGCACGTAAGGATTATGTGGATGTATCACCAACGATACACCGAGCGCCGTAAAATTTCGGCCAGCGAGTTCGGGGCGGGCTGCCGTTGCCGAAGCCGGTAAATTATCACCAAATACTTCCGAGAAATTAACGCCGCCCTGTTCAATCATCTCGCCCCCCGTCAGCAAACGGGTCCGGCCACCGCCGCCAGCATCACGCTGCCAGGCATCTTCGACAAACTTACCCTGCCCATCGGCTAATTCAAGTCCTTGGCAGATATTATCCTGAAGCCGTAGTAAGTATTCACGAACGGCATTTATATCCGGCTGACTCATCGTAATACCTCATCGGTCATCGCATCGCGAATCGTGCTGGGCTGCGACAAACCACCACACGCACCAGTCATCACATAATCCACTTCCGGTAATTGCCAACGCACCTGATAAGCGTTTTTGGCTGGTTTCAAACCGGTCAGGTTGGCACTGGTTGAGACCAGCGGTCCGCCAAACTGACGACATAACTCGGCCGCAATCGGGTGATCGGTGACTCTGACCGCCAACGTTTTTCGGCCACCGGTCAATAATGGACTGACATCCGGCTTGACCGGCACCAGCCAGGTATTGGGGCCCGGCCAGGATTTATGCAACTTGCTCAATACCCCTGCCGGCAGCGGTTCAATATAGTCCTGCAACTGGTTGAAATCGGCAGCGATTAAAATCAGCCCTTTTTCCGGTGGCCGCTGCTTCAGCCAGAGAATTTCCATCAACGCATCGTCATCCTCAGGATCACAGCCAATGCCATAAATCGCTTCCGTCGGATAGGCAATAATGCCGCCGGCTTCTAGCGTCAACAGCGCTTGCCGCAGCTTGAATTGAGAAAAACCAGACTTGGGCATTTTTAATCCTTTTTGCAGATTTTCAAGACATTTGTTGCTTTTTATTCAACATTTCTTTGATGATCGGCATGATCAGAGTTGCCATGGCTTCGGCCATCCGTTCACCGGGTACCACGATATTATGATTATCGCTGGGATAGGCGCCCTTGATCTGAGACAAGTTATCATCAATTATTTTCGACCAACGCTCGGTGTAACTAATGACACAAAGTGTTTTACCGGCATCCGGTAACGTTTTAGCGGCAAAAGGATCGGCAATATCCACCAGCGGTATACGCTGAAAATTGATATGGGTCCGGGAAAATTGCGGTGTGATATAGCGAATATAATCTGGCACGCGCTGAGTAATAATATCAACGACTGCGTCCTGCGAATAACCACGATTCAAACAATCCCGGTGGATTTTTTGCATCCATTCCAGATTAATCACCGGGGCAATACCAATCAGCAGATCCGGATACTGGGCAATATCAATCTCATCAATGACCGCTGCACCATGCAATCCTTCATAAAACAACAAATCACTGTCAGCGGCTAATGGCTGCCATTTTGTAAAAGATCCTTCCGGACAACCAAATTGTTGGGCTTCTACTTCATCGTGAACATAATGACGTGATTCGCCACTACCGTCTTTGGCATAGGACTGAAACAGGTTTTCGAGACGATCCAGACAATTCGCTTCAGGCCCGAAATGGGTTAGATTTTTACCGTCGGATAAAGCCGCGATGCTGGCCGCCCGCATTTCAGTCCGATCATAACGGTGAAAACTGTCGCCCTGTACCATCACTGGTTTAATCGTCAGCTGCTGAAAAATCATCTCAAAGGTTTGTTGAACCGTTGAGGTGCCGGCACCTGAAGAACCGGTTACTGCGATAATGGGGTGCGCGACTGACATGCAGTATGCTCCCGGCGTTTACCGCGCCGCCTGCTCCCGGGCCACGGCACGATAGGCAATATCGGTACGGTAATAGGCATCTTGCCAATTAATTTTAGCAACGGCTTGATAAGCTTTTTGCTGAGCTTGTAACACGCTGTCACCCAGAGCCGTCACACATAATACCCGGCCACCGTTGGTCACAATATCATTACCTTCCTGACGGGTACCGGCCTGAAACACCTTGGCTAAATCAGCATCGATAGCATCCAGGCCATTAATAACATCACCTTTGCGATAGTCATCCGGATAACCGCCAGCCGCCATCACCACACCAATTGCGGCACGGTCATCCCAATCGGCAGTGATTTTATCCAGACGTTTTTCTAATGCTGCAAAACACAGCTCAACCAGATCTGATTTTAAACGCATCATGATTGGCTGGGTTTCCGGATCGCCAAACCGGCAATTAAATTCGACGACTTTTGGCGCGCCGGCTTCATCAATCATCACACCGGCATATAAAAACCCGGTATAGGGCCGGCCATCAGCTGCCATGCCTTGCACGGTTGGATAAATGATTTCAGTCATGATCCGGTCAAATACCGCATCGGTCACCACCGGCGCTGGCGAGTAAGCACCCATACCACCGGTATTCGGGCCTTTATCGGCATTATCGCGCGCTTTATGATCCTGAGAGGTCGCCAATGGCAACACATTCTCGCCATCGACCATGACAATAAAACTGGCTTCTTCGCCGGTCATAAATTCTTCAACGACCACCCGGCTACCGGCATCACCAAACTTATTGCCGGCCAGCATATCTTCTACGGCGGCAATCGCTTCAGCTTCGGTCAACGCAACAATAACGCCTTTACCGGCTGCCAGACCGTCAGCTTTAATGACAATCGGCGCGCCCTGATCTTTTATGTAATCAACTGCAGGGGCAATTTCGGTAAACACTTGATAAGCGGCGGTAGGGATTTGATGGCGGGCCAGAAAATCTTTGGTAAAGCTTTTTGAGGCTTCCAGTTGCGCTGCCGCCTGCGTTGGGCCAAAACAGCGTAAACCCGCTAGTTCAAAAGCATCAACAACGCCAAGTACCAGCGGCACTTCGGGACCGATGATGGTTAAGTCGATGGCATTTTGCTGGGCAAAAGCAACCAGTTCATCAATCGCTTCAACCTTAATCGGCACATTTTGCATGCCCTGCTCATTGGCTGTGCCGGGGTTTCCGGGGGCGACAAAAACCTGGTCACATTGCGGCGACTGACTCAGCTTCCAGGCCAGTGCATGTTCACGTCCGCCACCACCAATTACCAATACTTTCATAGCCCGTCGCAACCTGTAGAAAAGGCGCTCATGATACCGCAGATGACAGCATAACCAAAGCTGACCATCCGCTGAAACAAGGTTCATAGCAATGCCGTCATTGCCGCTAAGATCGTAATTGATTATCTTGGCATATAAACTACTAATACACGGAATTTACTGTGGAAGATTTAAAAACCTCAGAAGCTTGGCGCGTATTTCGAATTCAGGCTGAGCTAATTGATGGCATTGAGAGTTTAAATAGTCTGGGCCCTGCTGTATCGATGTTTGGAAGTGCCAGGCTCACTGAGGATTCGAACTACTATCAGGATGCGAAGCAAGTCGCAGCATCCTTATCAAAAGCCGGGTTTTCCGTGATCACTGGTGGCGGGCCGGGCATTATGCATGCTGCTAATGCTGGGGCTTTTGGCCAAGGATCACGGTCAGTGGGTTTAAATATCGAACTGCCGCTCGAGCAAATCCCCAACCCAGCCCAAGATCTTCGACTTAGCTTTCGTTACTTTTTTGTTCGCAAGCTTATGTTCGTTAAGTATTCGATAGGCTATGTCGTCTTCCCCGGTGGTTTTGGGACCCTGGATGAATTCTTTGAAGCGTTGACGCTTATCCAAACCCAAAAGATCCGGCATTTTCCTGTCATTTTATACGGCAGCGATTTTTGGCAAGGACTACTGGATTGGTTAAACAACCGGGTAAGCAAGATAGCCTGTGTTGATTTGCGTGATTTGCAGTTATTTCAGTTGGTCGATAAGCCCGAAGACGTGTTGCCAATAATCCAAACCCATTTTGATGCGCTTGGTGCTCATCCTGAAGACGACCAGCGCTGGCCTGTATAGTTAATTAAGCTGCAACAAAATTCCCATCGCCGAATCATTGGTGTATGATCCGCCCCCTGATGCCCGGGTGGTGAAATTGGTAGACACAAGGGACTTAAAATCCCTCGGCTTCGGCTGTGCCGGTTCGAGTCCGGCCCCGGGCACCATCA
>CAYYRO010000016.1:0-31572 GCA_964474075.1 uncultured Methylophaga sp.
TTACTCCTGCTCTGCTGCTTATATTAAGTTTCATGTTGCCCATTACGGCATTTGCCGCAACCGCTGCCGAAATTGAAATCAAAGTCGATGATACGCTCAGTCGTTTTAAACAAGAGGTCCCTGGCGGCGAAGCTTTTTTAGCCAACGCAAGTGGGATTCTGGTATTTCCGAATGTGATTAAAGCCGGTTTTGGTATTGGCGGCGAATATGGTGAAGGTGCGCTGCGTATCGACGGTAAAACAGTTGCGTATTACAACACCGCCGGCGCATCAATTGGTTTTCAACTCGGCGTGCAAAGTAAATCGCTGGTTATCGTTTTTCTGGAAGAAAAAGCCCTGGAATATTTTCAATCCAGTAAAGGCTGGGAAGCCGGTGTCGATGGCTCAGTGGCCGTCGTTGAATGGGGCGTTGGTGAAGACATCAACACCATCAATCTTGAAGATCCAATTGTCGGTTTTGTATTTGGCAACAAAGGTCTGATGTTTAATCTGACGCTGGAAGGCTCAAAATTTACACGTATCAGTAAATAATGACTGTTAACGAATTTCCGGCCAAAACCTGTGAGTTAGATCGGCTGGTAACACAACCAAAATTGATTGCTCTTGCGATAAAAGGTGATAAAACCCAGCAACGCCGTAATGGCATTTATGGCTATCCGGGTGAACGGTTTCAGCTCGATGGTATTGATTTTGAAATCACTACCGTCAGCCGTCAAGCACTGGGTGATATGACTGATGCCGATGCCAGAGCTGAGGGTTTCACTAGCTTCAGTGATTATCAACAACTGATTTTACGCATGCATCCTGGCATGCAATGGCAGCCAGACGCGCTGGTCTGGCTGCATCAGTTTCGGCGGTTGAATTAGTCTTCCAGACGAAAGCCGATTTTGATAGTAACCTGCCAATATTTAAGCTTGCCCTTTTCAATATAACCACGGGTATCGGTCACTTGAAACCACTCAATCATATGCACGGTTTCAGCAGCTTTAGCAATCGCATTCTCAATGGCTTTATCTGAACTTTCTGTTGAACTGCCGGTAAGCTCAATATGTTTATAAATATGGTCAGTCATCATTCCTCCTGAGTTATCGGGTTAATTAATAAACCCATAAAATACGTCTACCACGATACTACCATCGAAACGATTACCCAAGGTCAAGAACAGTACACAGGTCAGTAAAAACCGCTCAGACTCACATTCTGGCATTATTAATAAACAAATGATTTTGCTATCTTTTAAGCCATCAGATCGGTATAATGCGCGTCTTGCTTACATCTCCAAACAGTTTTACATACAAAACTGCACTTCACAGGTTATTCCATGTCTACAGAACAAATCCAAGAGACGCCCTCATTCAGTGAGTTAGGGCTGGCCCCCGCTATTTTACAAGCCGTGCAACAAGCCGGTTACGAAACCCCATCACCGATTCAGGCGCAAAGTATTCCGCCGCTGTTAGCTGGCCGCGATTTACTGGGTCAGGCGCAAACTGGTACTGGTAAAACGGCCGCTTTTGCCTTGCCTTTATTAAGCCGTATTGATGTTAAAAATAAAGCCACCCAATTATTGGTACTGGCACCAACACGCGAACTGGCGATTCAGGTTTCAGAAGCCATTCAAAGCTATGCCAAACATTTAAAAGACTTCCATATCCTGCCGATTTACGGTGGTCAGAGCATGGGTATTCAGTTGCGTTCATTGCAGCGTAACCCGCAAGTTGTCGTCGGCACGCCCGGCCGTATTCTGGATCATATTCGCCGCGGCACGCTGAAACTGGCCAAACTTGATGCATTAGTGCTTGATGAAGCCGATGAAATGCTGCGTATGGGCTTTATTGACGATGTCGAAACCATTCTCAAAGAAACCCCTGAAAACCGCCAAGTTGCGCTGTTTTCAGCAACCATGCCCGGCGCCATTCACCGCGTCGCACAAAAATATCTGAAAGATCCGGTTGAAGTCCGTATCCAAAGCAAAACCTCTACCGTCACCACCATTAACCAGCGTTACTGGCAAGTGACCGGCATGCATAAACTGGACGCGTTAACCCGTATTCTGGAAGTCGAAGATTTCGACGGCATGATTATTTTTGTCCGTACCAAAAATGCCACCGTTGAACTGGCTGAGAAACTCGAAGCTCGTGGTTATTCAGCATCTGCTATTAACGGCGATATGAATCAGGCGCTGCGCGAGAAAACGATTGAGCGTATGAAAAAAGGCAGTATCGATATTCTGATCGCCACCGATGTTGCGGCGCGGGGTCTGGATATTGAACGGATGAGCCACGTTGTTAACTACGATATTCCTTACGATACCGAGTCGTATGTGCATCGGATTGGCCGTACCGGTCGTGCCGGCCGCAAAGGTGAAGCGATTTTATTTGTATCACCCCGCGAAAAACGTATGCTCGGTGCCATTGAAAAAGCCACCCGGCAAACCATTACCCGGATGCAATTGCCAAGTACCGAAGATATTGCTGATCGCCGTGTACTGCAATTTATGGAAACGTTATCCGAAACCATTGAATCGCAAGATCTGGCGTATTTTGAAACAATTATCAGCCAGTATCAGCAGGAACATGATGCCGATCCAACTGAAATTGCTGCTGCTTTGGCATTTTTGGTGCAAAAAGAACGGCCATTGAATCCGGTGAAACACGTAAGCGAACGCGCGCCGCGTGAAGAACGTCCACAGTCCGAAAAAAGCTTTCGTGACGATCGGCCGCCGCGGGGTGAGAAACGCAGTGATCCAAGACCACCGCGTGCTCATCCGAAAGAAGCCGATATGGATACTTACCGGGTTGAAGTTGGTCGAGCTGATAATGTCGAGCCACGCAATTTAGTGGGCGCTATCGCCAATGAAGCTGGTATGGAAAGCCAGTTTATTGGTCGTATCACCATTAATGAAGATCACAGCCTGATTGATTTACCACAAGGTATGCCGAAAGATATTTTTCAGCATCTGCGTAAAGTCTGGGTTGCCAATAAGCCGATGAATATCAGTCTGGCCGGTGAAGATGATATTGCTGCCAATGCCTCACGGCGCAGCTTTAAAAAAGATCGTCCGTCTGCACCCAGAGGCGATAAACGGCCGAACAAATTCAAAAAAGGCTAAACCGCTAATTTGAACTACTAAAAAGTCACTGCTTGCAGTGACTTTTTTTTTCATCGTGCCACAATAGCCGGCATGCTGAATATTATCTGGATCGCCTTTTTTCTGATCGCCTTCGCGGTGGCGCTTTTTAAGCTGTTGGTACTCGGCGACACCGAAATATTCAGCCAGATGATGCAGGCGTTGTTCGCCCTTTCCAAAACTGCCTTTGAGATTGCGTTGGGCCTGACCGGTATTCTCGCACTGTGGCTGGGCATTATGAAAATTGG
Source organism: uncultured Methylophaga sp. (assembly GCA_964474075.1). Lineage (GTDB taxonomy): Bacteria > Pseudomonadota > Gammaproteobacteria > Nitrosococcales > Methylophagaceae > Methylophaga. The sequence continues at coordinate 3,375 of CAYYRO010000016.1, forward strand.
CGAACGCAGCGGCTTTGTCGAATGGCTGACCCGTGGTTTAACACCACTTTTTGTCAGACTAATGCCGGAAGTGCCTCGTAATCATCCTGCTTTGGGCGCCATGGTCATGAATATTTCTGCCAATGCGCTGGGGTTGGATAATGCCGCGACGCCGCTGGGCATTAAAGCCATGCAAGAGTTGCAAAAGCTTAATCCGTTTAAAGATACCGCCAGTAACGCCCAGATATTGTTTCTGGTCATTAACACCTCTGCCGTCACCTTATTTCCGGTCACTATTTTTACCTACCGTGCACAGATGGGTGCAGCCAATCCCACCGATGTCTTTATTCCCATTCTGATAGCTACTTATTGTTCAACCTTAATCGGTTTGATCACGGTGGCCATGGTGCAAAAAATCAATTTGCTGGACCGGGTGGTGCTAGCGTATCTCGGCGGTATCAGTGCCGTGGTGTTTGGGTTGCTGGCGTATTTTTCCAGCCTAAGCCAACAGCAAATGCTGGTGCAATCAGCCATTATCAGCAATATCGTGATTTTTTCACTGGTAATTGCCTTTATTATTGCCGCCGCATGGCAACGGGTAAACGCCTATGAGGCCTTTATTGAAGGCGCCAAAGAAGGCTTTAACACAGCCGTCATGATCATCCCGTATCTGGTCGCCATGTTAGTGGCAATTGGCGTTTTCAGGGCTAGTGGCGCCCTGGATTTACTGGCCGATGGGGTACGCAGCGCTGTGCTGTTTTTTGGATTTGATGACCGCTTTGTCGATGCCTTACCGACAGCATTGATGAAACCATTCAGCGGCAGCGGTGCCCGCGCCATGATGATTGATACCATGGAAGTGCATGGCGCTGATTCGTTTGCCGGACGCTTGGCATCGATTGTTCAGGGCAGTACCGAAACCACATTTTATGTCTTGGCCGTCTATTTCGGCGCAGTCGGTATCCGCAACGTCAGACATGCTGTTGGTTGTGGCTTAGCTGCCGATATTGCCGGTATCACCGCTGCCATATTTATTGCCTATTGGTTTTTTGGCTAAGCTTGTCTTACGACATCAAACAAAGCCAAAAAATAAATCATCATCTTTTTGCAATTTCTGCTACATTTTGTTGCCCTTTCAAGGGTTTAGGCCTGCCAAACTTTGCTGGCAAGCCATTGAGCTAATGGAGAAAGTGCGCATTGAACGCCCCGCTGTTCATCGATCCTACTTTACTGGATTTGGTTGCTGACCAACTTGCCGAAACCGGCTATTGCGTGTTGCCGCAGTTATTACCGTTACCGCTGAATTATGATTTATATCGCCTTGTGGCGAGGCTTGATGATCATAATGCGTTGACGCTGGCAGGTATTGGCCGTGAGCAGGATTTTCAGGTCAACACGCAAATTCGCAAAGATGAAACCCGCTGGCTCAACGATGAACATCCGATTGATACCGCCTATTTAGCAGCGATGTCAGCATTTCGGCTGGCGATGAATGAGCGGCTGTTTTTGGGCCTGTTTGATTACGAAGCACATTATGCCCATTACGGCCCCGGCGCTTTCTACAAACGCCATGTTGATGCCTTTAAAGGCCAATCCAGCCGCATTCTGACCACGGTTTTATACTTAAACCCCGATTGGCAATCTCAGGATGGCGGCCAGCTGGTAATTTATCAACCTGATAGTGATGCTATAGTAACTAGCGTCAATCCTGAACTGGGGACTTTTGTAGTGTTTTTAAGCGACCAATTCCCCCATGAAGTACTGCCCTGCAAACAGGATCGCTACAGTATTGCAGGCTGGTTCCGTACCCATGATCCGCTACAGGCACCGTTGATTTAATATGGCATTGCCCGACTGGCAAATTCTCGAACTCGGCCATCCGCTGCTACGTGAACAGGCCAAACCCGTTGCCCATATTGAATCTGCCGAAACCCAACAACTGCTGAATGACCTACTGAGTTTCGTCTCACAAAAACGCGGTATGGGTATTGCCGCACCACAGGTCGGCATCAGCAAACAGATTTTTATCATGTGCAGTCATCCCAATCAGCGTTATCCCAATGCACCGGAAATGCCACCAACCTGCGTTATTAATCCGCAGATTGTCAGTATGGATGGCGGCTCCGAAAAAGACTGGGAAGGCTGTCTGAGTATTCCCGGCCTGCGGGCTTTGGTGCCCAGAGCAGAAACCGTGCAGGTACGTTATCTCACCCGCGATGGTGCACAAGTCGAAATGACTTATCACGGCTTTCTGGCCCGTTTGTTTCAGCATGAATTTGATCATTTGCAAGGCAAGCTGTTTATCGATCATGCTGAATCAACACACGATATGATGACCGAAAAACAATGGCGTAAAGCCATATTGGGTGAAGATTGACCGCCTTAACAGGAGCATTCAATGGCGCAGCAATATTCCGCGCTTAACGATCGTTTGATTGATTTTATTCATGGCCAGCGACTATTTTTTGTCGGCACCGCGACTGCTGACAGCCGTGTCAATGTTTCCCCAAAAGGTATGGACTCCTTGCGTGTCATTAATGCCAATCGTGTTATGTGGCTGAATGTCACCGGCAGTGGCAATGAAACTGCTGCGCATATTCAGGACAATCCCCGCATGACCATTATGTTTGCTGCCTTTACCGGCAAACCAATGATTCTCAGGCTTTATGGTAAAGCGACTGCCATTCACCAACGTGATCCGCAATGGGCCTCATTGTACCCACAATTTGATTCCCTGCCCGGTGCCAGGCAAATCTTTATTCTGGATATTGATCTGGTGCAAACATCTTGCGGGATGGCTGTGCCGTTATTTGATTATGCCGGCGACCGGGAGTCTCTGAATAACTGGGCTGAGAAAAAAGGCGATGTAGGTATTCGTGAATATTGGCAGCAAAAAAATCAGCAGAGTATTGATGGTATAGAAACGGATATTGTTAAAAAGAATATCCAATAATCACTTAGCGCCAAACATTTCACCAACGGCAACTGCCAACGCGTTTGAGCGATCTTTTGAACGCAAAGCCTGCATTAAAGGCTCACGCAGTTCTGGCATATACAGCAAATCGGCTAACAGCTGACTGAATCCCGGCTGATGGGCATTATTTAATGCCAGTTGCTCGCAGTATAAATTCGCTAGATGCGGTTGCTTTAATACTGTCCAGCAACGGCCGCCAATCACCGCCAGAATCTCAATATCGCGGCTGCAATCATGTTTAAGCGTCTGCTCGACCATATCAGCCAATAATCCCTGTGCCGGGCTGTTGGACGACGCTCTGAGACAGGCCATGACATTTGCGGAATTGGGTTGTTGTTTTTGTAGTTCGTTAGAGAGTAATTGTGAAAGTTGTTCAACCAAACCGGTCACTGGTTGCGTATTTTCCAGAAAACTGCATAAGGTCTGAAACGGCACGTCAGGCAGTTTCGGTAAGGTTTGTATCAATCCTTTTAATTTATCTGAGTCATTAAGTCTGACCGCGACATCGGCAACACCTTGCATCGCCAAATTCTGCCAATTATTAATGTTTGTCTGACCAGTGAAATATTGATAAGCGGTGACAAAATACGGCGAAGCCGGTAATTTTAGATGGTATGTTGCCAGCGCATTAAATGCCGCCATTTTTTCTTCGCGGGGTATGAACGTATACGGGCTTTCTTTTAACGCACCGTTGATTTTCTGACCATCTGCTGCAGCCAGCATTGATTCACCAACTCGTTCCAGCAACATCATCAAAAACGCATCGCGGGCTTGGGGTATCAATAAGCCCTGCTCATCCAGCGGCAATTTCAAAAACCAGATATAACGGTTATCAGGACGCTGCGGATCCCAAAAAATCACCCCGAAAAGTGCATGTCTTTGTAAAGGATAGGGATACGGCTGATGAGTACGTTCAAACTGATCAAAGGCTTCGTTGCTGAGTTTGGTAACGCGCCTTCCCATATCAAACACCCGGAATTTAGCACCGCTGTGATTTAAAAAGGCACTGAGTGTGGTGATCGGGTTTTCTGCAGGTAATTCAGATTCCGCCATAGCTTAATCAAGTACGATATTCGGCGTTGATTTTGACGTAGTCGTAAGAGAAATCGCAGGTCCAGACATAATCTTGTGCCTCTCCCCGGCCCAGTTCGACATGAATGGTGATTTCACTTTGATTCATGACCTGCTGGCCTCGATCTTCGGTGTAATCTTCGGCTGGCTGACCACCTGCAACAATTGCCACTTCATTCAAAGCAATATGAATTTTAGTTAAATCCAGATTATCTAAACCACTCCGACCTACAGCGGCCAGAATTCTTCCCCAATTAGGATCTGAGGCAAATAATGCCGTTTTAACCAGTGGTGAATGGGCAATGGTATAAGCGACTTGCCGGCATTCAGTGGTATCTGCACCACCTTTAACGGCAATGGAGATAAACTTGGTTGCGCCCTCACCATCACGGACAATCGCTTGCGCCAGAAAACGGCTGAGATCATTCAATGCTTGTAAGAAAGTTTGTGCTTCGATGCTATCGAGCGAGTCAATTTCTGCATTGCCGGCTTTGCCAGTAGCAATCAATACGCAGGCATCATTGGTTGATGTATCGCCGTCAACGGTGATGCGGTTAAAGGACTGATCCATAGACCGGCGCAGTAATTGGTCCAATATCGGCTGACTAATGGCGGCATCAGTCGCAATATAAGATAACAGGGTAGCCATATCAGGGCGGATCATGCCTGACCCTTTGGCAATCCCTGTCAGCGTCACTGTTTGGCCATTAAGCTCGCACTGCACGCTACGTGCTTTAGCAATAGTGTCCGTAGTCATAATGGCATGCGCGGCAGTAAACCAGTTATCAGCCTGCAAACCCGAGAATGCTGCCGGCAAAGCGGCTTCGATTTTTTCTACCGGCAATTGCTGACCAATCACACCGGTAGAAAATGGCAGGACAGCTTCGGCGTTGACACCGGCGATTTCCGCAACTGCCTGACAACTTTGTCTGGCAGCTTGCATGCCTTTGATGCCGGTGCCGGCATTGGCATTACCTGAATTAATCAGCAAATAACGCGGCGCGGCTTGGTTTTGATGTTCGCGGCACAGTATTACCGGTGCAGCACAAAAGGCATTACGGGTATAGACCGCAGCGGTATGACTGCCCTCGGCAATTTCAAACAATACGACATCCTGCCGGCCCGGTTTCTTAATGCCGGCACTGGCCGTCGCCAGCCGAATACCATTAATCGCCCGCAGATCTGCCGCCACTGGCGGCAACAAATTAACGGCCATTAACTGACTTGTCCGTGGCAGTTTTTGAATTTTTTACCACTGCCACATGGACAGGCTTCATTACGCCCCACTTTTCGTCCATCACGGGTGATAGGCTGACTGGCCGAAGGTTGATCAGTATCGTCTTCTTCTGAATCTAATGTCGATGCATCGGCATGCTGATATTCAACATCAGCGGATTGACGTCGCTGTGCTTCTACCGCTTCGACATCTGAAGGGGCACGAACCTGAACCCGTGAAATCAAACTAATCACATCATGTTTGATCGTTGACAGCATCGCGGTAAACAACGAAAAAGCTTCACGTTTATATTCTTGTTTGGGATCTTTTTGCGCATAACCACGCAGGTTAATACCCTGACGCAGATAATCCATCTGTGCCAAGTGCTCTTTCCACTGTGAATCCAGCGTTTGCAGCATGATAGCTTTTTCAAAATGGCGCATCAGTTCGGCGCCAACTTGTTCTTCTTTGGCTTTACAGGCCGATTCAGCGGCTTCAATAATTTTGTCGCGCAATGATTCTTCATGGAGACTGTTATCCGACTCGAGCCAACCAGCAATATCTAAATCGAGTGCAAAATCATCACGCAGCGCTTGCTCAAGGCCCGCCACATTCCACTGCTCATCAATACTATTCGGTGGAATATAAATACTGATAACGTCATTAACGACGCTGGCGCGCATGCTGGTCACTGCATCGGCCACATCATCTGTTGCCATCAGTTCATTGCGCTGCTCGTAAATAACTTTACGCTGATCATTGGCAACGTCATCGAATTCCAGCAATTGCTTACGAATATCGAAGTTATGACCCTCAACTTTCCGCTGGGCATTTTCAATGGCGCGGCTGACCCATGGATGTTCAATGGCTTCACCCTCTTCCATACCCAGTTTTTGCATCAGCGCTGCCATCCGATCCGAGGCAAAAATGCGCATCAGATTATCTTCAAGTGACAGATAAAAACGGGTTGAACCGGGATCGCCCTGACGACCTGACCGGCCACGCAGCTGATTGTCGATACGCCGTGATTCGTGGCGCTCAGAACCGATAATATGTAAACCACCAGCGGCTAAAACGGCATCATGACGTTTTTGCCATTCTGCTTTGATAGCAGCTTTTTGTTCTGCCGTGACGTCTTCACCGAGGCTTTCAATTTCAGCATCAAGGCTGCCACCAAGCACAATGTCGGTCCCGCGACCAGCCATGTTGGTGGCAATGGTCACAGCGGCAGGCTTACCGGCCTGGGCAATGATTTGGGCTTCTTTTTCATGGAATTTAGCGTTTAAAACCTCGTGTGGGATTTTCGCTTCGGTCAGCAATCGATCAACATATTCAGATGTTTCGATGGATGCCGTACCCACCAGCACCGGTTGCTTACGCGCCACGCAGTCTTTGATGTCTTCTAAAATAGCGTCGTATTTTTCTTTACCGGTTAAGTAAATCCGATCGGCTTCATCTTTACGCTGCATCGGCCGGTGAGTTGGGATAACCACCACTTCCAAACCATAAATAGATTGCAGCTCGTAGGCTTCGGTATCAGCGGTACCGGTCATACCGGAGAGTTTGTTATATAACCGGAAGTAGTTCTGGAAAGTAATCGACGCCAGTGTTTGGTTTTCGTTCTGTATTTTGACGCCTTCTTTCGCTTCAACGGCTTGATGCAAACCTTCTGACCAACGACGGCCATGCATGGTCCGGCCGGTAAACTCATCAACAATCACCACCTGGTTATCCTGAACGATGTAATCAACATCGCGCTGGAACAGCACATGCGCCCGTAAAGCAGCAGTGACATGATGCATCAGGCCAATATTGGCGGCATCGTAAAGACTTGCGTCCTCACTAAGCAGATTGGCTTGCGTCAGCAGGTTTTCAATTTTTTCATGACCGGCTTCAGTAAAATGTACCTGTTTATTTTTTTCATCAACGGTGTAATCACCTTCTTTGATGATTTCCAGCGTATCGCCTTCGCCCTTGGTTTCCTGTTTAGTGAGTTTTGGAATCAGGGTATTAATTTGCTGGTAAAGCGCAGAACTGTCTTCTGCCGGTCCGGAAATAATCAGCGGTGTCCGAGCCTCGTCAATCAGGATCGAATCGACCTCATCGATAACAGCAAAGTTAAGTTCACGCTGGACTTTGTCTTCGATACGAAACGCCATATTGTCGCGAAGATAGTCAAAGCCAAATTCATTGTTGGTACCGTAGGTGATATCTGCTTGATACGACTGACGGCGCTCATCGCTGCTCATGCCACCGACAATGACGCCGGTCGACAGTCCCAGAAAACCATAAAGCTTGCTCATCCAGGCTGCGTCACGCCGTGCTAAGTAATCGTTGACGGTGATAACGTGGACACCTTTACCGGGCAATGCATTTAAATAAACTGCTAGCGTCGCGACTAGGGTTTTACCCTCACCGGTTTTCATTTCCGCAATTTTGCCCTGATTCAGCACCATACCGCCGATCAGCTGCACATCAAAGTGACGCATTTCCAGTGTACGTTTGCCGGCTTCGCGAACCACTGCAAAAGCTTCAGGCAAAATATCATCGAGTGTCTGGCCGTCTTCAAGCCGTTGTCTGAATTCAACCGTTTTCGCAGCTAATGCAGCGTCGTCAAGTTCAGCGTAGGTGGTTTCCAGTTCGTTAATTTGCGCGATATTTTTTTGCAGTTTTTTGATGACACGCTCATTACGGCTACCAAAGAACTTGCTGAATAAATTGCCTACCATGACTAAACTTACCTGTTGAAGTGCGCAGCGTCTGCGGTGAATAAGATAAACCGCGTGATTATAACGCGGACAGCAGACAAGATCGAAACCTTGTCTGCCTGATTTAATTGGCGACGAAAAAGCTGATTACAAGAGGCTTATTCAGTATCGATATAATTATAGGGATTGACCGACTTGCCATCCTTAAGGATTTCAAAGTGCACATGCGGTCCGGTAGACCGGCCGGTTGACCCCATAAGTGCCAAGACATCACCTTTAGCGACGCGATCACCCGCTTTGACTTTCAGGGTTTTGTTATGAGCATAACGGGTCATATAACCATTGCCATGATCTATTTCCACCAAACCGCCATAGCCACCTTTAACACCGGCCCAGCTCACGATGCCATCAGCGACATTATGAACTGTAGTGCCTGTTTTACCGGCAATATCAATCCCATCGTGGAAAACTTTTTTGCCATTAAATGGATCAACCCGATAACCATAAAAAGAGGATATCCAGCCATCTTTAACCGGACGCCCAGTAGGAATAGCGGCGGTAATACTATCGCTAGTCAGCAGATATTCCTGCAAGGCGGCCAGCGTATCCTGCTGGCTGGCAAATTCTTCATTAAGGCTGGCAATACCTTTTTCTAACTCTTCACTGGTCAGTATGCTGGCATCGTGCTCAATACCGCCCATGCCGGGACCAATATCAAAATCAAACTCACTGGTATCAAAACCGGCTACTTCAGCAAGACGCTGGCTGAGCATTTTCAGACGTATGGCCTCGGCTTGCAAACCGCCTAGTTGTTGCGCATAAAAGCCTTCTAAGGCTTCATTTTCGGTAGTGTTAATGGAAATCGGCTGATGTATTGCGGGCGTTAAAAACTGGGCAGTGGGGAATGGAGAGTTATCTGATGGCGCCGGTGGATTCAGCCAGTTCATGACCCCGTAGGTACTGCCGGCGATGACGGCTATCAGCAATATGCTCAGCAAACTTAGCCACGTTCGGCTAATATGCCATTGTCTATGGCCTGCATTGTTGGCCGGTATAATTATGATCTGCATTGTTTACGCTCAGTCCTGGAAATAATTCATGTCGAACAAGCCACGGGCTTTCGCCAAGCTCTGTCAACAGCATCCTCACTTACTACAACTCCACAGTCGCGCCCAGAAATTAACCCAGCTGGATAGTCTTCTGCAAGCAATTTTACCCGACAACTTTGCCGGCCGTTGCCGGCTGGTGAATCGTGATGGCAGTGAAGCTACCATCATTGCCGAAAATGCGGCAATCGCCAGTATGTTACGTTTTCAGACTCGCAAGATTTGTCAGCAACTATCAACACAGCTTGCTGAGCCAATCCTGAAAATCACGGTCAAGGTCCGACCTGATTACCGGTTACAACCGGCAAGAGCTCGGCTTAAAAACACATTAGCCTTGTCAAATGACAATGCCCAGTTAATAAAACAGACCGCTGAGGGCATCAGCGATCTGCGATTAAAAGCTGCGCTTACCCGACTGGCTAAACGCGGCAAAAAAAACTAAGCTAGCTGACAACAGATGCGGCCGGCCGGCTGAACAGAATCGGTGCGTCTTTGTCTTCTTCAAAACTGACCAGTTCCCAGGCATCTTCCTGTGCCAACAATTTACGCAGTAAGCGGTTATTCACTTCGTGTCCGGACTTATGGCCGACAAATGCACCAATCAGGCTATGACCCAACAGGTATAAGTCACCAATGGCATCGAGCACTTTATGGCGAACAAATTCATCTTCGTAGCGCAAACCGTCTTCATTCAGGACACGGAAATCATCAACAACAATGGCGTTATCCATACTGCCACCTAATGCCAGATTCATTTCCCGCAGTTTTTCAATATCTTTCATAAAACCGAAAGTCCGCGCCCGGCTGACTTCACGAACAAAGGATGTGGAGGAGAAATCTACATCCACTTGCTGTGGTCGGCCGGTAAACGCCGGATGTTCAAAGTCAATGGTGAACGATACTTTAAAGCCTTCAAACGGCTCAAATTTCGCCCATTTATCACCGTCTTCGAGAACGACCGGTTTTTTAATGCGGATAAACTGCTTGGCGACATTTTGCTCTTCAATACCGGCAGATTGCACCAGAAAGACAAAAGGTCCGGCACTGCCATCCATAATCGGCACTTCTGCGGCATTAAGATCGATGTAGGCGTTATCGATACCAAGCCCCGCAAGCGCCGACAATAAATGCTCTACCGTCGAGACTTTCTGACCGTGCTGAACCAGGGTAGTAGATAGTGCTGTTTCACCAACATTAACGGCTTTGGCCTCAATTTCGACCACAGGCTCTAAGTCCACGCGGCGGAAAATAATGCCGGTATTCGGGGCCGCCGGCCGCAGCGTCAAATAAACCATTTCGCCGCTGTGTAAACCGACACCAGTGGCACGAATCACATTTTTTAATGTTCGTTGCTTGATCACCGTGTGACCCCCTTTTACATCAATAAGCCGCTAATAATATCACAAGCTTGAAAACTGTCACCTTACTGAAATATTCCTATCAATCTGCCTGACGGCGTAAAAATGCCGGAATATCCAGATAATCCATATTGACATCACCATTGGCGACTTGTTTCTTCTGCTCGCCCTGACGGTTACGCATCACGGTAGGTTCGTCATAATCGACTTCAACTGGTTTCTTAACGATTTCAATTTGCGGTGCAGCGGCTTCAACCGGCTTCACTACCGCAGCGCGAGCGCCACCCAGTCCCGTTGCTACTACTGTGACACGGAGTTCATCCGTCATATCCGGGTCGATAACGGTACCAACAACAACCGTTGCATCTTCAGAAGCAAATTCTTTGATGGTGTTACCGACTTCTTCGAATTCGCCGATACTCATATCCAAACCTGCAGTGATATTAACCAGCACACCGCGAGCGCCTGCCAAATCAACATCTTCCAAAAGCGGACTGGAAACTGCCAGACGCGCAGCTTCAGTAGCACGATTTTCACCAGAGGCACGACCGGTTCCCATCATGGCCATGCCCATTTCTGACATCACCGTACGTACGTCAGCAAAGTCGACGTTGATCATACCTTCGCGGGTAATCAGCTCGGCAATACCCTGTACTGCGCCGAGCAACACATCATTGGCTGATTTAAAGGCATTGAGCAGACTCATGTCTTTGCCCAGGACTTTCAGCAGTTTTTCATTCGGAATAGTAATCAATGAATCAACATGCTGTCCCAGTTCCTCAATACCGGCCATCGCTACTTTCATGCGTTTGCCGCCTTCAAAGGGAAATGGTTTGGTGACAACAGCAACGGTCAGAATGCCCATTTCTCTGGCAACTTGCGCGACGACCGGCGCGGCACCGGTACCGGTACCACCGCCCATACCGGCAGTGATAAACACCATATCGGCACCTTTAATCACTTCCATGATGCGTTCACGATCTTCCAATGCTGCCTGACGACCAACATCCGGATTGGCACCCGCGCCAAGGCCTTTTGTAATATCCGTGCCCAGTTGCAATTGTGTTGTTGCTGCACTGCGCCGTAAGGCCTGTGCATCAGTATTGGCACAAATAAAATCGACGCCTTCGATTTTATTAACCACCATGTGTTCCAAGGCGTTACCGCCACCACCACCGACACCAATTACTTTGATGACGGCGTTCTCTGTATACGTGTCAATCAATTCAAAAGTCATAACATTTCTCCCCACTTTTTTTACAAAAACTTGCTCAGAAATTGCCCTGAAACCAACTCTTCATTCTGGCAAGCATTCCTTTAAAACCTTCCGACATCACAGACTCGCTGTAGCCGGTACTCACTTGCTCATTTCCAAATAACAGCAACCCCACACCGGTGGCATGAATTGGATTGCGGACGACTTCGACCAAACCACCGACATGGGTCGGTAGACCTAGACGTACTGGCAGATGAAACACCTCTTCAGCGAGTTCAATCACGCCTTCCATTTTGCTGCTGCCACCGGTCAAAACCACACCGGCTGCCAGCATTTCTTCAAAACCACTGCGTCGCAGTTCGGCCTGAACCAGCATTAATAATTCTTCATAACGTGGCTCAACTACTTCAGCCAAAGTCTGACGTGCCAGTTGTCGTGGCGGCCTGTCGCCAACGCTCGGGACTTCAATGGTTTCGTCTTCTCGAGCCAGTTGCGTCAACGCGCAGGCATATTTGATTTTGATTTCTTCGGCATATTGGGTCGGAGTGCGCAGGGCCACGGCAATATCATTGGTGACCTGATCGCCAGCAATCGGAATTACCGCAGTATGGCGAATAGCGCCATCGACAAACACCGCAATATCCGTCGTGCCACCGCCAATATCTACCAAGCAGACGCCCAGCTCTTTTTCATCCTGCTCCAGCACCGAATAGCTTGATGCCATTTGTTCGAGAATGATGCCGTCAACGACAAGGCCACAGCGCTCGATACATTTGGTGATATTTTGGGCAGCACTGACAGCACCGGTAATCAAATGCACTTTGGCTTCCAGGCGCACACCTGACATGCCGATAGGCTCACGGATACCTTCCTGATTATCGATAATAAATTCCTGCGGCAATACATGCAGCAATTGCTGATCGCCGGGAAAATGCACAGCGCGCGCGGCGTCCAGAACGCGATCCAAATCTCCCTGGGTCACTTCTTTATCGCGGATGGCCACCGTGCCATGTGAATTCAGGCTGCGAATGTGGCTTCCAGCGATGCCAGCAAATACCGAATGGATTTGGCAGCCAGCCATCAGCTCCGCTTCTTCAATAGCCCGTTGGATCGATTGCACCGTCGATTCGATATTCACCACCACGCCTTTTTTCATGCCACGCGCAGGATGAGAGCCGATACCGATAATTTCCAGCTTGTTGTCGCCGGGGCCGGCATCATGAATCGGTGCTGCGACAATGGCCACCACTTTCGAGGTCCCAATATCCAGTCCGACAATCAGTTCACGTTCGCTTCGTTTAGACATCATACGGTTCCATTAAAATCAGGTTGCTGGCCGCTTTTCCATTGCACAGCAAGGCCATTGGTATAGCGCATATCAATCGTTGCGATCTGTTCACGGTAAACCGCCAGTTGACCGCCAAATACGCGGATAAATCGTTGCAAACGGGCTTCACTGTCAGCGCGCCCCAATTGCAGTTGTAAATCGTTGGTAAACGTCATACCCCAACTGCGTCGCTCATCCATTCGCAAACTGCGAATACGTAACTCCAAAGCATTCAGATCCCGCTGCATGACGACCAGGCGGCGGGCCATAATTTCACTGCTGCCATTCGGCCCGTGTAATTGCACCAACCCCTCCGGAAAACTGGCCATCTCCGGGTAAAACACCTGTCCGCGGTTATTGACCAGCCCATCTTCATTCCAACGGGCAATCGGCTGATGTTCGGTGACAATCAGATGCAAAGTATCCGGCCAGACGCGGCGAACCTGGATTTGATCCACCCAGGGGATCTGCTGAGCAGCTGTACGCAGGCCTGCGACATCAACATCAATAAAACTGCCTGTTACATATGGTTTAACCACCTGCTGTAATTGCTGGCGGTCAGTGTGTTGTAAATCGCCTTCGACAGTGACATGCAATACCGGCAAGGTATCTTCCTGATGCAGATAAAACCCGGCGCCTACTAATATCAACAGTGTCAATAAGGTCAGCATCACCCGCAGCCGTTGGCCCCAGTCGACAACCTCGCGTGGTTTTTGTGGTGCATTGCGGGTGGCACCGGCTTTAACGCGACGCTCGGCAATCATGACGCCACCTGCATACTGTTTTCGAGGATCCGCCAGCAAAGTTGCTGAAAATCAATTCCTGCCTGTTTTGCCGCCATCGGTACCAGACTGTGGTCAGTCATACCCGGTACACTATTGGCTTCCAGAAGGTAGAAATTACCGTTGCTATCCGCCATAACATCAATCCGGCCCCAGCCGCGCATTTGTAGTGCATTAAAGGCAGTCAGCGCCAGGGTCTGGCAGATTTTTTCCTGTTCCGCCTCAAGGCCGCAAGGGCATAGATATTCAGTCGTATTGGCCTGATATTTGGCTTCATAGTCATAGAAAGCACGCGGTGTTTTCAGGCGAATCACCGGTAATGCCTCACCATCCAAAATACTGGCAGTGTATTCGGCACCATTGACCCATTGTTCGGCAATGACGTCCTGATCATATTGCAGCGCCAGACTGATGGCGGCTTTAAGATCCTCGCCATCCACCACTTTGCTCATGCCAATGCTGGAGCCTTCATTGACCGGTTTAATAACCAATGGCAAACCAAGCTTTTTGACCAGTTCCACCGGATCAGTGCCAATATTGACATGCTGAAATTTCGGTGTTGGCAGTCCCTGCTGCTGCCATATCAATTTACTGATGCGTTTGTTCATCGACAACATCGCGCCGGTCACACCACTGCCGGTAAAAGGCAGGCCCATGGCTTGCAACAAGCCCTGAATTTCACCGTCTTCACCACCACGACCATGCAAAATCACAAAAGCCCGGTCATAGTTGCCATGACGCAAAGTGACATCGACCTGCTTATCGACATCAATGCCGACCGCATCAATGCCCTGAGCTTGCAGCGCGGTCAGCACTGCGCCGCCACTGCGCAGTGAAATTTCACGTTCAGCACTGCGACCGCCCATCAATACGGCGACCCGGCCAAATGTTTTAGGATCTGTGACCCGGCGAATCATGGATGTTCTCCGATAATATGGACTTCCGGCGTTAAGATAACGCCATGTTGCTGTTGTACTTTTTGCTGCACCAGGCTGATTAACGATTCAATATCTGCCGAACTGGCATCGCCATCATTCACGATAAAATTGGCATGTTTTTCTGACACACTGGCACCGCCAATACGCAGCCCTTTAAGGCCGGCACTTTCAATCAACCGACCGGCAAAATCGCCTGGCGGATTGCGAAATACTGAGCCTGCACAAGGCTGATTAGTAGGCTGACTGGCATTGCGCTTACGCAGTAGTGTTTTAATTAAATCGGCCTCGGCTTGTGCATCACCCTCTGCGAAGGCTAACGTTGCAGCAACAAACCATTCATTGGCAGGCGCTTTGACATAACGGTAATTCACTTCAAATTCATCAGCGGCACGCTCTGTTAATTCACCGCTGCGGCTGACCGTGGTAACGCTTTTGACAAATTGCCAGGTTTCACTGCCATGGGCACCGGCATTCATTGCCAGAGCACCACCAAACGTACCGGGGATCCCAGCGAGAAATGCGCCGCCCGCCAGACCGGCACGTGCTGATTGCTTGGCAATTTTGCTGCAGTAAACGCCAACTTCGGCTGTCACTTCACTGCCATCAATGTTGATATCCTGCAGGCTGCCGGCATAAGCGATAACAGTTCCAGCAAAACCGCCGTCCCGGACCAGTAAATTACTGCCAAGCCCCAACCACATAACGGGTTCAGTTACCGGTAACTGACTCAAAAACAACGCCAGATCTTCAATATTTTTCGGCTGATAAAACCGTTGGGCAATCCCCCCAACGCGCCATGAAGTATGGCCGGCCAATGGCTCGTTAAAGCGCAGTTCACCCTGCAGATGAGGATGCAAAGCGGCCATCACGCTTCACCTCCCATCATGGTGTCAAGTTCACGGGCAATGGTGCCAATATCACCGGCACCTAACGTCAATAACAAATCACCATCCTGTAATAATCCCGGCAGCAATTCATGCAAAGCCGCTTTATCTTCAGCAAATACCGGCTCAACCTGACCTCGCAGCCGTATCGCCCGACAAAGACTGCGGGCATCAGCACCAGCAATTTTTGGTTCACCAGCCGGATAAACCTCAAGTACCACCAGCACATCAACGGCTGATAAAACCTGGGCAAAATCCTCGAATAGATCGCGGGTACGTGTATAACGATGAGGTTGAAACACCACTACCAGACGACGATCCGGCCAACCACCACGGGCTGCTGCAACCGTCGCTGCCACTTCGGTGGGATGATGGCCATAATCATCAACCAGCAAGACATTGCCCTGGGGTGTTTGTTTTTCGCCTAATAAGTTAAAGCGGCGACCCACACCGTCGAATTTGCTTAATGCTGACTGGCAGGCCTCAACGCTAACCCCTAAATTACGGGCGACGGCTAACGCGGCTGTGGCATTTAAAGCGTTATGTAAGCCTGGCATATTCAGCGTGACCGGATAATGCAGACCGGTTTGCTGTTCGGTAACGACAAAACTGCTTTGTCCCTGGTGCTGATGCAAATCTGATAAACGGAAATCCGCCTCGTCAGACTGGCCATAACGCATAATCGGCCGCGTTACCTCTGGCAAGACACTGACAACTTCCGGGTCATCGATACATAACACTGCCAGTCCATAGAACGGCAGATGATGTAAAAACTCAATGAATGTCGCTTTCAGCTTGTTAAAGTCACCGCCATAAGTCGCCATATGATCATCATCAATATTAGTAACCACAGCGATCATCGGCTGCAAATACAAGAATGACGCATCGCTCTCATCAGCTTCCGCGACCAGATAGCGACCTGTGCCAAGTCGGGCGTTGGTGCCAGCGCTGTTAAGCCTACCGCCAATGACAAAAGTGGGATCCAACTCACCTTCACTGAGTAGCGCGGCAATCAAACTGGTCGTTGTCGTTTTGCCATGCGTGCCAGCCACAGCAATGCCATAGCTGAAACGCATTAATTCGGCGAGCATTTCCGCTCGGGGTACAACCGGGATCCGTTGTTCACGCGCTGCCAGTAACTCAACATTGTCCTGACTTACTGCGGTGGTAACGACCACCACATCAGCACCTGCCAGATAAGCTGGATCATGACCAATCTTAATTTCAGCGCCGAGTTTGCGTAGATGCACAATAAGTGCATTCTCAGCCAAATCGCTGCCGCTGACCTGGTAACCCAGATTAAGCAACACTTCGGCGATACCGCCCATGCCCACACCACCAATACCAATAAAGTGGATATGTTTAACGCGGCTTTGCATTGCTGAAGTCAATTTAGCCATCTAACTGCTCCATACAAATATCAGCAATCAAGGCGGCACTGCCCGGTTTCGCCTGTTGACGGGCCAGATTGGCCATCGCTCTTAAACGCGGCCGGTTATCATTCAATTCACTGAGCACATTGGCCAAATCTTCTGCGTGCAACCCCTCATCCGCGATGAGTAATGCTGCATCGGCTCTGGTTAACACCTGTGCATTAGCGGTTTGATGATTGTCAACGGCATAGGGATATGGCACTAGAATCGATGCCACGCCAGCTGCAGCCACTTCGGCAACGGTCAGTGCGCCGGCCCGGCAAATCACTAAATCTGCCTGCGCATAAGCCAAAGACATATCGTCAATAAAGGCTTTAATATCTGCCTCAACGCCGGCCTGTTGATAAGCCTGCTTAGCGGCAATTAGATGTTTTTCACCGCATTGGTGAATCACCTCAGGGCGATTAGCTAAGGGCATCAATGACAATGCGGCAGGTACGGTTTCATTCAGACTGCGGGCACCCAGACTGCCGCCTAATACCAATAATTTCAGTCGCGTATTTTCCTGCTGATAGCGTTCGGCAGGCGGTGCTGTCTGTTCAATTGTCATCCTCACCGGATTACCGACCCAGCGTGCTTTAGCCGTTTTGATGCTGTTGTTAAAGCCCAGCAATACTGCATTAGCAAATGGTGTCAGCAATCGGTTGGTCAAGCCGGCAATCGCATTTTGCTCATGAATAACCAGCGGGATCCGGCTCAACCAGGCAGCAATACCACCAGGTCCAGAGGCAAAACCGCCCAGTCCCAGCACAACATCCGGCCGGAAAGTTTTAATATGCTGGCGTGCTTCACTGACTGCTTTGATAAGTTTAACTGGTGCAGTCAGCCATCCCAGCAAACCGTTACCACGCAGCCCCTGCACAGTAATGATATTCAGCTCAATATCAGCCGCTGGTACCAGACGCGCCTCAATACCACTTGCCGTGCCCATCCAGCTTAATTCCACATCACGGCTGCGCAACTCTTCAGCTACCGCTAAAGCCGGAAACACATGTCCGCCTGTGCCGCCTGCCATAATCATCACCCGGCTCATCGTTTGACCCTCGCAGCCGCGGTTTCAGGTTTACGCGTTTCCAAATCCACTCTCAGCAATAAACCAATGGCAATACAAACAATAATCAAACTACTACCGCCATAACTCATCAGCGGTAAGGTCAGTCCTTTGGTCGGTAAAGCGCCCATATTGACGCCAATATTGACGCAGGCCTGAATGCCTAACCAAATGCCGATACCGTAGGCGATCTGGGCACCAAACCGTTGACCGGCCAATTCTGCAGCACGGCCAATGCTCAGCGCCCGCCAGATCAAAACAAAAAACAAGGCAATGACCACTATTGCGCCAATCAGTCCTAACTCTTCGGCAATAATCGAATATAAAAAGTCGGTATGTGCTTCCGGCAGATAAAACAGTTTTTGCATGCTGCTGCCAAGACCGACGCCCAGCCAGTCACCCCGGCCAAAAGCAATCAGTGCTTGCGTTAGCTGAAAACCACTGCCAAACGGATCAGCCCAGGGGTCCATAAAACTCTGTAAACGTTGCATCCGATACGGCGCCAGCGTCACCAGCAAATAAAACAAACCACCCAGCACGGAAATCATCATCACGAAGATACTGACCCGGGCTCCACCGAGAAACAGCATGGCTGTTACTGTCGACAGGATCACTACAATCGATCCCATATCTGGCTGTAATAACAATAAAAATGAGGCAATGCCGAGTAACACCATTGGCGCCAGAATGCCGGTCATTGCTGTACTGATTTGGCCCTGATGGCGCTGCAAATAATCTGCGATATAAATAATCGCAAACAGCTTAATCAACTCAGCCACTTGTAAATTCACAGGTCCCAACGGCAACCAGCGGGCACTGCCATTAACTTCACGACCAATGCCCGGAATCAGTACCAGTGCCAGCAGAATAATGCCCACCAGTAATAATTGTGGCGCTAACTGTTGCCAAGTAAATAAACGTACTGATAATACAGCCCAGGCAAAGCCAAGCCCCATCACCGCATAAACTAATTGCCGGATGAAGAAAAACAGCGGCTGACCCGTTTTACTCTCAGCCATGGTGATGGAAGCTGAACAAACCATTACCAAACCCATCAGCAGTAATGCCAATGAAGCAAACAATATATGGCGGTCAAATTGCTGACTGATGCTCATGACTGCAACTCCCGCACTGCCTGCTCAAATTGCTGACCGCGGTCTACGTAACTCAAAAACATATCAAAACTGGCACAGGCCGGTGATAACAACACCTGCATGCCTTCTTTAGCCAGATTCGCAGCCATATTCACTGCAGATTTGATGCTGTCGGCAGTTTCTGTAATCACGTTTGAAGGCATAATCGCAGCGATTTCATCGGCCGCTTCGCCGATCAATACAGCCGCATAAACATGTGCTTTAAGCACTGGTGTTAATCCTGAAAAGTCCTGGCCTTTGCCAACACCACCTAAAATCAGCACCAACTCTCCGTTATCAGCGAGCCCCTCAATTGCCGCAATACTGGCACCAACATTCGTGGCTTTAGAATCGTTGTACCAGCGCACACCGCGTCGCTCGCGAACCAAGCGGCAACGATGCGGTAATCCTTTAAACTCTCGAAGCGCCGACAACATGGTATGCATCGGCAAGCCCATTACGCTGCCCAAAGCTAATGCCGCCAATGCATTGGCAATATTATGCTGGCCAGCAATTTTCATATCTTTAACGGGCATCAGTTCGTATTGGCCTTCACAGAGCCAGCTTTGACCATCGATCTGGCGTACACCAAAATCCTGCTGATCATGCTGTTTCAAGCCAAAGCCAATAGTCTGCCGCTGTGCATCGACCATTCCGGCAACAATCGGATCGTCACGATTAATAACCATGACGCCATTACCCTGATAAATACGCTGTTTGGCCTTCTGATAATCTTCGACGCTGTTATATCTATCGAGATGATCAGGACTCAGATTAAGTACCACCGCAGCAAATGCATTCAGGCTACTGACACTTTCTAATTGAAAGCTGGACAGTTCCAACACATAAAAATCTACTGGCGATTCATCGAGCAAATCCAGTGCGGGTGTACCCAAATTACCGCCGGTTGCAACTTTATGGCCTGACAACTGTGCCATCAAACTGACTAACGTCGTCACCGTGCTTTTACCATTGGAACCCGTAATGGCTATAACCGGCGCATCGGCATAACGGGCAAATAATTCAATATCACCGATCATTTCAATGCCAGCTTTGGCGGCTGCCTGCAACTCAGGTAAGCGCGGATCAACACCGGGGCTGAGAATAATTTGATCGGCATGCTGCAACCATTCGGCGGCCAGACTACCGGTATGGACCAGTACTTCCGGATGATCCTGTTGCAGTGTTTCCAGCGCGGGTGGTAATTCACGGGTATCCATTACCGCAACGGCTGCGCCTTGTTTACACAAAAATTGCGCACACGACAGTCCGGTCTGACCCAGCCCCACTATCACGCAATTTTTATGCTGCAAATTTGCCATCAAAATACTCATCTGATTTTCAGGGTCGCCAAACCGATTAACACCAGAAACACGGTAATGATCCAAAACCGGACAATGATGCGAGGCTCCGGCCAGCCTTTTAATTCGTAATGGTGATGAATTGGTGCCATCAAAAACACACGTTTGCCGCGTAATTTGTAAGAGGCCACCTGAATCATCACCGACAGGGTTTCAACAACAAACACACCACCCATAATCACCAGCACCAGTTCCTGACGAACAACTACGGCGACCACGCCCAATGCGGCACCTAATGCCAATGCGCCGACATCGCCCATAAATACTTGTGCGGGATAAGTGTTAAACCAGAGAAATCCGAGCCCCGCGCCGACTAAAGCTGCACAAAATACCGTCAGCTCACCCGAGCCCGGTACAAAGGGGATTTGCAGATAACGGGAAAATTCAGCATGACCGGCCACATAGGCGAATAAACCCAATGCCGCAGCGACCATAACGGTTGGCATAATTGCCAACCCATCCAAACCATCGGTTAGATTGACGGCGTTACTGCTGCCAACAATAACCAGATAAGCCAGCAGCAAATACCAGCCACCAAGCGGAATAATAACTTCCTTAAAAAACGGCACAATCAACTGCGTTTCAGCCGGCACAGAAGCCGTCATATACAGAAACACGGCTGCACTCGCTCCAACCAGCGATTGCCAAAAATATTTATAACGGCTTTTTAAGCCTTTGGGATCCTGACGTACCAGTTTGATGTAATCATCAACAAAGCCGATAACACCGAATAACAGGGTCACCAGCAATACTACCCATACATAGTGGTTACTCAGATCTGCCCATAACAAAGTGCTCACCGCAATCGCCACCAAAATCAGCGAACCGCCCATGGTCGGCGTGCCCTTTTTACTGAAATGTGATTCCGGGCCATCAATCCGCACTACTTGGCCGATTTGTCTGAAGCTCAGATGGCGGATCATCATCGGGCCAACAAGCAAAGCGATACCAAGTGCCGTCATGACTCCCAGAATGGCGCGTAACGTCAGATACTGGAAAACACTAAAGCCGCTGTAATACTGAGTCAGATATTCACTTAAAAATAACAGCATCAGCGTTCTCCCCCGGCAGCCAGTGCATCCGCCAATTTGTCCAGTTGCATAAAGCGCGAACCTTTAATCAGGCAGGTCACACCGGCTTGCAGATGTTGCTGCAAATAATTTTGCAGGCTGTCGCGGTCGGCAAAATGTTCAGCATTGTCACCAAATTGTGCTGCCGCTTCGGCGCTTTGTTTGCCAACCGTCAATAAACGATGCACGTCAGCATCTTTGGCATCTCGGCCCATCTGCTGATGAATTTCTAAACTGTCAGGCCCAAGTTCACCAAAATCACCTAACACCAGCCAACGCTGGCCGGGAAAACTCTTCAGTGTCTGTAAAGCCTGGCCAAATGAGCCCGGATTTGCGTTATAGGTATCGTCAATCAGCAACGCCTGATTTTTGGTTGGTCTTACCTGTAAGCGGTGTGGCACTGCTTTAATACTGGCAAGGCCTTTAATCATGGCAGCAGGTTCAATACCGAGCGCATGACAAACTGTCATCGCCGCCAGCGCGTTGGCGACATTGTGCCGCCCGGGAAGTGGCAGGCTGACAAAATGATTCACATCATCCAATTGCACCATGAAATGGCTGCCAGCTGGAGTGGTCTGACAATCCTGTGCTGTCACATTGGCCGCGCTTTCAAGGCCAAACGTCAGGGTTTTCCGAGCACCAATTAACGGTTGCCAAATGTCTTGATACGGCATATCGGCATTGACAATGGCAACACCGTCGGTAGCGATGCCTGTGTAAATTTCACCTTTGGCTTTGGCGACACCCTCTAAACTGCCAAAACCTTCCAAATGAGCAGCAGCAACATTATTGATGATGGCTACCTGTGGCTGCGCCATCGCAACCAGCTTTTTGATTTCACCGTGATGATTGGCGCCCATTTCGATGACGGCATACTGGTGTGTTTGCTTTAAACGGCACAATGTTAATGGCACGCCTAATTCATTATTGAGATTGCCCTGCGTTGCAATCACATGATGTTGCTGTGCCAGCATGGCGCTGATCATTTCTTTCAACGTGGTTTTACCATTGCTGCCGGTCACGGCAATGATTTTGGCCTCGCTTTGTTGACGCCAAAAAGTTGCTAGCTTGCCAAACGCAGCAACGACATCGGCAACGACTAATTGTGGCAGTGGATCGGCAACAGGTTTGGCAACCAATGCCGCAACGGCGCCGGCTTCCCGTGCTTGCGCTAAAAAGTCATGACCATCGACCTGCGTGCCAGCCAAAGCAATAAACAAGTCACCTTTTTTTAACTTGCGACTGTCAATTGCAGCGCCCGTTACAGCACTTGATGCGCCTTGATAATCACAGCCTAAGTGTTTGGCAATATCAGTCAAAGTGAGCGGCAAGCTCATAAATTGGCTCCAGAACGTTGTTGGCGGGCTTGCAGTGCTTCCTGAACGACGGCGGCATCGTTGAAAGGTTGTTTTTTACCCAGTGTTTCCTGATGGTTCTCGTGGCCTTTGCCGGCCACCAGCACCATATCGTCATTGGCTGCTTCGGCAACAGCATAAAAAATGGCATGACGCCGGTCAGTAATAATCGTGGCTTTTTGGGGCTGCTGCATGCCAGCAGTTATTTCAGCAATAATGCTGTCACTGGCTTCTGAACGTGGATTGTCATCCGTCAGCACCAGATGACTGGCTAATTGCTCAGCCTGTTGTCCCATCAGTGGCCGTTTGCCGCGGTCACGGTCACCACCGCAACCAAATACACACCATAAATCAGCGCTTTGATCCAAATGCTGACGCATGGCCGATAAGGCTTGCGATAAAGCATCCGGGGTATGCGCATAATCAATTACCACAGCAGGACTATTCGCCTGTTGCAGCAGTTGCATCCGGCCACTGACTGGCTGCAGTTGTGAAAGATAATTAGCAATCGCTTTTGGCGTCATTTTCAGTACACTTAATACCGTAGCGGTTGCCAGCAAATTATCGATATTAAAGCGCCCCAGTAATCGGGCACTGATGTCTTGTGAGCCGGTGTTTGAAGCCAGTTCGAAATGTACGCCCGCCACATCAAAACGCATATTTTTTGCCTGCCAGTCAGCAGACTGTTGCTGGCTGTAACTCAGCCAGTTTAATGTCGCAGGTTGCTGCTGTTTATATAAAGCTTGGCCAAAGGCATCATCGGTGTTGACGATCGCCGTACTCACAGTTGGCATCATAAATAACCGCTGTTTCGCAGCAGCATAAGACTGCATGTCACCGTGATAATCCAGATGATCGCGACTTAAATTGGTTAATACCGCAATATCAATGGCAACGGCATTCAGCCGGCCCTGAGCCAGCGCATGTGATGATGCCTCAATGGCGACATAGCGGATGCCGGCATCACGCATTGTCGCCAGCGTTTGCTGCAATTGAAGTGGATTAGGCGTGGTCATGCCGGTATCTTGCAAATCGTTGAGCCGGCCCTGTCCCAAAGTGCCAATCACCCCACATGGCTGACCGGATAATTCCAGACTTTGCGCGATAAACTGACTGACGGATGTTTTGCCATTGGTGCCGGTCACGGCGACCACAGTCATAGAATGACTAGGCTTATTATAAAAACGATCCCCGATCGCGCTGATTTGTTGATCCAAATCAGCTATTTTGATCAGCGGCACACTGACATTCGCTGAGTGCTCGGCATCCATAACAATGGCTTTGGCACCCGCCGCGATGGCCTGGTCGATATGTTGTTGGCGTGTTGACTGGTCTTTAGCACTGGCGATAAACAGGCTATCGTTTTGCACCGTACGACTATCCATACTGATAGCGGCTATCTGAATATCGGTGGCCAACGGTTCGACCATGCCCTGAATTAATTGATTTACCGAGATCATTGCTTGGCCACCTGCAATTGCGTGTTCGGCAGTGCATCGGGAGCAATGTTCAACAGGCGCATGGCACCGGTCATGACTTCTGCAAATACGGGCGCTGCAACCGCACCGCCGTAATACTCGTCTTTGCTCGGTGAGTCGATCATCACCACCATGGCAAGACGCGGATCGCTGGCCGGGATCAGGCCGGCAAACACTGATTGATAGTCGGACTCGGTATAACCGCCAGCATTGGCTTTTTTGACGGTACCTGTTTTACCCGCCACCCGGTAATTTTGCACCGCTGCACGGGTAGCTGTACCACCCGGTAAAACTGTTAATTCCATCATGCCGCGCACGGTTTGCATCAGGTCTTTATTGAAAACCCGTCGGCCCTGCATCGGCTTATCTTGTTTGATAAAAGTGACATTACGTAAAATGCCATTACTGCCAATCACAGCGTAGGCTCGCGCTAATTGCAGTGCATTGGTCACTAGCCCATAGCCATATGCCAATGTTGCCCGGTCTAATTTCCGCCAGTCGCGCGGATCAGGCAGATAGCCGCTGGCTTCACCGGGGAAATAAGTACCGGTATCTTCGCCCATACCAAAGCTGGCAAAATCCTGCCACAAATCATCCGGCTCCAATGCCAATGCAATTTTACTGGACGCGATATTGCTGGATTTTTGGATCAAGGTCGCCAGATCGATTTCACCGTAATCACGAAAATCTTTGATCGAGTGGCCGGCAACGCGAAACACACCCGGATGGGTATTAATAATAGTGTCGAGATCAAATAAACCTGATTTCAATCCACTGACCACGGTAAACGGTTTAACTGTTGAGCCCGGCTCAAATAAATCAGTAACCGCACGGTTACGAAAATCACTGCTACGAAGACCGGTACGGTTATTAGGATTAAATGCCGGCTGATTGGCCATCGCCAGTATTTCACCGGTTTTAACATCCAGTATCACTGCGGTTCCCGCAACAGCATCATGGGTTTTAATGGCGTTTTTCAATGCGTTATAGCTTAAATATTGCAAACGCAGATCCAGACTCAGCTTCAGATTTTCGCCAGCTTTGGCCGCGCGGATTTGCTGTCCGCCACCAACGAAATTCCCCTTGCTGTCACGCACCATCCGTTTCAGGCCCGGCACACCGGTCAGTACCGGTTCATAAGCCAATTCCAGCCCTTCCTGGCCCATATCATCAATATTGGTAAAGCCCAGTACATGTGCGCTGACTTCAGCGGTCGGATAATACCGTTTGTATTCCCGCTGCAATGCAACACCGGGAATTTTCAGTTGTTGTACTTGCTGAGATAAGGCCGGTGTGATGCGACGTTTAACATAAACGAATTCACGACTGGCGTTATCGAGAATTTTTTGCTGAATATCATCGAGTCGTACATCCAGCATTTTCGCCAACTTATCTAAATGCGGCTGGTCAACTCGGGTTACTTGTGGATTGATCCAAACTGAATGCACCGGCGTACTAATCGCCAAAGGTTCACCATGCCGATCCAGAATCATGCCGCGGTGCGCCACCACCGGCACATTACGCAAATGACGGGCATCACCCTGATCACGTAAAAACTCGTTATTAAGGATCTGGATATCAACCAGCCGCCACAACAAACCGAAAACAATCAGCACGAAACTGACACGCACCAGAGTCAGTCGCCAGCCGCTGACTTGCATAACCGATTGCCGGCGGCTCATGGCATCACCATTACAGTGTTATCAGTCGTCGGTGCCTGCATATTTAATTTATTGCGTGCTTGCTGTTCAACACGGCCGGGGCTGGCCCAGGTACTTTGTTCCAGTAATAAGCGGCCCCATTCCTCATTCAGTTGATCACGCTGGCTTTCCAATTGCTGCATCACCACAAACTCACTGCGGCCGGCATGTTTGGTCACGACAACCGCTACCGCTGAAAACAGAACCAGCAGCATCATCACCAGTACCGGCAAATCCGCTTTGAGGGTAGTAATAAATGCAGACAGATTCATGCCAGTTTCTCCGCCACACGTAATACCGCACTGCGCGCCCGTGGGTTTTCAGCCACTTCGGCATCATCGGCACGTATCGCTTTACCGATAATGTTCAGTCGTGGATTAAGCTCTGCCGCTCTAATCGGAAAATGCGCCGGCAAATCATCGCCTTTCGCCTCATCACGTAAAAACCGTTTCACGATACGATCTTCCAGCGAATGGAAACTGATAACCGCCAGCCTGCCACCGACGGCCAAAACGTCTATCGCTTGTTCGAGAGCGCTGCTTAATTCGTCGAGTTCGTTGTTAATAAAAATACGAATAGCCTGAAAAGTCCGGGTGGCCGGATGTTTAAATTTATCTCTGCTCGGACTGGCTTTATCGATCAGCTCAGCCAGTTGCCGGGTCGTCGTCAACGGGGTTTGCTGGCGTTGTTCAACAATCGCCCTTGCAATACGTTTGCCGTAACGTTCTTCACCTAGGGTTTTAATAACCGTGGCAATCTCGACTTCTTCGGCTTGGGCTAACCACTGGGCAGCACTTATGCCCGAGCTGGTATCCATACGCATATCCAATGGGCCATCCTGCATAAAACTAAAGCCGCGAGCGGCTTCGTCGAGTTGCGGTGACGAGACACCTATATCCAGCAAAATACCGTCTATTCGCTGCTGCCAGAGCCGTTTATGAATGACGTCGCTAAGTTGCGAAAAGGCGCAATGTTCAATACTGAAACGGCTGTCTTCAGCTGCCAGCGCTTGTCCGACGGTAATTGCTTGCGGATCACGATCCAGGCCCAGTAAACGGCCATCCTGATTAAGTTGTTGGAGAATCGCGCGGCTGTGTCCGCCACGGCCAAAAGTACCGTCGACATAAAACCCATCTGGCTTGATCGCCAGCGCGGTTACGGCCTCTTTAAGTAAGACCGGTAAGTGTTTTGGGAGGCGCTCTGTCATGGTCCACCCTATATGGATAGGCTTTCGAGTTCGGCCGGCAGTATCGCGTCGAAATCTTCCTGCAAACAGTCATCCATTAAACCGTTCCAGGTTTGCTCATCCCACAATTCAAATTTGTTGCCCTGACCAATCATCACGGTGTTTTTGTCGAGACCGGCAAATTCTCGCAATTTGGCAGGTAATAACACCCGGCCATGACTGTCCATTTCGCATTCGGTGGCATAACCGAGCAGCATCCGCTTTAAGCGGCGTACTTGTTGATTGAGACTGGGTAAACCACTGAGTTTCTTTTCGACCAGTTCCCACTCGGGCAGTGGATAGACTTGCAGACAACGATCAGCGTGATCGATGGTAATCACCAGCCGGCCTTCACAACTGACATCCAGCTGCTTACGGAAACGTGATGGCACTGCCATCCGTCCCTTTGCATCCAGATTAAAAGTTGCGACGCCTCTAAACACGCTGAGTCCTTAAAAATTATGATCCACGAAGATCCACTTTTCCCCACTAATCGACACTATAGGAGTGCCGATCTGACAAGTCAAGCATCAAAATGATCAAAATCCTCTTTTTACGACAAGGACTTAGCGACGTTTTAGCAAAGTGGTGAGAAACGGGATCGAAGACTTTAGCAGGACTGTTTTCTTATCAAAAAACTGGCTGATGAAGTTAAAGTAAATTCTAGCTATTCAAAAATTTCCCACAGGCGAATTCGCCCGAAAAAAATTTTCGGACAAATGCCAAACGGATCACAAGGAAAAAGTTGAGATGGCCATAAGCCGGGTTCTGTCGTGGGCAATCATTCATCTGGGACAGATGTCGCCATCTGCCTCAAGCAACCTACCCGGGAA
>CAYYRO010000017.1:0-31386 GCA_964474075.1 uncultured Methylophaga sp.
ATATGTATTTCTGGCTGATTCCGGTTCAATTTCGGTAGAAGTCGCCATAAAGATGGCACTGCAATATTGGTTTGCACAAGGCCATATCCAAAAGCAGACCTTACTGACGGTAAAAAGCGGCTATCACGGGGATACCTTTGGCGCCATGGCGGTGTGTGATCCAGTCAATGGTATGCATAGCCAGTTTGCCGGCGTATTACCCAAACATTTATTTGCAGCAGCGCCAACTTGCCGGGATGACGCTGACTGGCAAGACAATGATATAGCCGAAGTTAAGCAGCTGATTGAAAGCCAGCATCAGCAGATCGCCGCAGTGATTATTGAGCCGTTGGTACAGGGTGCAGGTGGCATGCGGTTTTATTGTCCGCGTTATTTACGTGAACTGCGTCAGCTGTGTGATGATTATGGTCTGTTGCTGATTTTTGACGAAATCGCCACGGGCTTTGGCCGAACCGGGACGATGTTTGCTTATGAAGCGGCTGGGATCGTGCCGGATATTTTGTGTTTGGGTAAAGCGTTGACAGGCGGCTATATGACGCTGGCCGCGACTTTGTGTAATCAGAAAATTGCCGCAGGTATTTCGGCAGACGGGCAGGGCGTGTTGATGCATGGCCCGACGTTTATGGGCAACCCGCTGGCGTGTCGCGTGGCTTGTGAAAGTATTGATTTACTGCTGACATCAGATTGGCAACAGCAGGTGGGTAAGATTGAATCGCAGCTTAATCGTGAATTAGCGCCACTGGCCAGCCACCCGTTAGTTAAAGATGTTCGGGTAAAAGGTGCGATTGGTGTGGTTGAGCTCACCAAACCGCTTGATTCGCATATGCACTGGCTACCAAAATTTATTGTTGACCAGGGTGTATGGATTCGACCGTTTCGTCATATGATTTACATCATGCCACCCTATATTATTGAGGAGGCTCAACTTCAGTCCTTAACGCAGGCAATTGCCAACATCGTTGATGCCATTGCCAATGCTGAACAGGGAAAATCCTGAGACGCATCGGGTATTTGTCTGATGGTGCAAAAATTTGATCGGCCTAATATTGGATTACGTTGTTCTTAAACGGATGGCGTTAATTCTTATAACGATTGGAGTATTGCATCATGTGGACTAAACCAGAATATTCAGATATGCGTTTCGGTTTTGAAGTGACTATGTATATCTGCAACCGTTAATTCGGTTACAGTGTCATAAAGGCCTCTGGGGCGAAAGCTTCAGGGGCTTTTTTGTTAATCCTGCTTATCAATCGGTTTAGACGATTAGTTTAATTGAATTAAGTTGTTTGACCATTTATAAGGCCGGCACTAAACTTCTTAGTGTCTTTTTCTGACAATCATCAAGGAGTAATGCATGTCTACTTTAATCAATACCACCCTGAAACCATTTAAAGCCACTGCCTATCACAATGGCGAATTCGTACCTGTCAGTGATGCTGATCTGAAAGGTAAATGGTCTGTTGTATTCTTTTACCCAGCTGACTTTACCTTTGTTTGCCCAACAGAATTGGGTGATTTGGCTGATTACTATGACAAACTGCAAGAAATGGGCGTAGAAGTTTATTCAGTGTCTACTGATACACACTTCACGCATAAAGCATGGCACGACGCCTCTGAAACCATTAAGAAAATCAAATTCCCAATGATCGGTGACCCAACGGGTGCCATCAGCCGTAACTTCGAAGTCATGATTGAAGAAGATGGTCTGGCGCTGCGTGGTACTTTCGTAATCGATCCAGAAGGTGCCATTAAAGTATCTGAAGTTCACGATCTGGGTATCGGTCGTAGCGCGAAAGAGCTGGTTCGTAAAATCCAGGCGGCACAATATGTTGCTGCTCATGATGGCGAAGTTTGCCCAGCATCTTGGCAGCCAGGTGAAGAGACTCTGTCTCCTTCACTGGATTTGGTTGGCAAAATCTAAAAAAGATTTAGTAAGTCGACACGTCCGGGCTTCGGCCCGGACATTTTTAGCAAATAGAATATTTAAACAGGCAGGTGCCTCATGTTGGATGCAAACATCGCAGCGCAGTTAAAAACTTATCTGCAAAACTTACAGCGACCAGTGCAAATCGTCGCGTCAATTAATGACACCAAAAAAGCCACGGAAATGCGTGAACTGTTGGTCGAAATTGCTGATATGTCAGATAAAGTCACACTCGACGACAGCGATAACAATGCCCGGCAGCCTTCATTTCGTATTAAACAACCGGAAGGTCATGAGCAAATCCGTTTTGCCGGTATTCCGATGGGCCATGAGTTCACCTCATTGGTGTTGGCCTTGTTGCACGTCGGTGGCCATCCATTGAAAACCGAGCCTGAGGTTATAGAACAAATCAAAAATCTCGATGGTGAATTCCATTTTGAGACCTATATTTCGCTGTCATGTCAGAACTGCCCGGAAGTCGTGCAGGCGCTGAACTTGATGGCAGCTATTAATCCTAAAATCAGCCACACCATGATTGATGGTGCGCTGTTTCAGGATGAAGTTAATGAACGTCAAATTATGGCAGTGCCCACTGTTTTCCTGAATGGCAAACAGTTTGGTCAAGGCCGTATGAGTCTGCCTGAAATTATCGGCAAGCTGGATACCGGCGCTATTAAACGTGAAGCCGAAAAAATCAGCCAGAAAGCACCATTCGATGTATTAATCGTAGGGGGTGGTCCTGCCGGGGCTTCAGCGTCTATTTATGCGGCGCGTAAAGGTATTCGTACCGGTATTGTTGCTGAACGTTTTGGCGGTCAGGTCATGGATACCATGGCCATTGAAAACTTTATTTCAGTTAAAGAAACTGAAGGCCCGCAATTGGTTGCTGCACTGGAAGAACACGTCAAAGAATATGAAGTTGATGTGATGAATCTGCAACGTGCCCGCAAGCTGCGTAAAAAAGACAAAATGGTCGAAGTTGAACTGGAAAGCGGCGCAACGTTATTAAGTAAATCCGTGATATTGGCGACCGGTGCCCGCTGGCGTGAACTGGGTGTGCCAGGAGAAGCAGAATATCGTGGTCATGGCGTTGCCTATTGCCCGCATTGTGACGGTCCTTTATTCAAGGGCAAGCATGTTGCAGTTATTGGCGGCGGTAACTCAGGCGTTGAAGCGGCAATTGATTTGGCCGGTATCGTTGGTCATGTGACATTGATTGAATATGCTGATCAATTAAAAGCTGACGCAGTCTTACAGAAAAAACTGCACAGCCTTGATAACGTCGACATTGTTATCGGTGCACAAACTACTGAAATTACTGGTGCCAACAATAAAGTTAATGGTCTGAATTACAAAGACCGTGCGACTGATGAAACGCACCACTTAGAAGTTGCCGGTGTATTTGTGCAAATTGGTTTGTTACCCAATACCGATTTCCTGAAAGACACCATTGAGCTCAGCAAATATGGTGAGATTGAAATCGATGCACATGGTGCCACATCAATGCCGGGTGTGTTTGCAGCTGGTGATGTGACCACTATTCCGTATAAACAGATTATTATTGCCATGGGTGAAGGCTCACGGGCGGCATTAGGCGCTTTTGATTACCTTATCCGTAATGACTTTAATGAAAAGGACAAAGCGGCTTAAACAGCCCTTTTTGGCTTACTCCGTCTCGTCAATTAAATCGCGCAGATTTAATAGCTTCATGCGAATGGCGAGGCGGGTAAGTTCAATATCACTACTGACATCGAGTTTGCGTTTAATAATGTAGTGCGAATTCGATACCGTCTTAGGGCTGATATTCAGAATATCGGCAATCTCCTGATTGCTTTTCGCTTCCAGCAGCAACCGTAAAATCTCAAATTCCCGTACCGTTAAATCATCGAGCCGTGTTTGCTCATGGCCAAGTTTTTCCAGTGCCAGCGCCTGCGCAATATCAGGACTTAAACTCAGTTTATTGTCCATGACCTCAACAATTGCCCGTATCAATAATGATGGATCACTGCTTTTGGTAATGTAACCCAGCGCCCCGGCACGTGTTGCCTGCAAGGCATAACTGGGATTCTGATGCATTGAAAACACTAAAATTCGCGCTTGTGAATCGTATTGGCGAATGCGTGAAATTGCCTCCAGTCCACTCTGGCCCGGCATGGAAATATCCATCACCACAACATCCGGCTGAAAGGCTTTGTATTGCATATAGGCATCGTGACCATCATGCGCATCAGCAACGACTTCCAGATTAGCCTGCTTTTGCAGTAATGCCCGGTAGCCCTCACGGACGATGGCATGATCATCTACCAGTAACACTCTGATATTGGCCATTAAATTAACTCCTGCGGCCGGTTAATAGGCAGTGTGATGAGCATGTTCAAACCGCCGCCCGGGTTGGCGGTAATACTGGTTTGCCCCCCCAGTGCACTGACCCGTTCATGAATCCCTAACAGACCCATCCCCATTGATTGTTGAATATTCTTGGCCTCAGCCAGTCCATTATCTTGAATTTGCAGCGTTAGCATACCTGCTTGAGGACAATTTAATTGAATGCTGGCCCGGGTAGCGTAGGCGTGTTTAACGATATTGGTTAAAGCTTCCTGCACGATCCGGTAAATATTGACTGGCAGTGGTTCAGGCAATGTGGCCAAATCGGCATCAATGGTGAGTTCAAAGCGGGTTTGGTTACTGCTGCGCTGATGCCAGCTTTTAATCAGTTTTTGCAGGCCTTTTTCCAGGCCGATTTCATCGACATCAGCAGGACGCAAGCGTGTCAGCAGACTTCTTAATGCTGACATCATATGTTCAATAACATGATTAATATTCTCAAGCTCGGGAAGAATTTTTGGATATTCCTCTCGCGCTGACTGGTTGATACTGGTAGTCATGGCATTCATTCCCGCCAGGCACTGACCAAATTCATCATGTAATTCGCGGGCGATATAACGGTGTTCTTCTTCCTGCACATTGAGCAGTTTTAATGCCAGGCGTTGGTTATCGGCCAGTACTTGCTGCTGACTGTCGGCGAGGGCATTAATGGCTTGAGACGTTCGCCGCCATTCAGCAATTTCAAAGGGTGGCAGACGTGTGTCCAGCTGACCATCGCGCATCTTTTCAAGACCGCTGACAATCAGTTGTGCCGGTTTTAACATGCGATTGATGGTCATATAAACCAATAAACCTACGGCCAGAATGCTGACCGATAAAATGCCGATGACCGCTTGCAGGTTGTTCCAGGCACGGGAGGTTTCGACCTGCCGGTTCAGCGACACCAAAATAGTGCCGTAGGTAATGGAGTTAAAGAAAAATCGCCGGCTGGCCTCATAGTCGGGTTCAAACAATTGATCATATAAAGTGCCGAACCAGCGCGGCCAGGTGCGTTCGGCTTCGTTAACCTCGCTGCATAAACTGCGGCGGCGACTTTCTGAGCGTGATAAAAACTGCACGCAAGATCCAGGCAAACCACTGATATCACCCCACAAACCGGTATTGGGAAATGGTGTTCGGTAATCGTAGCGCGAAAAATTACGCAGCAACTCATCCGTCATATGCTGATTGATACGTTTCGCTGTAGCGTTAGCCTGCATAATGGATTGTTGGTTGGTTTGATAAAGCACGTAAGCGGCGCTCATCAATACACAGAGCAGTGCAATCAACAAAATCCGGGCAAACAGTTGTAGCTTTAAATTCATCAGCAACCATTTCAAAGGTTTAAAGCAGCAGTCTAGGCAGTAAAACGGTTGCCGCAAAGCGCTAATATCACAGACGGGAAATTTGCCCGCCGCTACTGGGCAATTTTCGGCTGTATAGTTAGGCGAATAACGATTCAATAGCCTGCATTCAACCTTGTTGGCGGTTGATAACTTTTGAGGTCTGGATGTTTACCAAAAGCTTGCGGGCGAGCGGTTTCTTATCACGATAAATGGTGGTACATTTCAGAGCGTTAAGAGATTCCGGCGGACAATGTTTCAGCAAGCCGGATAAACAAATTGGTATGACTATCCAGTGCATGGCACCGTCAGACCTGCTACCGCTTAACCGGTGGCCTGAAGGCGTTTTGTTAACTAAAAATATAACTGTCAGCAGACAGACACAATGAAGGGGAGCTTAAATGGCCGATTTGCAGCAACTTGAGACGGCGCGTGAACATGCGCTGGCTTTAGAAAAAGTCGTTAACAAAGTGGTGATCGGTCAGGAACCGGCGATTCGGCTGATTTTGATTGCCTTGCATGCCCGCGGCCATGTGCTGCTTGAAGGTGGTGTTGGTGTCGGTAAAACCACTTTATTACGGGCGTTTTCTAAAGCGCTTGGCGGAGCATTTGGCCGTATCGAAGGCAGTGTCGATTTAATGCCTAATGATTTGTTGTACAGCGCCTGGGTTAATGGTGAAGGCAAACCGGTTATCGATCCGGGCCCACTGATTAGTCATGGTGAAGAAACGGCGGTATTTTTCTTTAACGAAATCAACCGTGCCCGGCCACAAGTGCAGTCTTTATTACTGCGGGCCATGGCAGAACGCAGTGCTGAAGCGTTTGGTAAAGAATATCGTTTTCCCCATATGGTGGTGTTTGCTGACCGTAATGCCGTTGAAAAAGAAGAAACCTTCGAACTCAGTGCCGCAGCCCGTGATCGTTTCTTGTTTGAAATCAATATCAGCCGGCCAACCGATGAGACACTGCGCCGTAAGCTGATTTTTGATCCGGCGTTTCATGATGTTGATGAATTATTAGCGTCTGTCACGGAGCCGTTGTTGAATTACACCGAACTAAACGCTCTTGATAAACAAATACAGCAGGCGATTTTTGTCTCGCCGGAAATCGAAAACTATGTGGTGCGTTTGTGGGATGCCAGCTGGGAGCCGCACAAGCTGGGTATCGAACTGGAAGATATTTTTGTCGAAGATTTGGTGGTAGCCGGTGCCAGTGTTCGTGGTATGTCGGCAATGGTCAGAGCAGCCAAGGTCTGCGCCTGGTTAAATGGCCGTGATCATGTGTTACCGGACGATGTGCATACCGTGTTATTGCCGTCTTTGACGCATCGGGTATTTTTGTCGCCGGTTTATGAAGGCCGTCGTGAACAAATCATGCCGCGATTTGTGCGCGCTTTGCGTGATCACATCGCGACGCCGTAATTATCATGGCTATGCGTGACCTGCAGCCGCAGGAGTTTTTTTATCGTTTTCCCGACAAAGTGTTTGGTCATGTGCCAGGCGCCCACACGGGTACGGCTTTAGGCAGCGGTGACCGGTTTGCCGGCTTTGCCGATTTGTTTGATTACCCGGATCCACGTCGATTGGATATTCGTGCCAGCTTACGGGCACAAGCGGCCGATATTACCCAAAGTGAACAGCAACGCTGGATAGTTCGACGTTATCAGCAGCGGTCGTCTATTACCTTGTGGTTGTTGGCCGATTTAAGCCGTTCGATGACCGTCGCCAGTGTTAATCATGAACGTATTGCCAAACTGGCGCATATGATTGCGCACAGTGCTATTGGTTTTGGTGACCGCTTTGCCATGGCCGGTTTTGATGCTGTTTTGCGTCAGGATGTGGCGATTATGCCAACGCGGCAACGCAGTATGCCTGCATTTGCTGCAGAAAAAATTATGCAATCGCCAATGCCAAAAGCAGCAGGTTCCGAAGGTTTGGTTCATGCTGCCAACTTAATTAACAGTCAAAAAGCACTGGTGTTTTTAGCGTCAGATTTTTGCTGTGATATTGAGTTGGTGGAGCGTACTTTACGTAAGCTCGCCCATTACACGGTGATCCCAATTGTCTGGCGGCATGATGATGTTGACCATTTTCCGTCACATGCCGGCTGGACGGAAACCCGCGATGCTGAAACCGGCCAACGCCATAGTGTCTGGATGCGGCCTGGTATTAAAAAGCGCTGGCAACAGCAGATGAATGATCATTTTGACAAATTGGATGCGTGTTTTCGCCGTTATCAGTTTAAGCCGTTGTATGTAGAAGGTGATTTATCACCACAGCAACTCACCGAATACTTCTTTGCGATGAAAAAATCTTAGGGATGCCGACCATGCGTGTGTGGATTTTGTGTTGGGTTTTGGCACTGAGTGCCAATGTTTACGCCGAAGATGCGGCAGAACTTATGAAGGGTGAGGCGGCGACAATTTCTCTGGATCGCAGTTGGGGCTTGCTGATTGGTGATCAAATTACGGCAGAGATAACGTTGCCGGCAAATATCGAAATTGACACTGCCAGTTTGCCGCAACGTAATAAACGCCATGGTGCCTGGTTGTATTTGCTTGATAACGAGCTCAGCGGCAATCGTTTGCTAATGCATTATCAGGTCACCAATGTACCGGCTGAAACCCGTGAGGTAGCGACGCCGGTTTTTGAACTGCGTACCACCGAGGGTGGCTTTATCAATATTCCGGAAGCGCCGATGCAAATTGGTTCATTTCTGGCAGCTGAAAATGCTGATGCTGATGGCCGATTTGTGCCGCGTGGCGACAAAGTTTTAATGCCTTCCGACGATGCGGCCTTGCAGCAACAATTATGGACCGCCTTACTGGTACTGATTGTCAGCGTATTGATTTGGCTGGCCTGGCACTTTGGTTTTAGACCAAGACATCGGTTGCCATTTGCCCATGCGTTATTTGAGCTCAATAAAATGCGTTGGCTGGGCCGTAAAAATGCCGACACGGCCAGTCGAAGTCTGCATCATGCTTTTAATCGCAGTGCTGGTACGGTATTAGTCGCCAGTCAGCTTGATAAGTTATGGCAACAATGCCCATGGCTATTGCCGTTACAGCCTGAAATTGCCAGTTTTTATCAGCAATCAGCGACGCATTTTTTCAGTGCTCAGGGTGGCGACGCTAAAGACTTTGGCCAACTGTTGGATCTGGCTCGTGCCTGTCGCGCCCGGGAGAAAATGGCATGATGTTATTCGGGCTGCTTTGGGGGCAGCCGTGGTGGCTATTACTGCTTCCGCTGGCCTTATTGCCATGGTTTAATCATAACCTCGATAAGACTGTTGCCTGGGTTGAACTGGTGCCGGTTGATCCGCTGTCACGAATCATCAGTAACTTATTGAAAATATTGGCATCAGTCGTCATTGCCGGTTTATTGCTGGCATTGGCCGCACCGGAATTACCAGAACAAAAAGTCGAACGTTTGGGCGAAGGTGCGGAGATTGTCTTATTGTTGGATCGCAGTCGCAGTATGGATGATCCATTTGCTGTGAAGACCCAAGCGGCAGTTGTCAGTGTTGGTGGCGATAACTCCAAACGCAGAGTTGCTCGCGAGTATTTGACTGAATTTGTTAAAAAACGCCCTGATGATCGGTTTGGCTTTGTGTTTTTCAGTACCAAAGCAATCAACCTGCTGCCACTGACTTACAGTAAAGAATCGATACTGGCGACCATAAACGCCAATGCGCTGGGTAAAGGCTTGTCCGATACCAATA
The DNA here is from genome assembly GCA_964474075.1 of uncultured Methylophaga sp. GTDB lineage: Bacteria > Pseudomonadota > Gammaproteobacteria > Nitrosococcales > Methylophagaceae > Methylophaga. The sequence goes on from CAYYRO010000017.1 coordinate 9,352, forward strand.
TGGCTGAAGCGTTGCTTAGCTCGGCGCGAATGTTTGATGGCGAAACTTACCGTGGTGCCCGGATTGTCTTGTTGGTTTCCGATGGTGGTCAGTTATTGAGTGATGAAGCTAAAGCCGAGATTGCTCGTCGCTACAAAGAGCTGAATCTGAGCATTTACTGGGTGTATCTGAAATCACGAGTTGAAATGTCGCTGGAAGCCAAAGATGGCGAAAGTGCTTTATGGAGTGATATTCCTGAACGTAAATTACATGATTTCTTCCAATCTATCGGTGTGCCTTATCGGGCTTTCGAAGCAGGCTCATTAAAAGACTTTGCTGAGGCGCTTGATGAGATTGATCGCCAGCAGTACCAGACCTTGCTGGTACAGGAAACGTTGCCACATGAACCGAAAGCCGATGTTTTTTTGTGGATAGCGCTGCTGACGATGATGCTGTTGGCTGCATCGCACGTTTATACTTTCTGGGGAGTGAGAAAAGCGCATGAATAAACTGCTCGTTGCCGCCCACTGGGCGTTACTTTTGGTGATAGCCGCCAGTGCCATTTGGTTGTTGGGCAGCGGTTATCAGCTGTGGCAGCAGGCCCAGATAAATGATTTTATTGCTGACCCTGCCGCTTATGAAACTATCCCCGATGATCCACGTGCGCATTTTGCCAAAGCCCAGCAGTTGGAAATGCAGGAAGAACACGATCTGGCGTTGGAACAATTAACGTTAGTGTTGGGTTATACCGGCCATCCATTGATGGCGGATGCCTATTTTAATCGCGGTAATATTAATTTGCGTAAAGCGCTGACCATGACAAAATCTGATGCCCGTCACATCCCGCTGATTGAATTGGCAAAACAGGATTATCGTAGTGCTTTGCTAATGAAGCCTTCGATGTGGGATGTCCGCTACAATCTCGAAGTTGCTTTAAGAGTAGTGTCCGAAGACCCTGATATTGATGGGGATTTTGAAAAAAATGTCATCAGTAGTCAGCGCTCTATCGAAAGTAAGGCCTTTAAGGTCGACCTCCCATGATATTAAGTTATCCACGCCGCATTCTGCTGACAGCGATCATTATGTCGTTGTCGCTGCTATTGATTGTCGCAGCATTGTGGCTGCCGCCAGTGCCACGTGATGTGAAAATTATGGACAGCATATTTGTGCTCGATATCACTGACAGTATGAATGTCGAAGATGCTGTATTAGATGGCGAAAACTTGCGGCGTTTAACCTGGGCCAAGGAATTTACGCGTCGGACATTTTTGGAAATGCCTTGTGGCTCACACGCAGGTTTAGCTGTATTCAGTGAAGCGCGCAGTTTGATTCTGATGAATCCAATAGAAATCTGCAAAAACTATAATGACTTGATTCAGATGTTAAGCCAGATTGATCCTACGATGGCCTGGGCGCGTTCCAGTGAAGTTTCCAAAGCGACTTATACTGCCATTCGTCAGGCTGAAGAGATCGATCCAAAACCCAGTATTGTGTTTTTAACCGATGGTCATGAATCACCACCGATACATGAAAGTTTATTTCCTAAATTCAATGGCACACCCGGTGATGTAAAAGGTGTCATTGTCGGTATTGGCGGTAAAGATTTATTACCTATTCCGAAAACCAATGAACAAGGTGAAATTGAAGGTTTCTGGGAAGTTAACGAGGTGATGCATGTTGATGTTTATGCTTCAACCCGTGGTGATATGGCCGAACGTAATGCCCAAAAACCGCGTACTGAGCATTTGTCTTCGCAGAAAAAGTCGCATCTGGAAACACTGGCCAACCGGGTCGGTTTTGACTTTGTGTCATCGCCTAGAGATCCCCAAAAACTGGTCGATCGAATTCGCGATGCGTCAGACACCCGCGAAGTGACCATTGATTACGATCTATATGCCTGGTTATCAGGTTTGGCACTGCTGTTAGTGTTGTTGGTGTTTTTGCCATATCGCTGGATAGGCTTGGGTGATGATAATTAACGGTGACGGATTGCTGCGTTTAGAGGCAGTGTGTCGGCGTTAAGCTGGACGAGTCCCGGTTTTTTTTACCTGCTGCCGCTGGCGTTGTTGCCATGGCTAATTCACAATCAAAGTAAAACCATTGCCTGGTCAAAACTGTTGCCGGTCGATCCACTGTCGCGCTGGATCAATCTACTGCTCAAATCGCTGGCCAGCCTCATTATTATCAGCTTGCTTCTGGCTTTGGCCGGGCCGTATATCCCCGAGCAAACGGTTGAACGTTATGGTGAAGGTGCCGAATTTGTAGTGCTGTTGGATCGCAGCCGTAGTATGGATGAGATTTTTGCCCGGCCGCCATTAAATACCTTGCGTAACGAACGCACGCGATTTAAAAGCAAGCGGGTGGTATCGACTGATTATTTACTGGAGTTTGTAGAAGGCCGCCCGGATGATCGTTTTGGCTATGTCTATTTCAGCACCCAGTCGGTGGAAATCCTGCCGCTAACCTATAACAAAGAGGCTATTTTGGCGACCATCCGTGCCGGCGGCCTCGGTAAAGGGATTTCCAAAACCAATATTGTCGAAGCGCTGCAGTTGGCCGGCAAGATGTACGAAAAAGAAGCCTATCGTGGTTCCCGTAATGTGTTGTTGATCTCAGATGGTGGGCAGATTTTGTCTGATGCTGAAAAACGGCGTCTGAAAAAGATTTATGAGCAGATGAATTTAAATTTGTACTGGATTTATCTGCGCTCAGTGCGTGGTATGACACTTGATGAAACGGCGCAGGACAGTGTGTTGTGGGAAGATTTACCGGAACGTAAACTGCACGCTTTTTTTAAAACACTCGATGTGCCATATCAGGCGTATGAAGCCGGCTCACTGGAGGAATATGCTGCGGCAATTGACGATATTGACCAGCAACAATATCAACCGCTGTTGGTAGCAGAACGTGTGCCCAAACAATCTAAAGCCGATGTTTTTTTGTGGGCAGCGTTGGCTGGATTATTGGCGTGGACGGGCAGTTTTTGGCTGAGTTATCTAGGTGTTCGCCAGGCATATCGGAAAACGCTCTGATATCGCATTCTGCCAATGGCTTTGCTATGGTAACGTCCATCATTTATTGAATTGGCATTTGCTGTGTCTGACGTTTCACCCACACATTTTTTACAAATCAGTATTCATGATCAGCAGTGCCGTCTATGGCGGGATGATCGATGTATTTTTTCGGCGCCGGTATCGACAGCATTAAATGGCGTTGGCGAACAAAATGGATCGGGTCAAACCCCACGCGGCTGGCATCAAATTCGTGCCTGTATTGGCGATGGTATGCCGCCTAATACGGTATTTCGCGGTCGCCGGCCAACCGGAGAAATTTACAGTCCGGCATTGGCGGCGCAACATCCAGAGCGTGACTGGATTTTAACGCGCATTTTGTGGCTGAGCGGGTTAGAGCCGGGTAAAAACCGTCTGGGCCAGGTTGATTCGATGCGCCGCTACATATACATTCACGGCACGCCCGATTCTGAACCCATGGGGGAGCCCCGTTCACACGGTTGTATACGAATGCGTAATGACGATGTGATTACGTTATTCTCGCTGGTAATGCCGGGATTACCGGTTTTGATTGACGCATAAGGAACACGCATGACCCTCGGTCCCCTGATGATTGATATTGCCGGTCAAACGCTGACAGACGTTGAAAAAGAACGTTTACAGCATCCCCTCGTGGGCGGCGTCATTTTATTCAGCCGCAATTATCAGTCACCACAGCAAATTGCCGAATTAACGGCGCAAATTCGTAATCTTCGCCAGCCGCATTTGTTAATTGCTGTCGATCACGAAGGCGGTCGGGTACAACGTTTCCGGGACGGGTTTACGCATATTCCACCGGCCGGTGCGCTGGGTCGGCATTTTCACAGTCATGCCAAACATTGCTTGCATCTTGCTGAAACGGCCGGTTGGCTGATGGCCGCAGAGTTGCGGGCTGTAGGGGTGGATTTTAGTTTTGCGCCTGTGCTGGATTTGGATTACGGCATCAGTGATGTCATTGGCGATCGTAGTTTTCACCGCGATCCGGACAGCGTCAGTAAACTGGCCGCTGCCTACATTAAGGGCATGAAGTCGGCCTGGATGTCGGCGGTGGGCAAACATTTTCCCGGACATGGCGCGGTAACCGTTGATTCTCATAAAGGCCTGCCAATTGATGAGCGACATTTTGAGGATATCTGGGCCGAAGATATTGTACCGTTTCGTCGCTTAAGTCCGGTGTTGGCGGGGGTGATGCCGGCGCACATCGTATTTAGTCAGTGTGATGATAAGCCAGCGGGTTTTTCGGATTTTTGGGTACAGAAAATTCTTCGTCAGAAAATTGGTTTTCAGGGCGCAGTATTCAGTGATGATCTGAGTATGGGCGGCGCCGCCATTGCCGGTAATGCAGCTGACAGAGCCCAGGCCGCTTTGATGGCAGGATGTGATATGGCGCTGGTTTGTAATGATCCAGAAGCGGTGGATTTAGTGCTGGATAATTTGCAGTGCGAGGCTGAGCCGCTAAGGCATATGCGATTATTACGTTTACATGGCCGGCATCCGCTGCAACTGGATGAATTACAGCAACAGCCGCAATGGCGACAAGCTGTCAGCATGCTTGATGATTTGCAGCCACCCGCAGAGCCGCAGTTAACACTGGTGTGAAATTTTTTGCCAGTTGGTTACGGTTTCATGACGCTGGCGATGCTATGATTTGCGCTGTTTAGTCTGCTGGTTTTATCTTCATTCATGTCTTCATTTGTTCATCTGCATTTACACACCGATTATTCGCTGATTGACGGGCTGGTTCGCGTCAAACCGATGATATCGGCTGTGGCAGCTGCCGGTATGCCAGCGGTGGCCATTACCGATCAGCATAATCTGTTTGCCGCTGTGAAAATGTACTCAGCGGCGTTGCAGGCTGGTGTGAAGCCGATCCTTGGCGCTGATTTACGTTTGCGGGATCCGGAAGACAGCAAAAACAGCCTGCGTTTCGTGTTGTTGTGCATGAATATGACCGGCTATCATAATTTGTCACGGCTGATTTCCCGCGCTTATATCGAAGGCCAGCATCTGGGCGTGCCGATGCTGGAACGTGATTGGCTGACGGATCACAGCGACGGACTGATTTGCCTGACTGGCCGAGAAGGTTTGCTGGGCAGAGCGATTTTAAATGGCCGTGAAGATGATGCCCGTCAGCAGGCAAGCTACTGGGCCGAATTATTTGAAGATCGTTTTTATCTGGAATTAACCCGCACCGGCCGCGACGATGAAGAACGCTTTAATCAAGGTGCATTGGCGATTGCTTCAGTGCTGGATTTACCGGTAGTGGCCAGTAATGATGTACGGTTTTTAACGCCGGATCAGTTTGAAGCCCACGAAGCCAAAGTCTGTATTCACGACGGCCGTTTGCTGGATGACCCGCGAAGACCAAGATCCTACTCCGAGCAGCAGTATTTACGCAGCCCTGATGAAATGGCGAAGCTGTTTTCTGATATTCCTGAAGCTATCGAAAACACCGTTGAAATTGCTAAACGCTGTAATTTACAACTAACGCTGGGCGAGCATTATTTGCCGGATTTTCCGGTGCCGGAGGGACTGACTATTGAGCAGTTCTTTTCACAAGAATCGTTTAAGGGCTTAGAAAAACGCCTGCAAGTTTTGTTTCCGGATGCAGCAGAACGCGAAAAATCGCGCGCTGAATACGAAGAGCGGCTGCAAATTGAACTTGATGTCATCAATGAAATGGGCTTTCCCGGCTATTTTTTAATCGTTGCTGACTTCATAAATTGGGCCAAGAATAACGGTGTGCCAGTCGGGCCAGGGCGGGGTTCCGGTGCCGGTTCATTGGTGGCTTATGCCCTGGATATTACCGATCTGGATCCGCTGGCTTATGATTTGCTGTTCGAACGCTTTTTGAATCCTGAGCGGGTATCGCTGCCGGATTTTGACGTCGATTTTTGTATGGATGGCCGGGATCGGGTCATTGATTATGTGTCACAGCATTATGGCCGCGATCATGTCTCGCAAATCATTACCTTTGGCACCATGGCCGCTAAAGCCGTATTACGTGATGTCGGCCGGGTGCTGGGACATCCTTATGGCTTTGTCGATCAACTCGCCAAGCTGGTGCCGTTTGAACTGAAAATGACGCTGACCAAAGCCCTTGAGCAGGAACCGCAGCTAAAAGAGCGTTATCAGAAAGAAGAGGAGGTTCGCGGCCTCATTGATCTGGCTTTGCAGCTGGAAGGTCTGACCCGTAATGTCGGTAAACATGCCGGTGGTGTGGTTATCGCCCCGAAAAAACTCACTGATTACACACCACTCTATTGCGAACAAAATGGGGCTGGTCTGGTATCGCAATACGATAAGGACGACGTCGAAAGTGTTGGCCTCGTTAAGTTTGACTTTCTCGGTCTGAAAACGCTGACGGTGATCGATTGGGCAGTCAATAATCTAAAAGCGCTGTTGCCGCCGGAAGAGTTTGCCAATATCGATATAGCCAATCTTCCTTTAGATGACAAAGCCAGTTATGACCTGTTAAAACGCTGCGAGACCACCGCCGTATTCCAATTGGAATCGCGCGGTATGAAAGAGCTGATTAAACGGCTGCAACCCGATAATTTTGAAGAAATTATCGCTCTGGTGGCGCTGTTTCGTCCCGGACCATTGCAGTCGGGCATGGTTGATGACTTTGTTAATCGTAAGCATGGCCGCGCCAAGGTCGATTATCCGCATCCGGATCTGGAGCCGGTGCTGAAACCGACTTACGGCGTTATCGTTTACCAGGAACAGGTTATGCAAATCGCGCAGGTGCTGGCTGGTTACAGTCTGGGCGGTGCCGATATGCTGCGCCGGGCGATGGGTAAGAAAAAACCCGAAGAAATGGCCAAACAGCGGCAGATTTTCCTGGAAGGTGCCAAAAACCGCGGTATTGACGAAAATCAGGCCGGCCCGATTTTTGATTTGATGGAAAAGTTTGCTGAATACGGCTTTAACAAATCGCATTCGGCTGCTTATGCGCTGGTCGCTTATCAAACCGCGTGGCTGAAAGCACATTATCCGGCCGCCTTTATGGCAGCAGTCTTATCGGCTGATATGGACAACACTGACAAAATCGTGGGTCTGATTGATGAATGCCGCGACATGAAACTCAATGTGCTGCCACCGGACGTTAATCACAGCAAGATCCAGTTCACGGTCGAAGATGCCAATACCATCCGTTACGGTATGGGCGCGATAAAAGGCGTCGGTGAAGCGGCATTGGCTGGCATTGTCGCCGAGCGCGAACAGGGTAAAGCATTCAGTTCATTATTTGATTTTTGCCGGCGGGTAGAACTGAAAAAAATCAATCGCCGGGTTATGGAATCTTTGGTCAAATCAGGTGCTTTTGACTCGTTGGGCGGTCACCGGGCCAGTCTGGAAGCCAGTCTCAGCCGCGCCCTGCAAATTGCCGAACAACATCGCCGCGACGCTGACAGTGGTCAGAATGATATGTTTGGTCTATCAACGCCTGATCCACAGCAAGGCCACGATACCGACAGATTGGAAAATGTACCGGCATGGTCGGAAGAGCAGCTGTTACAGGCCGAAAAAGAAACCCTGGGTTTGTATCTGAGCGGCCATCCGATAGACCGGTTTGCTGATGAACTGAGCTTATTTATCCCGAAAAAAATTGCCGATTTAGACGCACCGGAATCGAAAGGTTATCAGCGCAATGAAAAGCCGGTTTTAACCGCAGGGCTGATAGTCGCCATTCGTACCATGAAATCTAAAAATGGCAGCCGCATGGCGTTTATTACGCTCGATGATCAAACAGCGCGGTTGGAAGTCCGGGTCTTTGCTGATGTATATGAGCAATACCAGAGCGTGATCCAGCCCGATAAACTGGTCGTGATTCAGGGCAAAATCGGCCAAGATAATTTTACCGGTGGGTTGGCCGCGACCGCTGAAGCGGTTTATGACATGCAAAAAGCCCGCGAATTATTCGGTAAAGCACTACAGCTGAAAATTAACCCACCCGATGATCCGCAGTGGGTCACCCGGTTACAGGGATTAATTGCGCCTTTTGCCGGTGGCGTGATGCCCTTGGAATTAAAATACCGGAATCAACAGGCCGAAGTATTGATTCAACTGGGCAGTGACTGGCAGGTGACACCCACCGATACGTTGTTAAAAGCATTGACCGATTTGGCTGATAACGCGATGGTATCGATACGCTATTAAAGGCTTTTTGCAATTGGCCGGTAAACTTTCGCAGCTTATTGATAAGCGTGTACGATTAACACAATAAATCGGCGTCAAGAACCAATGGAGTGATGCACGTGGATATGACCCCCTACATGAAATTAATGGCCGAAAAACAAGCTTCGGATATGTTTTTCTGCACCGGCACCGAGCCTCAAATCAAAATCCAGGGGGTGATCCGCCCGGTGGGTAATAAAAAAATGGCGCCCGGCGAAGTCAAGGAAATGGCCAATTCGTTAATGAATGAGAGTCAGGCCAAAGAGTTTGAAGAAACACTGGAAATGAACTTTGCTGTACCCCTGTCTGGCGTGGGTCGTTTCCGGGTCAATATTTTCAGACAACGCGGTGAAGTATCGATGGTGATTCGCTTTATCCGCACCCATATCCCAGACTTTCAGGAAATGAATCTGCCAGAGGTGCTTGGCAACGTCATTATGGAAAAGCGTGGCCTTATCCTCGTGGTCGGTTCAACCGGTAGTGGTAAATCAACAACGCTGGCCGCCATGATTGGTCATCGTAATCGAAACTCTAATTCCCACATTTTAACGATTGAAGATCCACTGGAATTCGTCCACCATCACGAGCGTTCGATTGTTCAGCAACGCGAAGTCGGCATTGATACCCTGTCATATGAAAATGCTCTGAAGAATGCTTTGCGGGAAGCGCCGGATGTCATTTTGATTGGTGAGATCCGTGATATGGAAACCATGAAACATGCTATTCAGTATTCAGAAACCGGTCATTTATGTTTGGCAACCTTACACGCCAATAATGCCAACCAGGCCTTGGATAGGATTCTCAATTTCTTCCCTGAGGTGATGCATCGCCAGCTACTGATGGATTTGTCGTTAAACCTCAGAGCCATTGTGTCGCAGCGCTTACTACCGGCAAAAGATGGCGCGCTGGTGCCAGCGGTTGAGGTAATGTTATCGACGCCGTATATCCGTGAGCTCATTTTGAAAGGTGATATCGGTGGCATCAAAGAAGCGATGAAAGAAAGCAGCGAGCCGGGTACGATCACCTTCGATCAGGCGTTGCTGTATCTATTTCAGACCGGCAAGATCAGCGAAGAAGAAGCTCTGCGCAATGCTGATTCACGTAACGATTTAAGTCTGGAAATTCGTTTGAATGCCAGCGATGATGACAAAGATAGCGACAGTGAATTAATTCTCAGCTGAAAGCCCTGTTGCCCGAATGTGTATAATTCGACGTTATTCCAAAAATTATAGGTCCTTTTGTAATGCAGTTAAATTTTCTTGACTACGAGCAACCAATTGCTGAACTGGAAGCTAAAATTGATGAGCTTCGTTACATGAGCAATGACACGGATCTCAACATCACAGAAGAAATCCAGAAGCTCAAAGAAAAAAGCGAATCGCTGACCAAATCAATTTTCTCTGGATTAACGCCTTGGCAAGTCACGCAGATGGCCCGTCATCCGCAGCGCCCCTATACTCTTGATTACATCAAACACTTAATCACTGATTTTGAAGAATTGCATGGTGACCGTACCTACGCTGATGATGCAGCGCTGGTTACCGGTATGGGCCGTTTTAATGGTCAGTCTGTAGTTGTTATCGGTCATCAGAAAGGTCGTGATACCAAAGAAAAAGTGGCGCGTAATTTTGGTATGCCGCGCCCGGAAGGCTATCGCAAAGCATTACGTATCATGAAGCTGGCCGAGCGGTTTAATCTGCCGGTGCTGACCTTTATTGACACGCCGGGCGCTTATCCCGGTATTGGCGCGGAAGAGCGCGGTCAGAGTGAGGCGATTGCCCGCAATTTATTTGAAATGGCGCAGTTAAAAACACCTATTTTAAGTACCGTCATTGGTGAAGGCGGCTCGGGCGGTGCGTTGGCCGTCGGTGTAGCGGATCACCTGATGATGCTGCAATACAGTATTTATTCGGTTATTTCACCTGAAGGTTGTGCGTCAATTTTGTGGAAAAGCGCTGATAAAGCGGCCGATGCCGCTGCGACTTTGGGCGTTACCTCAGATCGCCTGAAATCGATGAAATTAATTGATGAAGTGATTCCGGAACCGCTTGGCGGCGCGCATCGTGATATGGAATTGATGGTCGGCAATATGAAAAAAGCCATCAGTGGCAAACTGAAACAATTACAGGCTATGCCGGTTGATGATTTGGTCAAACGCCGTCAGGCGCGTTTGATGGAATATGGTGCCTTTGAGGGATAATTTTGCTGCGTGACTATTAACGCGCAGCCGATTGTTGCCAAACTGCAGCCTTTTCTGAATGGCCGGCCTTTATGGCTGGCCTTCAGTGGCGGTCTCGATTCCACGGTCTTAGTGCATTTATTAGCCCGGCAAGAACCCAAATTGCCACTGCGGCTGATTCATATCAATCACCAATTACACCCCGATGCTGGCCAGTGGGCAGCGCATTGCCAGCAATTTGCCAAACAGCTGCAGTTGCCCATTACTACTTTGGAAGTCTCCGTAGATCTTGATGCCGGCTTAGGACTGGAAGCGGCAGCAAGAGATGCCCGCTATACCGCTATCAACGAGCATATTGGCGCCGATGGGGTTTTATTAACAGGACAACATCAGCAGGATCAGGCCGAAACAGTCATGCTGCAATTACTCCGTGGAGCTGGCAATCGTGGTTTGGCGGCGATGGCTTTTCAGGCACGCTGGCAAACGATGAATATTATCCGGCCATTGCTAACCGTTGACCGGCCGGCACTACTTGAGTATGCACAACATCACCAGCTGAAATTTCTGGATGATCCCAGTAATGCCGATATTCAAATCCAGCGTAATTTTCTGCGCCATCAAATTTGGCCATTGTTAAGCAGCCGCTGGCCGGCGCTGAATCAAACTCTGAGCCGTAGCGCTGCGCATTTTAGCGAAGCGCAAACGCTACTTGATGAACTTGCGCAAACGGATTTAAAAACGGTGAATGCCGATGCTATTGCCGCCACATTGGATTGCACAGCGTTACTGACCTTGTCGACGGCGCGTCAGCGCAATGTGTTGCGTTATTTTTTGCATCAATTGAAGCTGCCGTTGCCAAGCACAGCAATTTTACAGCGAATTATTGACGACGTTTGCGCAGCTAAAACCGATGCAATGCCATTGGTGCAATGGTCGGGGAGTGAGGCGCGCCGCTTTGCCGGAAGATTATTTCTGCAAGCGCAATTGCCGCCGCTGGATCACAGCTGGCAACAAAACCTTAATACGCTGGCAAGTCTGACTTTACCTGATGGCCGGCAGTTAAACTGGCTGGCAACCAATGACTCTGGATTGTCGGCGGCGATTATCAAACAGGGTTTGACGCTAAGGTTTCGACAGGGCGGTGAAAAAATCCAGTTGGCAGGTCATACGCAGCATCATGATTTGAAAAACTGTCTGCAGAAATGGCAGATTCCCCCGTGGCAACGGCCGCGCATCCCATTATTATTTGCCGGTTGCGAACTGGTTGCAGTGAGTGGTTATGCAGTCAGTGAAAAGGCCTTGCCGCCGACAGGTGAGCAGGGCTGGTGGCCATTTGTTGATGCCGTTGCTACGACAGATTTTTGATTGAGCGGCAGGGGCAATTCTGATACTTTATGTGCTTATTTTGCGCGCTGCCATTCCGGCCTGCCTAGAAAAGTTGAACTCTCCGATATATGACTAAATTTATTTTCGTCACTGGTGGTGTTGTGTCGTCCCTTGGTAAGGGCATCGCAGCAGCATCACTGGCAGCCATTCTGGAAGCACGTGGCTTAAAAGTCACGCTGGTCAAACTCGACCCCTATATCAACGTCGATCCGGGCACCATGAGTCCGCTGCAACATGGCGAAGTCTTTGTCACCGAAGATGGTGCTGAAACCGATCTGGATTTGGGCCATTACGAGCGGTTTATCGATGCTGATATGACCAGCCGAAATAATCACACAACCGGTCAAATTTACGAAAATGTAATTCGCAAAGAGCGTCGCGGTGAGTATTTAGGTAATACCGTGCAAGTTATCCCGCACATTACCGACGAAATTAAGCGCTGCATTTATGAAGGCGCCGGTGATGCCGATGTCGCGTTGATTGAAATCGGCGGCACCGTCGGTGATATCGAGTCGTTGCCGTTTTTGGAAACCATCCGGCAAATGGCTACCGAACTGGGCCGGGATCGCGCGGTATTTATTCATCTGACGCTGGTCCCTTATATCGCTTCAGCCGGTGAAATCAAAACCAAACCTACCCAGCATTCGGTTAAAGAACTGCGCACGATTGGTATTCAGCCGGATGTACTGGTCTGTCGTATGGATCGGCCGTTACCGGAATCCGAGCGCCGCAAAATCGCCTTGTTCACCAATGTGTCTGAGCATTCTGTGGTGTCTTGTGTTGACGTCGACAGTATTTACAAAATTCCGATGGAATTACACCGTCAGGGGCTTGATGAAATTGTCGTCAAGCAATTGGGCATTGATGCGCCGCCAGCTGATTTAAGTCAATGGCAGCAAGTATACGAAAGTCTCAGTAATCCTGAGCATGAAGTTGATATCGCCATGGTCGGCAAATATATGGAGCTGACCGAAGCATACAAATCGCTATCAGAATCATTGATCCATGCCGGCATCCATACCCGTACCAAGGTCAACGTGCATTATGTCGATTCGGAGCTGATTGAAAAACAAGGCACCGATTGCATTAAAGGTATGGATGCGATTCTGGTCCCCGGTGGCTTTGGCAAGCGCGGTGTTGAAGGCATGATCCAGACGGCGCAGTATGCCCGTGAGAACAGCATTCCATACTTAGGTATTTGTCTGGGTATGCAAGTGGCCGTGATTGAATATGCCCGTCATAAAGCCGGGCTTGACGGCGCGTTCAGTACCGAATTTGATCTTAATACACCCCATCCGGTCATCGGTTTGATTACCGAATGGCAAAAAGAAGATGGCAGTGTCGAACAGCGAAGCGAAGATTCTGATCTGGGCGGCACCATGCGTTTGGGCGGTTATCCGTGTGTGCTGACTGAAGGCAGTAAGGCCCGCGAAACCTATGGCAAGCCGGAAATTACTGAACGGCATCGTCACCGCTACGAATTTAACAACAATTACAAAGCACAACTGGAACAGGCCGGCTTAAGGTTCTCAGGTATGTCCCGGGACAACAGTCTGGCTGAGATGATCGAAATTCCTGGGCATCCGTGGTTTGTGGCCTGCCAGTTTCATCCGGAATTTACCTCAACACCGCGTCACGGTCATCCGTTATTTGAAGGCTTTATTACCGCCGCCAATGTCAATCGAAGCCAACGAGGTCAGCACTGATGAATTTATGTGGTTTTGAAGTTGGCGGCAAACAGCCGCTGTTTCTGATTGCCGGCACCTGCGTCATTGAAAGTGAGCAAATGACCATGGATGTTGCTGGTCAGCTCAAAGAAATCTGCGATAAATTGGGCATTTCGCTGATTTATAAATCATCTTTTGATAAAGCCAACCGTACCTCGACTAAAACCTATCGTGGCCCGGGTCTGGAAGCCGGCTTAAAAGTGCTGGAAAACGTCAAAAAACATTACAGCCTGCCTATTCTCACTGATGTCCATGAAGATACGCCGCTTGGTGAAGTTGCCAGTGTCGTTGATGTACTGCAAACACCGGCATTTTTGTGTCGCCAGACCAATTTTATTTTGAATGTCGCCAGTCAAGGCTTGCCGGTTAATATCAAAAAAGGCCAGTTTTTAGCGCCTTGGGATATGATCCACGTCGCCGAAAAAGCCAAATCGACCGGTAATCAGCAAATCATGCTGTGTGAACGGGGCACATCGTTTGGCTATAACACCCTGATTTCTGACATGCGCGGGCTCGCTACCATGCGACAGATGGATTGTCCGGTGGTATTTGATGCCACCCATTCCGTGCAACAACCGGGCGGCCAAGGCGGTAAAAGTGGCGGCCAGCGCCAGTTTGTGCCGGTATTAGCCAGAGCAGCTGTTGCCAGCGGTATTGCCGGGATCTTTATGGAAACCCATCCGGATCCGGAAAAAGCCCTCAGTGATGGTCCGAATTCCTGGCCTCTGGACCAAATGCAAGATTTGCTGGAAACGTTGGTGGCAATCGATCACAGCGTTAAACAGCAAGATTTTATTGAAGATCAATTCTTATAAAGACCGAACCGGCCTGACCGGTGATTGAGCGGAGAGCGAAATGAGCAAAATTATTGATGTCCGGGCCCGGGAGATTCTGGACTCACGTGGTAATCCGACCGTTGAAGCTGATGTCATCCTGGCCAGTGGTGCAATGGGCCGCGCGGCTGTGCCTTCCGGTGCATCAACGGGCGAGCGCGAAGCTGTGGAATTACGTGATGGCGATGCCAGCCGTTATTTAGGTAAAGGTGTCACCAAAGCAGTTGCTGCTGTAAATAATGAATTGCGTGCTTCGGTAGTCGGTATGGAGGCAACTGATCAGGCTGCTTTGGATCAACGCTTAATTGATACCGATGGTTCGGCCAATAAACAACGTTTAGGCGCCAATGCCTTGTTGGCTGTTTCTTTGGCCAATGCCGTGGCTGCGGCCGATGAAAAAGGCCTGCCGTTGTATCGCTACTTAGGCGGTGACAATGCCCGCACATTGCCGGTGCCGATGATGAATATTGTCAATGGCGGCTCACATGCCGATAACAGCGTCGATTTTCAGGAATTTATGGTGATCCCGGCTGGGTTACCAAGCTTTTCAGAAGCGCTGCGTGCCGGTACTGAAATTTTCCATGCCCTGAAATCAGTACTGAAAAAGCAAGGTTTGAATACCGCAGTCGGTGATGAAGGCGGTTTTGCACCCGATTTGAAATCCAATGAAGAAGCCATCGAGCTGATTCTGCAAGCGATTGATAATGCCGGTTACAAAGCGGGTAGCGACATTATGCTGGCTCTTGATGTCGCCAGTTCTGAATTCCACAAAAATGGTGAATATTTCCTGCAATCAGAAAACAAACGCCTGAGTTCAGAGCAAATGGGTGATTTGTTGGCTGAGTGGGTCTCTAAATATCCGATCATCAGTATCGAAGACGGTATGGATGAAAACGACTGGGCTGGCTGGAAATATCTGACCGATAAAATCGGGGACAAGGTGCAACTGGTTGGTGATGATTTATTTGTTACCAATACCGAGATTCTGAAAAAAGGCATCGATCAAAATATTGCCAACGCAATTTTGATCAAACTCAATCAAATCGGTACGTTGACTGAGACTCAAAATGCGCTGGATATGGCGGCTGCTGCTAAATATGGTGCGATTATGTCGCACCGCAGTGGTGAAACCGAAGACACCTTTATTGCCGATTTAGCCGTTGCCAGCCAATGTGGTCAGATCAAAACCGGTTCGCTATCTCGCTCGGATCGGGTAGCGAAATATAATCAGTTGCTGCGCATCGAAGCTGAATTGGGCAGCAGTGCTTATTATCCGGGTATTAAGGCTTTCCAACGCTGATGCAGGCCAGGCGATGAAGCCAGTAATGATTTTGTTGATCGCCATTCTGGTGATTCTTCAGTATCGGCTCTGGCTTAGCCATGATGGTCTGCCATCATTGCTCAGACTGCATCATGCCGTTGAAAAGCAGCGTCAGGATAACGACAAGCTGCAAGAGCGTAATGCAGTGTTGGCTGCCGAGGTTGCTGATCTGAAAAGTGGTCTTGATGCCTTGGAAGAGCGTGCGCGCAGTGAACTGGGTATGGTCAAGCCAGGCGAAACCTTCTTTCATGTAATAGAACCCGAGAAAGATGAGTGAGCCTGTCTGGGCCATAGTGCCGGCTGCCGGCAGCGGTCGCCGAATGCTCGCTGATCGGCCCAAACAATATCTGACTTTGCTGGACCAGCCGGTGATTATGCATACGCTGGAACGGCTGGTCAGCCACCCACAGATTGCCGGAGTGGTGGTTGCAGTTGCCGATAATGATCCTTACTGGCAAGCATTGCCTATTCCTGAATACTGGCCATTACACCGTGCTGTCGGCGGATTGGAACGCGCTGACTCGGTATTCAATGCACTTACACTATTAGAAAAAATCAGCCAAAAAGATCCCTGGGTGTTAGTTCATGATGCTGCCAGACCCTGCCTGCGTCATAGTGATATTGACCGAATGCTGGCTGAACTTGATCAAGATCCGGTGGGTGGTATTTTGGGTGTGCCGGTGAACGAAACCGTTAAGCGCGTCGATGCGCATAATCGTATTATCGAAACCGTTAATCGGGATAACCTGTGGCGCGCGGCAACACCGCAAATGTTTCGTCTGCAAACACTGTTAAAAGCGCTTGAGCAAACCCGTTTGGCTCAGTGTAAAGTCACCGATGAGGCTAGCGCCATGGAATATGCAGGCTACCAGCCAAAAATGGTAGAAGGGCATGCCGATAACCTCAAAATTACCCTGCCAAAGGATTTAGCTCTGGCAGCTTTATATCTGCAACAGCAATCCGGGGAATTTTAATGAGAATTGGTCATGGCTATGATGTGCATCGTTTTAAAGAAGGTCCGCAACTGGTTATTGGCGGCGTGACTATTCCCCATACCCTGGGGCTTGAGGCGCACTCCGATGGTGATGTATTAATCCATGCCATGTGTGATGCGATTCTGGGTGCTGCGGGTTTATGGGATGTCGGTCATCATTTTCCTGATACGGATGAAGCTTATGCAGGAATCGATAGTCGCATTTTATTACGCCGTGTCATTGCTGATGTCCATCAACTTGGCTGGCAGATCGCCAACATCGACAGCACCGTGGTGGCAGAGCGGCCTAAATTATCGCCGTATATCCCCCAAATGCGTGAATTACTCGCCGAAGATATGCACACTACAATTGCAGCGATTAATATCAAAGCGACTACCACCGAAAAACTGGGTTTTACCGGTCGCGAAGAAGGTATTGCCGCTCATGCCGTTGTTTTACTGGAACGGGATCGCAGCATTTAATGATGACCTTCAGTGAACTGCCGCGTGTCGGTGATATTGCCGGTTGTCAGGCGACTATCCGTGCCAGCGCCACCGACTTTAAGGTTGCTGAGCACCTGCCATTTCAACCTGAGGGCGAGGGCAGTCATGTCTGGCTGTATGTACAAAAAATTGGCACCAATACTGATTGGCTAGCTCAGCAAATTGCCCGTTTTGCCAAAGTCTCACCGGTGGCCGTTGGTTATGCTGGTCTGAAAGATCGTCATGCCGTAACCAGTCAATGGTTCAGTATCAATCTCCAGGGTTTGCCCGAACCTGACTGGTCACAAATGCAAAGCGATGAATTACAGATTTTGCAACAAGTCAGGCACAGCAAAAAACTCAAGCGTGGCGCGTTGGGTGGCAATCACTTTACTTTACGTTTGACGAATTTAAAGGGTGATAAAGCCATCTGGCAATCGAATTTAAAACGTATTGCCAAAGAAGGTGTTGCCAATTATTTTGCTGAACAACGTTTTGGCCGTGATGGCCTGAATCTGCAAAAAGCAGATGACTGGTTTAACGGTGGACCGGCGCCGCAAAAACGTAACCAGCGCAGCATGATTATTTCTGCCGCGCGAAGCTGGTTATTTAACCTGGTGCTTGCTGAACGCATTAAACAACAACATTGGGATAGCGCCTTGCGGGGCGACATCATGTTGTTAAGTGGTACCCGTGCCAGCTATTTTTTGGCAGAAACCATAGATGATACGATTCAGCAGCGCCTTGCAGCAATGGATATTCATCCAACCGGTCCATTATGGGGCAAAGGCGCTGCACCCAATACACTGGACAGTTTGGTTTTGGAAAACAAGGTGTTGGCAGACTGGCAAAAATGGCAAACAGAACTGGAAAAACTGGGACTGAGTCATGAACGCCGGGCGTTGCGCCTGTTTCCAACTGAGTTTGACTGGCAATTTGCTGACGATAACAGCTTGACTGTCAGTTTTGCCTTGCCACCAGGCAGTTATGCCACAGCTGTATTGCGGGAATTAGCTTTGATAAGTGATGCCAGTGGCAGTAAAACCGACATCTGAATGGGTCTGATTTATAATCAACCATCAGGAGTGGTGATATGCGCTTAATTAACAAATTGCTTGTTTTACTGTTTTTAAGCTTGCCAATGCTGACATACGGTCAAACCTGGCAAGCCACCTCCGGCGAAAAGCATGTCGCGCTGCTGGAAATGTTCGTTTCAGAAGGCTGCGGCTTATGTCCTGCCGCAGAAAAATACGTTAACAACTTGCCGGAGAAGGGCGTCGATAAGGACCAGCTCATTGTGCTGGCTTTTCATATTGATTATTTAAATTCCCGAAAAGGGTGGGTCGATCAATTTGCCAGCCCGGTGTTTACCAACCGGCAAAAACAATTAGCGCATTTAAATCGCTATCAGCATGTGTTTACACCAGAGTTGGTTGTCAGTGGTGAAACAGTGCATAGCTGGCGTGAACAGCTCATTGATGTGATTGGTTTTTTAAATAATTACCAGTCAGAAGTCGATATTGATCTTCAGGTCAGCGAAAAAAATCAAAAATTGCATATTGATAGTCAGTTGCAGGTGGCAGGTGAAGCCAATCGCCAGCACAGTAAACTCTATTTAGCCGTCACCGAAGACAATGTATTCAGTGAAGTACGTGGCGGTGATAATGCCGGCCGGGATTTTAATCATCAAAATCTGGTGCGTGCCTGGCTGGGGCCGTTTGATTTGGCTGAAGATGGCAGTAGTCAGATCCAGCAAACCATTGAATTGGCCGATGACTGGCAGCGTGACCAGCTAAGTGTTGTCGCTGTGGTACAGAATTTATCCGATGGCTATGTATTACAGGCACTGGCCCTGCCGTTAACTGATTAGGACAAGCATGGAGTTTTTACCGATTTTTATCGACCTCAAACGTGGGAGTTGTTTGGTGGTTGGTGGGGGCGATATTGCAGCGCGCAAAGCCAGTTTATTATTAAAAGCGCAGGCCAAAGTCACGATAATCGCTCCGGAAATCAGTTTGATGACCCAGCAATTACTGGACGATACGGCGTTTGCAAATAAGGTTCAGTGGTTAAAAGCGAAGTTTGATCCGGCGTATTTATATTCACAAAACCTGGTCATTGCCGCGACCGATGATAACGCGGTTAATCATACTGTTTATCAGGCTGCTAAAGTCAGGCGTATTCCGGTAAATGTCGCGGATGAGCCGGATATGTGTGATTTTATTCTGGCGTCAATTCTCGACAGATCGCCGATTGTTGTAGCGATTTCCAGTGGCGGCCAGTCACCGATCCTGGCCCGGCAGTTACGTGCACGTTTAGAAACCTTGATTCCACCCAGTTATAGTCGTCTGGGCAATTTGGTTGGCGATTATCGACAGGCGGTAAAAGATAAATTTACCAAACTCAGTCAACGCCGGCGTTTTTGGGAAGCGGTATTGCAGGGCCCGGTAGCTGATCATATGTTGGCCGGCCGTGATCAACTTGCCGAGCAAACGCTGCAAACATTAATTGAAAAAGCCGATCCCAATGCCTTAAAACAAGGCGAGGTTTATTTGGTAGGCGCTGGTCCCGGCGATCCGGATCTGTTGACCTTTAAGGCGCTGCGTTTAATGCAGCAAGCCGATGTGGTGTTTTATGACCGGCTGGTCAGTAAGGAAGTGTTGGCACTGGTGCGTAAAGAAGCTGATTTGGTTTATGTTGGCAAACAACGCAGCTGGCATTTTAAACGGCAGGATGAAATCAATCAGCTGCTACTGGAACATGCCAAACAAGGCAAACGGGTATTACGGCTGAAAGGTGGTGATCCATTTATTTTTGGCCGCGGCGGCGAAGAAATTGCCACGCTTGCTGATGAAAAAATCCCGTTTCAGGTGGTACCGGGCATCACTGCTGCTTCCGGTTGTGCCTGTTATGCCGGTATTCCATTAACGCACCGGGATTATTCACAGAGCTGCGTGTTTGTCACTGGCCAGCTCAAAGAAGGCGCGCTGGATTTAAACTGGACAGCTTTAGTACAACCCCGGCAAACATTGGTCGTTTATATGGGGCTTGCTGGATTGCCTGAACTTAGCGAACAATTGCAAAAACACGGTATGTCTGCTGATATGCCGGCAGCACTGGTGCAACAGGGCACTACCGAAAATCAAAAAGTCTGGACTTCAACGATCGCTGAATTACCGGCACTTGCCGAGCGCGAACAGCCAATTGCGCCGACCTTGCTTATCATTGGCGAAGTGGTCAAATTACATGATCAATTAGCCTGGTTTTGAGTCTATAAAATCAAGCCTATAGCGGCTTTTAGGAAAAATAGGAATTTTTCCTAATTCCCTGTGAAACATCGCGTGCTAGCATCGCTCCCAGCTTCATAGAAAGCTTAATAAATAATGATATAAAACCTGGGAGAATATAAATGGCCATTCCATCTCGGCGCAGGTTACTGCCGGCGCTACTTCTGTCTGCGTTGGGAGCCTCAATGGTTGCGCATGCTGAAGAAGACAATGTTGAACTGAGCAATATCGAAGTTATTGGCACGACACCCATTGGCGGCGTTGGGCTGGAAGCGGATAAAATCGCCGCTAATGTCCAGTCTGCAGATGCTGAAGATATCGAGCGTTCACAGGCACTGGATATTTCTGACTTTTTAAATCAAAACTTCGGCAGCATCAGCCTTAACAGCGCGCAGAACAATCCTTTTCAGCCAGATCTGAAATACCGTGGTTTTACTGCTTCACCGCTGGTTGGTAACGCGCAGGGTTTATCGGTATATATGGATGGTATTCGTGTCAACGAGCCATTCGGTGATGCTGTCAACTTTGAACTGATTCCTGAAGCCGCTATTGCCAATATGAACTTAATTCCGGGTTCGAATCCGGTGTTTGGTTTAAATACATTGGGTGGTGCACTGTCGATCGAAACCAAAGATGGTTTCCGTAATCCTGGTCACAGTCTGGAAGCCTATACCGGTTCATTCAACCGTGATTCTGGCACCATCGAAAGTGGTGGTAGCGATGGTAATCTGGCTTATTACGTGACAGGTTCTGTGACAAAAGAAGATGGCTGGCGTGACTTTTCACCATCCCGGGTTGAGCAATTATTTACCAAACTCAGTTATGCCAATGAAGATTCAACTTTGGATTTCACTTTCCTCGGTGTCGACAGTGACCTGAATGGTAATGGTGCATCCCCGATTGAATTGGTGGCGATCGATCGTGAAGCGGTGTTTACCCACCCGGATAATACCCAGAATGAGCTGCGCCAGTTTGGTTTGAATGGCTCACATTGGCTCAGAGATGATGTGATGTTATCGGCCAATACTTATTACCGTATCAGTGATCGCAGCACTTTTAATGGTGATGGTTCTGAGTTGGAAGTCAATGGCGGTAATATTGAAAACGATGATGGTGATGTGTTGGCCGATGGCACCCCATTCGGCTTTGTCGATGGTGACTTTGTTGCCCTGAACAATACCAGTGAAACCGAACAGGACAGCTATGGTTTCAGTTTGCAAAGCACGTTTCTGCAACCATTATTTGGCCGTGAAAACCAGCTGATTGTCGGTGCTGGCTATGATCGCTCTGATGTCGATTACAGCTCGCAATCTGAAATTGCTCGTTTCACATCAACACGCGGTACAGATGGTACCGGCATTATTATTCCGGATACCATTGTTGACGGTAATATAGAAACTGATACCTATAGTGTCTTCTTTACTAATACTCATTCACTGACAGATCGGTTGGATTTGACATTAGCTGGTCGTTATAACTGGATTGCCGTTGATATTTCCGGTACCAGTGGTGGTGGTACGCAGGATCTGAACGAAAGTGGTAACACACATAATTTCAAACGTTTTAACCCATCAGTTGGTTTGACTTATGCGTTACAGGAAAACATGACTGCTTATGGTAGCTACAGTGAATCAAACCG
>CAYYRO010000018.1:0-27606 GCA_964474075.1 uncultured Methylophaga sp.
CATACGCTGCCGCCAGCTATATTGCTGATCGATGTAATCACTGGCTTGTTGGGCAACTTCTTTGCAGCTGAGCATTTAAATAGCGTCCTGATAATGAGCGATTTTTTGTTGGATGGCACTTCGGCCACGATGCAACAATACCCTGACGTTAGATGCACTGATATCCAGAATGTTACAAATTTCGGGCATTGGTATTTGTTGTAAATCATATAATTCAATTACCGCCTGCTGCATCGATGGTAATTGTGCAAATGCCTTCTCAATAATCGTGGACAGCTCGGCATTTTCGGCAATGGCTTCCGGGGTGTTGAGTTCCCACTGACTGACGTCCTCCCGCCAATGATGCCTGGCATCAAAGCGATCATCATTGTCTTCACGTTGCCAGCCTTCGTCTAAAGATAGATTGCGTTTTTCACGCCGTAAACGAGATTTAGCGCCGTTGGCGGTAATTTGCAGTAGCCAGGTTGATAAGCTACTGCGACCCGCAAACTCCGGCAGGGCTTTAATGGCGGATAACCAGGCATCCTGAACAACTTCGTCAGCAAACGCCTCACCGATAATGCCGCGCGCAACGGTCAGCATCCGGCTGTGGTTGTGACCAATCAAGTATTCAAATGCTGCTGATTCACCCGCCAGTAACGCCTGAATCAATACTTGTTCTTCATCAAATGTTGCCGTCGGCGATTGGTTCATATGACTGGACTGTCTTCCATCTCGGTCGTTTGCTGATAATAGTAACGTGCTGCAAAAATTAATGCCCGCAACTTAAATAAACGCAGACAGCCTGCGAAGCATGGCCGGTGAAAAATTTACCCGAGACACAAAAGAACAGCATTTTTTATCAAAAATGTTGTAACAAAGCATTTTATTTTGAGTCTAGCTAACAAGACCGGTTGATTAGCCGGTTGGTTTTTCGGAATAAACAAAAGGATATTTCTTATGGCTACAAGCAAAAAAACGTCTATCGCTTTGGCTGCTGGTGCAGCTTTAACTGCAGGTCTGGCTTTTTCACCACTGGCAAGCGCTGATGCCAATCCATTTGCCAGTGCTGAACTGAGCAGCGGTTATATGCAGTTGGCTGAACACCATGGCGAAGAAGGCAAATGTGGTGAAGCCAAGTGCGGCGAAGATATGAAAAAAGATGGCGAAGGCAAATGTGGTGAAGCCAAATGCGGCGGCGAAATGAAAGATGATAAGAAAGACGCCGAAGGCAAATGCGGTGAAGCCAAGTGTGGCGGTGAATAATTAGCCTTTGTTAGTTATCGATAACAAGGGCTCTTAAGGGGCCCTTGTTTTTTTAGCAGGAGTCTGCGATGCAAATAAGGACATTTTTGTTTTGGCTGCAGTCATTACTTGATAAGACCCGCGCTGTGGATTTTTTGGCGCCATTGTTATTGAGAGCATACCTTGTGCCGGTTTTTTGGGTTGCTGCCAATAATAAATGGAATCCATTTGATCCAGACAGTTCATTGCAAAGCACCATTAACTGGTTTGCTGACAAAGATTGGGGATTGGGTTTGCCATTCCCGGAATTGATGGCTTATCTCGCCTGGGGGGCTGAATATTTCGGGGCGATTTTATTGTTACTAGGGTTGGCGGTGCGCTGGGTTAGTATTCCGTTGATGATTACCATGCTGGTAGCTGCATTTTCTGTGCACTGGCAAAACGGTTGGCAAGCCATCCATGACCCGATGAGTGCTTTTGCCGCTGACAATGCTGCCGAAGCAATTGAGCGATTGGAAAGAGCCAAAGAGATTCTCAAAGAGCACGGCAATTATGGTTGGCTGACAGAGCACGGCAGTTTGGTATCACTGAATAACGGTATTGAATTTGCCGCCACATATTTTGTCATGTTACTGACCTTGTTTTTTATCGGTGGTGGTCGTTATTTAAGTATTGATTATTGGCTGGCTCGCAAAGTCGGCTATCAAGAGGTGCGTTATGTGGATCCGTAAAAAACAATCCTGGCAGTTACCTGAATCAGAAGTCACTGATCACGAGGTATTCTTAAATCGTCGGCAGTTTATTAACAGTGCTGCCGGTATTGCCGCCGCAGCAGCAGTGCCAATCAGTTTTGCTGCTGAAAAGCCGACGGGTAATGCCTTTGAAGAGGTTACTGACAGCCGTTTTTCGACAGAAGAAAAACTGACAACCTATCAAGATATTACTAACTACAATAATTTTTATGAATTCGGTATCAGCAAAGAAGCACCGGCAATGCTGGCCAAAGATTTCCCGGACCCAGCCAAACCATGGATGGTGAAAATTGACGGTGAATGTGACAATCCCGGCGAATTTGAATACAGCGATTTAATTGCTAAACAAACGCTGGAAGAGCGGATTTATCGGATGCGCTGTGTCGAAGGCTGGTCAATGGTGATTCCATGGATTGGTTTTCCGCTGGCTGATGTGCTGAAAGCGGCCAAACCAAATTCCAAAGCCAAATATGTTGAATTTACGACGTTATTTGATCCGGAACAAATGCCCGGTCAAAACCGCCGCGTGCTCCAGTGGCCTTATGTTGAGGGCTTACGGATAGATGAAGCAATGCATCCGTTAACGATTTTAGCCGTCGGTTTATATGGTCATGAAATGCCGGGACAGAATGGTGCGCCTATTCGTTTGGTGGTGCCTTGGAAGTATGGCTTTAAGAGCATTAAATCGATTGTCCGTATTCGGTTTGTCGAAAAAATGCCGTTGACGGCCTGGGTACAGTCTAACCCCAGTGAATATGGCTTTTATTCCAATGTGAATCCGAATGTTGATCATCCGCGTTGGAGCCAGAGCCGTGAGCGGCGAATCGGCGAATTTCTGAAACGCAAAACGCTGATGTTTAATGGCTATGGCGAGCAGGTGGCGAGCCTTTATGAAGGCATGGATTTGCGAAAATATTTCTGATTATTATGCCCAGCATTAATCAACTTAAGGTTCTGGTGTTTATTGCCGGTTTATCACCGGCGCTGTGGTTAACCTTTGCGTTATTTACTGACCAGTTGGGTGCCAATCCGATTGAAGCCATTACCCGTGAATCGGGTGTCTGGGCGTTGCGATTTTTGTTGCTGACCTTATGTTTGACGCCGATCCGCTGGCTGACTGGTCTGAATCAGATCATTCGCTTTCGGCGAATGACCGGTTTGTATGTATTTTTCTATGCCGTGCTGCATATGCTGCTTTATTTGTGGCTGGATCAGTTCTTTGACTGGTCTGAAATCTGGAAAGACATTATCAAGCGGCCGTTTATTACTATTGGCTTTATCAGTTTTACGTTGTTATTACCGCTGGCTTTGACATCTAGCAATAAAATGATGAAACGCCTTGGCGGTCAGCGCTGGAAGCAGTTACACAAACTGACCTATATAGTGGCGGGTTTGTCTTGCCTGCATTTTTTGATGCTGGTCAAAGCGGATATCACTGAACCGCTCATTTATATCGTGATTCTGACGTTTTTAATGGCTGTTCGACTGTATCGTCTTTATCTTAAACCGATGGTGCTGGCACGCAGTTAAGTGCTTGCTATCACTGTCGTTTTATCCCTTTCTATCGTCATAATATGTTGTGGTAAAGCCATGGCCGGATAAGGCTTGCCAGCCTTTTGGGGGATGAATTCCAAGAAAAACTGTTACAATGCTGCGTTGTTATTAACGGCGTTTTTAGATCTTAAGAAGGTATTTATGACTGATTTTGTCGATCAAGACCCGCAGGAAACACAAGAATGGCTGGATGCTTTGGAATCCGTCATCGAAGTCGCCGGCGATGAAAAAGCACACCACATAATCGAAAAACTGATTGATATGGCTCGTCGTAGCGGCATTAACTTGCCCTACAGCGCAAACACAGCATATGTAAATACCATTCCGGTAGATCAGCAAGAACGCATTCCCGGCGATCAGGCCATGGAACACAAACTGCGTTCCTATATTCGTTGGAATGCGATGGCCATGGTGGTTAAAGCCAATTTAAAACCGGGTGCAGTAGGTGGTCATATCGCCAGCTTTTCTTCGGCGGCCACCCTTTATGACGTTGGTTTTAATCATTTCTTCAAAGGTGATGAGTACGGTAATGGCGCCGATATGGTGTTTTTCCAGGGCCATTCTTCACCGGGTATTTACGCCCGCTCATTCCTCTAAGGTCGCCTGACCGAAGCGCAGCTTGATGGTTTCCGCTTTGAGGTTAATGGCAAAGGCTTGTCATCATATCCGCATCCTTGGTTGATGCCTGATTACTGGCAGTTCCCAACGGTATCTATGGGCCTGGGCCCAATCCTGTCGATTTATCAAGCGCGCTTTATGAAATACATGGAGCATCGCGATATCGTTAAAACCAGTGGCCGTCATGTCTGGGCCTATCTGGGTGACGGTGAAATGGATGAGCCGGAATCACTGGGTGCCATTACGCTGGCTGGTCGTGAAAAGCTCGACAATCTGATTTTTGTTGTTAACTGCAACTTGCAACGTCTCGACGGTCCGGTACGTGGTAACGGCAAAATCGTTCAGGAATTGGAAGCATTGTTCCGTGGCGCTGGCTGGAATGTCATCAAAGTCTTATGGGGTAGCGGTTGGGATCAACTGCTGGCGCGTGATACCCATGGCCTGTTGCTGAAACGCATGGAAGAAGTCGTCGACGGCGAATACCAGAACTATAAATCTAAAGATGGTGCTTATGTGCGCCAGCATTTCTTCGGTAAATATCCGGAGCTGCTGGATATGGTTTCAGATATGACTGATGAAGATATCTGGAATCTGAGCCGTGGTGGTCATGATCCGCGTAAGATTTATGCCGCTTACAAACGCGCTGTTGATCATGAAGGTCAGCCGACCGTGATTCTGGCGAAAACCGTTAAAGGTTATGGCATGGGTGAAGCTGGTGAAGGCCAGAACACCACCCATCAGCAGAAGAAACTGGAAGTTGAGCAAATGAAACGCTTCAGGGATCGTTTCAATATTCCGATTTCTGATGAGAACATCGATAAAATTCCGTATCTGACCTTGAAAGATGGCAGCCCGGAAAAAGAATACTTACTGAAACGTCGGAAAGAGTTGGGTGGTTTCCTGCCGAAGCGCAATACCAGCGCCCCGGCATTAAAAATTCCTGAACTGAAGATTTTTGATGCTGTACTCAAATCCAGCGGTGATCGTGAATTATCGACTACGATGGCATTTGTCCGGATCTTAACCGCTTTAATTCGTGATAAATCGCTTGGCAAAAATATTGTGCCGATTGTCCCTGATGAAGCGCGTACTTTTGGTATGGAAGGTTTGTTCCGCAGTGTCGGTATTTACTCTTCATCCGGCCAGATGTATGAACCGGAAGATTCCGGCAAAGTCATGTGGTATCGCGAAGACACCACCGGTCAGATTCTCGAAGAGGGCATCAACGAAGCCGGTGCCATGTCAGAGTGGATTTCGGCGGCAACGGCATATTCCAATTACAACGTTAATATGGTGCCGTTCTATATTTACTATTCAATGTTTGGCTTCCAGCGGGTTGGCGATTTGTGCTGGCTGGCTGGTGATATTCAAGCCAAAGGTTTCCTGATTGGCGGTACTGCCGGTCGCACCACGTTGAATGGTGAAGGTCTGCAACATCAGGATGGCCATAGCATGATTCTGGCCAATACTGTGCCGAATTGCATCAGCTATGATCCAACTTATGCCTATGAAGTGGCAGTGATTGTTCATGACGGTATGCGCCGGATGTATGAAAATCAGGAAAATGTGTTTTATTACCTGACGGCAATGAACGAAAACTATACACATCCAGCGTTGCCTGAAGGTGCTGAAGACGGCATTATTAAAGGTATGTACCAGCTGAAATCCGGTGGTAAACATAAACTGAAAGCGCAGTTAATTGGTAGTGGTACGATTTTGCGTGAAGTTGAAGCAGCTGCCGAATTGCTCGAAAAAGACTGGAAAGTCTCGGTGAATGTTTGGAGCGCGACCAGCTTTAATGAGTTGACGCGAAATGGTCAGCATGTGGATCGACATAACCGTCTGCATCCAACAGCCACTAAGCAAAAAGCCTATGTGGCAGAGTGTCTGGATGATCAGCCGGGTGTCGTGGTAGCAGCAACTGACTATATGCGGATGTATGCTGAACAAATTCGACCATGGGTGAAAAATAGCTATACCGTTTTGGGCACCGATGGCTTTGGCCGCAGTGATACCCGCGAACAGCTACGCAGCTTTTTTGAAGTTGATCGTCATCATATTGTGGTGGCCACGCTCAATGCACTGGCTGATCAGGGCGATATCAAACACGATGTGGTTGAGAAAGCCATCAAGCAATACGACATCAATGCAGACGCAGTCAATCCAGTTAAGGCGTAATCATGGCAGATTTAATTGAACTGAAAGTACCTGATATCGGTGACTTTGAAGGTGTTGAGATCATTGAGGTACTGGTCGCCGAAGGCGATGAAATTAGTGCAGATCAGGAAGTCATCACTATAGAATCCGATAAGGCCATGATGGGTATCCCATCAGATATGGCGGGCGTTATCAAAACGCTGAAAGTCAAAGTCGGTGACAAGATCAGTGAAGGCGATGTGATTGCTATGCTGGAATCGACTGGTGAAAGCAAAAAAGATGACAAGCCAGCAGCACCTGCGAAAACGGAAAGTAAAGCTGAGCCAAAGCCTGAGATAGCTGAACCGGCCAAGACTGAAGAAAAGCCAGCTGAAAAATCAGCCCCGGCTGCTCCGCAGGTCGATGATGCAGAAGCCATCCCTTATGCACCGGATAATAAATCGGGTTTGAAACGGGCGCATGCATCGCCTTCAGTTCGAAGTTTTGCCCGTGAGTTGGGGGTGAAACTGACCTCAGTAATCGGAACCGGTGCCAAGGGACGTATTACCAAAGAAGACGTCCAGAAATTTGTTAAACAAGCGATGTCAGCGCCGGCTGCAACACCTGCTGCGCAAGGCAGTGGCATTCCGTCAGTGCCGGTATTCAATTACGAGCAGTTTGGTGAAATCGACAGTCAGGAATTGTCGCGGATCAAGAAAATTTCAGGCAAACATTTGCATGCTTGCTGGCTGAATATTCCGCATGTAACGCAGTTTGATGAAGCGGATATCACTGAACTGGATCAATTCCGAAAAGAAAACAAAGATATGGCCGCCCAAAAGGGCGTCAATCTGACACCACTGGTATTTATTATGAAAGCTGTGGTGGCCTGTCTGAAACAATATCCGGAGTTCAATTCCTCACTCAGCGAAGATAAAGAAACCCTGATCCTGAAGAAGTATTACAACATTGGCGTTGCTGTGGATACGCCTAATGGCCTGATGGTTCCGGTCATTAAAGATGTTGATAAAAAGGGCTTTTTGGAACTCGCTGGTGAATTAGGTGAAATCAGTACTCGGGCCCGTGAAGGCGCGTTGACGGCCAAAGATATGCAAGGCGGTACTTTCTCAATTTCCAGCCTGGGTGGTATTGGCGGTCAGTTCTTTACGCCAATTGTTAATGCGCCGGAAGTTGCGATTTTGGGTGTTAGCCGCCATCAGATGAAACCGGTCTGGAATGGTAAGGATTTTGTACCGCGGCTGATGTTGCCGTTGTCGATTTCTTATGACCACCGGGTTATTGATGGCGCCGCCGGTGCACGCTTTACCGTGATGCTCAGTCAAATGTTGTCAGATATCCGGAAGGTCTTGTTATGAGTGTAGTGGAAGTAAAAGTCCCCGATATTGGTGATTTTGACGCCGTTGAAATTATTGAAGTACTGGTGTCTGTCGGTGATGAGATTACCGAAAATCAAGATATCATCACGCTGGAATCTGACAAGGCGGCAATGGAAATTCCCAGCACTGCTGCCGGTAAAGTCGTTGAGTTACTGGTTTCGGTCGGTGACAAAATCGGTGAAGGCGATGTCATCCTGAAACTTGAAAGTGCAGCGGATTCACCTGCTGAAAAACCAGCCGCCAAGAAAACTGAGCCGGAAAAAACTGAAACTGAAAAACCTGAAGCTGAAAAACCGGCAAAAGCCGCCCCCAAAGCTGCTGCCAAACCAGAAAACAGCGATATGCACGCTGAAGTATTGGTGCTGGGCTCTGGTCCCGGTGGTTATACCGCGGCATTTCGGGCTGCCGATTTAGGTAAACAAGTCATCATGGTTGAACGCCATGAACGTATTGGCGGCGTTTGTCTGAATGTGGGTTGTATTCCATCTAAGGCCTTACTACACACTGCTCAGATCATTAACGAAACCAGTCATATGTCTGACAGTGGTGTGACGTTCGGTGCACCGAAAATTGATTTAAAACAACTGGCAGGCTGGAAAGACGGCGTCGTTGATAAACTGACGGGTGGCCTGAAAGGGCTGGCCAAAAAACGCAAAGTTGAGATCGTCCAAGGCGAAGGTGAATTCAGTAGCGCCAATAGCCTGCTGGTCAAAACGGCCGATGGTGAAAAAACCATCAGTTTTGATAATTGCATCATTGCCGCGGGATCACGTGTTACCAAAATTCCGGTATTTCCAAATGATGATCCACGAATGATGGATTCCACCGATGCGCTGGAGTTAGAAGATATTCCTAAGCGACTGCTGGTCATTGGCGGCGGCATTATTGGTCTGGAAATGGCAACTGTTTATAACGCGCTGGGTGCCAAAATCAGTGTTGTCGAATTGCAGGATAGTCTGATTCCGGGTGCCGACAAAGACATCGTCAAACCGTTGCATCAGCATATTGAAAAACAGTACGAAGCGATTTATCTGAAAACGAAAGTCAGCAAGATTGAGCCACTGAAAACGGGTTTGAAAGTGACTTTTGAAGGCGACAATGCACCGAAGCCACAAACATTCGACAAAATTCTGGTGGCCGTTGGCCGCACGCCTAATGGCAAGCTGATTAACGCTGAAGCCGCTGGCGTTCAGGTCAATGATTGGGGCTTTATTGAAGTTGATGGTCAGATGCGCACCAATCAGCCACATATTTTTGCCATTGGTGATATTGTCGGTCAGCCGATGCTGGCGCATAAAGCGACGCATGAAGGCAAAGTAGCAGCAGAAGTTATTGCTGGTCAGAAATCGGTGTTTGAGCCGATGACCATTCCATCGGTTGCCTATACCGATCCTGAAGTGGCCTGGATGGGCCTGAGCGAAACTGAAGCAAAAGCACAGGGCATTGATTATGTGAAAGGTGCTTTCCCCTGGGCAGCCAGTGGTCGCAGTCTGAGTATTGGTCGTGATGAAGGTTTAACCAAGGCTTTATTTGAAAAATCGACCGGCCGTTTAATCGGTGCTGGTATTGTTGGCCCTAACGCGGGTGAACTGATTGCTGAAGCGGTATTGGCACTGGAAATGGGCGCCGATGCGGAAGATATTGGCCTGACTATTCATCCGCATCCGACTTTGTCTGAGACACTTGGTTTTGCCGCAGAAATGGCAGAGGGCAGTATTACTGATTTAATGCCGCCCAAGCAGACTTTGCATTCTAAATAATGCTGCATCAAGGTTTGTGGCCTGAATCAAAACAAGGGCTGGTCTGATGACCGGCCCTTGTCTGTATTTATTCTCCGTTTATAAATGAGTGATCCAACGGCATTACGCCCACCTTTAAAATGGGCGGGCGGTAAACGCTGGTTATTACCCAAGCTGCAAAAATTATGGCATCCGCATGCTGACAAACGTTTAGTGGAGCCCTTTTGTGGTGGTCTGTCGGTGGCGCTGGGTTTACAACCAAAACAGGCGTTACTGAATGATATTAATCCGGCGCTGATCAATTTCTATCAACAGCTTAAAACGGGTCTGTCGATGGATATTGCATTGGCCAATGATGAGTCTTTGTACTATCAACACCGCCAGCTTTTTAATGACAATTTGCAAGACCCCCGCCAGCGGGCGCAATTATTTTATTACCTGAACCGTACCGGCTATAACGGCCTGTGCCGTTTTAATAAAACGGGCGGTTATAACGTACCATTCGGCCGTTATAAAACCATTCATTATCTGACCGATTTCTCAGCTTATCAGCCGGTGCTGTCACAATGGCAGTTTTGTAATACGGATTTTGAACAGCTGGCTATCGAGGATAATGATTTTATCTATGCTGATCCGCCTTATGATGTGCCGTTCCGTCAATATTCCCAGCAGGGGTTTGAGTGGCATGATCAAGTGCGGTTGGCCGAATGGCTGGCTAAACATCCCGGTCCCGTCGTCTTGTCCAATCAGGCGACAGATAAAATTTGCGACTTATATCGCAAGTTAGGTTTCCGTCTGCGTTTTATTGATGCACCGCGGCGAATCAGTTGCAAAACTGCCTCCCGTAAAGCCGTTAAGGAAGTGCTGGCCTTACGCGGTTTTTGATACAATATAATCTCTTTATTAAACTCATTCTTCGTTACAGGATCTTTTCCCCATGTCTGATATCAACAAGGTCGTGCTGGCCTATTCCGGCGGTTTGGACACGTCAGTTATTCTGAAATGGCTGCAAGACAAATACCAATGTGAAGTGGTGACTTTTACCGCTGATTTAGGACAGGGTGAAGAGGTTGAACCAGCACGTGCCAAAGCACAGGCGATGGGTATCAAAGAGATTTACATCGAAGATTTGCGGGAAGAGTTTGCCCGGGATTTTGTGTTTCCGATGTTTCGCGCTAATGCTATTTATGAAGGCGAATATTTGCTTGGTACCTCGATTGCCCGGCCACTGATTGCCAAACGACTGGTCGAAATCGCCGCCGATACCGGTGCTCAAGCCGTTGCACATGGCGCCACTGGTAAAGGTAATGATCAGGTCCGTTTTGAACTCGGTGCTTATGGTTTAAATCCAAATATCAAAGTAATCGCGCCATGGCGTGAATGGGATTTACTGTCTCGGCAAAAACTGCTTGATTATGCAGAGCAACATAATATTCCTGTAGAAATGAAGCAGGGCAAAAAATCGCCGTATTCTATGGATGCCAACTTGCTGCACATTTCTTATGAAGGCGGCATTCTCGAGGATCCATGGGCCGAAGCTGAAGAATCTATGTGGCGCTGGTCAGTGTCTCCGGAAAATGCACCGGATAAAGCCACCTACCTTGAGTTGACATATCAGCGTGGTGACATCGTGGCCATTAATGGCGAAGCCATGAGCCCGGCACAAGTCATGACTTATCTGAATAAAGTTGCTGGTGAAAATGGTATTGGTCGACTGGATATTGTCGAAAACCGTTACGTCGGTATGAAATCCCGTGGTTGCTACGAAACACCGGCCGGTACCGTTATGATGCGTGCCCACCGCGCGATTGAATCACTGACTTTGGATCGTGAAGTTGCGCATTTAAAAGATGAATTGATGCCACGTTACGCCAGCATGATCTATAACGGCTACTGGTGGGCGCCAGAGCGGAAAATGATGCAAACAATGATAGATGCATCACAGCAAACCGTTAATGGTGATGTCAGAATAAAACTTTATAAAGGAAATGTCGTCGTAGTAGGACGGCGTTCGGCAACGGACAGCTTGTTTGATGAGTCGATCGCTACCTTTGAAGACGATCTG
Source organism: uncultured Methylophaga sp. (assembly GCA_964474075.1). Classification (GTDB taxonomy): domain Bacteria; phylum Pseudomonadota; class Gammaproteobacteria; order Nitrosococcales; family Methylophagaceae; genus Methylophaga. The sequence goes on from CAYYRO010000018.1 coordinate 11,486, forward strand.
GGTGCCTATGATCAGAAGGATGCTGAGGGCTTTATCAAACTGAATGCCTTACGTCTGAAAATCGCTGGCAAGAAACGATCACAATAGTCCGCGTTGGACTAAGGGCGATGCATTGATGGATTACACCGAGTACGAAGAACGCACCGCAGAGTATATGCGTCTGGCAATTTCTATGATGAAAAAACATGGTATTGCCCAGACACCTGCGAATTATGCTGTCTGGTACGAATATGTTTCGGGTAATAATGCCAATCTGATGGAAGCGCTGGATGAACAGATTGCTAAGCATGGTCAGTTAACCGAACAACAAAGCCGTGTACTTTACGAACGGTTTTTTGATCGTGAAAAAGACCGGAATGCCATGCTGGAAATGCGCCAGGAAATGGGCCGTTTGTTAAAGCAAGTGCTCAACTTTGTTTATACCGGCGTTAACACTACCGATAAAAGCAATAATCAGTTACAACGTATGCTGGCACGTTTACAACCAGATATGACCAAGCAGCAACTTCATGATTTGGTTGAAGAAATACTTATTGAAACCCGTCTGGTAGTGTCCGCAGGTGAGCTACTTAATGAGCGGTTGAACACGGCTGTTTCAGAAGTGGAAACACTGAAAAAACTGCTTGATGATACCCGCCGGGAAGCCAAAACCGATACGCTGACTGGTCTTGCAAATCGTAAAGCTTTTGATGAAGCCATGACGAAAGCCGTGCATGATGCTGACAGCAGTGGTATGGATGTTTCGGTTATATTCTGCGATCTGGATATGTTCAGCAGCATCAATGACAAGCACGGACAACTTGTTGGTGACCTGGTATTGCGCGTGATTGGCGAAACGCTGAAAAATGGTTTGAAAGGCCGTGACATGCTGGCCCGCTATGGTGGTGAAGAATTTGCTATTTTGCTGATGAACACCACATTACAAAATGCCCGTTTGATTGCTGAAACTCTGCGTACCGAAATCGCCGGTAAACGCATTCAGCGAAAAGACACGCATGAACCGCTTGGTGTTATAACCATGTCATTTGGTGTGGCTCGCTACGTCGGTGGAGAAGGGGTCGATAGTTTTATGCAACGCGCAGATCGGGCCTTGTATATGGCTAAACGGCAGGGTCGCAACAGTGTCTCTGAAGCGCCACCGCCGATCATCTAAATTGCTTTAAAAACTATCAGTTATAAACACTTCTTCAAGTGGTAGTTGACCCGCACGCGGACGGGCGTCGTGCAGTTTTTTACCGACCGTAATCATCATGACAATGATATGGTCATGCGGCAAATTGATGATTTTGGCGACTTTATCAAAATCAAAACCATCCATCGGGCAGGTGTCATAACCCATTGATCTGGCCATCAGCATAATATTCATCGCAGCAATACTCGCTGAGCGGACACATTCGTCACGCTGACCCTGGTGATGATTAGCATAGTAATTTTCAATGGCCGGTAAAATGGCATCTTGTGCCGCTTGTGGCGCATGACGCCAGTACCGCTCAGGTTGCTTCTCCCAGGCATTGAGATCAGCGCATAACACTAACAACAGTGATGAATCGACTACCTGTGCTTGGCCCCAAGCCGCTTCAAAGACTTGCTGACGTTTGGTTTTATCCTGAATGCGAATAAAACGCCAATGCTGGATGTTAAAAGCCGTGGGGGACAGGATGGCATATTCCATCAGTTCCTGAACTTCCGCTTCGGTCATTTCATGGCTGGGATCGTAGTGTTTAACTGAACGCCGAGTGCGGATTGCTTCTTTAACATCCATAAAAATAAATACACCTCTTTAAAATCAATTTAATTCAACTTTCATATAAATAAACTGCTGGGTATCGCGGTGGCTGCGATACTGGGTTTGATTACCGGTAAAAGCAGAACTTTCGCCCGTTTGACCTATCAATACCCACTCACCGGCATTGGCATTGATCGTCGTCAACAGGCTGCTACTATCAATATTGCCGGTACGCTGATCAAACTCTGCGAAATTTGGAAACAGTTCAATACGAAGTTGCTTATCTGCTAACACTGACACCAGTGCCTGAAAACCATTATCAACCGGCAAATAACGGGTGTTGTTCTGAACGGCAACCCCACCACGCGGACCAATTAAAACCAGCTGTTCTTGTTGAGCAATCAGTTGACCGGTGTTGAGCTGTATCGGTTCACCGGCAAGGCCACGCGCTTGTAACTGCATATCCCGATTTCGACTATCACGGGTTGACCAGCGATTGATTTCAATGCCAGCTGATTTATCATCAATCACCAGCCGACCATCATTTCTTTGTTGATTGCTTAAAGCTTGCTCGCTGCGCAACACCGTAATATTGATGGATTGCTGCGCTTTATCGAGCACATCCAGTACACGCCGGACATCTTCAAAGGTCGCACCATCACTGCGAAGAATAATCGTATTGTCAAAACTGCTAACGGCCGCATCTTCGGGCAGTAGAGCCTGAATTTCAGGCAAAACTTCAGCTGGTGTCCGGTGTTTCAGTTCAATAGTGTGCATAGCACTGACAGCCCAAACCGGTATCAACCAAAAGAGTAAAAACAGGGTAATTAAATGACGTTTCATCAGCGACTCCGCTCAAAGATGCAATCGGCGAGATTGGGGATCAGGATGGCTGCGTGCCCACATAGCCTCAAATTGCTGGCGTAATTGCAGGTTTTGGGCGCGATCTGCTTCTGCAAGATAGCCCTGATAACGCAGCGGATCACTGCAATATAAAGTCGCGTTATCATCGACAAGCAGGCACAAATATAGTTGATCCTGATCTTCGCGGGCACATTCATGAATTGCAATATGACTGCTTAAACGTTGTGCCAGCGGCAACAAACGATGGCTCTGACTGACAGCATCGCGACTGGAATGCACCAGCAAACGTACTCTGCTCAATCTGCTATCACGGGCAAGCGCACTGATAGCGGCTAAAGCTTCTTCATTATCCAGTATATGTTTATCCAGACCGGGTGCAAAAAAACAAATTTCCCGTTTCGCCTGCTGAATTATCTGATTACCGGCAGCCACTGCCTGCTGCCGGCCATCGATGACCTGACGGTTGGGACCAGCAAGAGTGACATCATCTGCCATATCAGCAGTTACGCGCCTGCTCGGCGGCATTGCCGATATAGCTGGCCGGTGTCATGGCTTTTAATGCCTGCTTGGCTTCTTCCGGCATATCCAAATCGTCGATAAATGCTTGCATAATAGCTTTATTGACCCGCTGGCCACGCGTCAGTTCTTTGAGTTTTTCATACGGGTTATCAATACCGTAACGACGCATCACGGTCTGAATCGGTTCTGCCAGTAATTCCCAGTTTGCATCCAGATCGGCAGCCATGGTTTCTGGGGCAGCTTCTAGTTTGCTGATGCCTTTCAATGCCGAGCTATAAGCCAGCATTGAGTGGGCAAAACCGACACCGATATTACGCAGCACGGTAGAGTCGGTCAGATCACGCTGCCAGCGTGAAATCGGTAATTTCAATGCCAGATGATCAAAAGTGGCATTGGCAATGCCTAAATTGCCTTCGGCATTTTCAAAATCAATTGGATTGACCTTGTGTGGCATGGTTGATGAGCCGATTTCGCCTTTAACGGTTTTTTGTTTGAAATAACCGATGGAAATATAGCTCCAGATATCGCGGCAGAAATCGATCAGTACCGTATTAAAACGAATCATCGCTTGGAATAATTCAGCGACATAATCATGCGGTTCGATTTGTGTGGTGTATTGATTCCAGCGCAGACCCAGGCCGGTAACAAAAGCATGTGCCATCATCGGCCAGTCAACATCGGGGTATGCCGCTAAATGGGCATTGTAGTTACCGACTGCACCATTCATTTTGCCGTACAGCAACACCGCAGCGACGTGAGTGCGTTGCAATTCCAGTCGTTTAACGACATTGGCGATTTCTTTACCCAGCGTGGTTGGTGAAGCAGGCTGGCCATGGGTGCGTGACATCATCGGCGTGGCGGCATGTTCATGCGCCAGTTTTTGCAAGGCGGCGATAATAGTGTCCATTTCCGGCAAGATCACTTGCTCGCGGGCATTTTTTAACATGATGCCGTAGGCCGTGTTATTGATGTCTTCTGAGGTACAGGCAAAGTGAACAAATTCTTTGATGGCATTTAATTCGCTGTTAACAGCAAATTTATTTTTGATGAAATATTCCACCGCTTTGACGTCATGATTGGTAGTGCGCTCGATATCTTTAATCGCCTGAGCATCTTCGACCGAGAAATCATTAATCATATTGTTGATGAAGCTTTCAGCATCTGCGCTCAGCTTGGGGACCTCCGGGATCCCGGCATTGGCACCCAACAAATGTAACCAGCGCAGCTCAACTTCAACACGCGCTTTAAGTAAGCCATATTCACTGAAGAAAGGGCGCAGGGCTTTGGTTTTGTCGGCATAGCGGCCATCGACCGGTGAAATCGCGGTCAGTGCGGTTAATTCCATGAAAACTCCGTAGAAAACAAGCTGAAATGTGCGCAAAATTATAGCAGAAGTCACCACCAAATCCGGATTTGATTCGGTGAAAAGCCTCAATGTGCGCTAAAATGCGTACACCGAACGATAATTAATGTGGAGCGAATTGCGTGCTGCAAGAATACCAAAAACATGTAGATGAACGAGCTGCCGAAGGTTTGCCACCGCTGCCTTTAGATGCAGTCCAGGTTTCAGCCATTATCGAACAGCTGAAACAACCTAAATCCGCGGACACCGAAGCGTTACTGGAACTGTTGGTTCACCGGGTACCACCTGGTGTTGATAAAGCGGCCTACGTTAAAGCGGGTTTTCTGGCGGCAATTGCCAAGGGTGAAACTACGTGTGAATTTATCGATGCCGTTCGTGCCACCGAATTATTAGGCACCATGATGGGCGGCTACAACATCGCACCCTTGATTGAGTTACTGGATAACGAAAAAACTGCACAGGCGGCTGAAACTGCATTAAGCAAAACCGTCATGGTTTATGACGCCTACCATGACGTCGTTGAAAAAGCCGAGCACAATCCACATGCTAAAAACGTCCTGCAATCCTGGGCGGATGCCGAATGGTTTACCTCACGGCCGCAATTGCCTGAAGAAATTACTGTTACCGTTTTTAAAGTCCCCGGTGAAACCAATACCGATGACTTATCTCCGGCTACTGAAGCCTGGAGCCGTCCGGATATTCCATTACATGCCAAGGCGATGCTGGTCAGCAAAATGCCTGATGCGTTGCAAACCATCATTACGTTAAAAGAAAAAGGCCATCCACTGGCCTACGTTGGTGATGTGGTCGGTACCGGCTCTTCGCGAAAATCAGCGATTAACTCCGTGCTTTGGCATCTTGGCCATGACGTGCCTTATGTGCCTAACAAACGCCAGGGTGGTGTGATCCTCGGCAACAATATTGCGCCGATTTTCTTTAATACTGCTGAAGATTCCGGCGCCTTGCCCATTGAATGTGATGTCGACAAGTTAGAAACCGGTGATGTCATTATCATTAAACCTTATGAAGGCAAGATCGTTAATGAAGCGGGCGATGTGTTATCTGAATTCACACTGAAACCAACCACATTGGCTGATGAAGTCCGCGCCGGTGGCCGTATTCCGCTGATTATCGGTCGCGGTTTGACTGATAAATCACGGGAAACGCTGGGACTGCCATCATCCGAATTATTCAAGCGGCCGGTTGAACCGGTGCATAGCGATAAAGGCTATACGCTGGCGCAAAAAATGGTTGGCAAAGCCTGTGGTGTGGATGGTGTTCGCCCCGGTGCTTATTGTGAGCCCACGGTCACCACGGTCGGTTCGCAAGATACGACGGGGGCAATGACCCGTGATGAGCTTAAAGAACTGGCTTGTTTAGGCTTTTCGGCCGATTTGGTGATGCAGTCTTTTTGTCATACGGCTGCCTATCCGAAACCGGTTGATATTAAGCTGCAACACGAATTACCTGAATTTATCAGCACCCGTGGCGGTGTGTCGTTGCGTCCCGGTGATGGTGTTATTCACTCGTGGCTCAACCGGATGATTTTGCCCGATACTGTCGGTACTGGCGGCGACTCTCATACCCGTTTCCCGATTGGCATCAGCTTTCCAGCGGGTTCTGGTTTGGTGGCGTTTGCTGCCGCCTTAGGCGTGATGCCACTGGATATGCCGGAATCTGTATTGGTGCGTTTTAAAGGTGAAATGCAACCGGGCATTACCTTGCGTGATTTGGTCAATGCCATTCCTTACGCAGCAATCCAGTCAGGTTTGCTGACCGTCGAGAAGAAGGGCAAGAAAAACATTTTTAACGGTCGGGTGCTGGAAATTGAAGGCCTGCCGGATTTGAAAGTCGAGCAGGCGTTTGAACTGTCTGATGCCTCGGCCGAACGAAGTGCTAATGGTTGCACTGTGCGCCTGAATAAAGAGCCAATCATCGAGTTTATGCAGTCCAATATTGCCTTGATGGAATGGATGATTGCCGAAGGTTATGAAGATCCGCGCACCCTGCAGCGTCGTATCGATTCCATGAAAGCCTGGTTGGCTGATCCGCAGTTATAGGAACCGGATGCCGATGCCGAGTATGCTGCGATCATTGAAATTGATTTGAATGATATTAAAGAACCTTTATTAGCCTGCCCGAATGATCCGGATGATATTAAACCGTTATCCGAGGTTGCCGGCGAAGAAATCGACGAAGTCTTTATCGGTTCTTGTATGACCAACATTGGCCATTACCGGGCTGCCGGTAAAGTGCTGGAAAATATGGGTAATCTGCCGGTCAAATTGTGGGTCGCACCGCCGACTAAAATGGATAAACACCAGCTGACCGAAGAGGGTATTTACAACACTTTCGGCCGCGTCGGTGCCCGTACTGAAACACCAGGTTGCTCATTATGTATGGGTAATCAGGCGCGGGTAGCGGATAACGCCAAAGTGGTGTCGACTTCTACGCGTAACTTCCCGAATCGTCTGGGTAATGGCGCGGATGTCTACTTATCCTCAGCAGAATTGGCAGCGGTCGTTGCCAGTCTCGGCCGTATCCCGACAGTAGCTGAGTATATGGAAAAAGTCGCCGGTATTCAGCCGATGGCCGATGAAATCTACCGTTACCTGAACTTCCATGAATTGGAAGAATACAAACAGGCAACGGCAGGTTAATTAGCCTGAGCAATAACAAAAAGGCTGTTTCCAAATGTGGAAACAGCCTTTTTTTATGAGACGTGTTTTAACAGCAATTTATAAAGCTCGATATAACTCGGCGCCGGTGTTGAGTAATTTATTACTGGCGAAAATAAACTGCCAGCGATTGCCACCTTTTTGCCGCCATAACACTGCGGCGCGAATGCCCGCCAATAGTAAAGCGCGGACTTTATTGACATTATCCGGCTGCTGCAAAAAGCTGGCATCTCCATAAACCTGCACGCGCGGCGTTAACTCGCTGACCGTACGTTCATAGATACTGGCAAATCGTGCCACTACCTGCGGGCTGGTAATGCTGCCGAAATATTCGACCTGTTGGGGAATTTGTTCAATTTCACGGCTGATTAAATCCAGCATCGCCGGCCGTTTGGCCAATTTACGTTCCAAATGCAGCAGGCCGATGGCATAACGCAGCAGGACGACATCTTTGTTGGATTTTTTCTTGGTCAGTTGCTGGTTAAATTGCAGCAGACCGGTGCGTAAATTTTCAATACCACCATAAACATCAGCCGTACTGGTTGCATCTGTTGCCAGTAAACTGCCAAGCATCGTGCTGAAGTCGTCATTATTAACCTGACCACTATCAGCAATTTGCTGAACCAGTGTTGCCGTCTGCATCAATGCTGACAGTGCGATTACCCGATCTTGGTAAGGATTGGCTTTTTTCATGGATGCACACCCGGGGCATTGGTATCGACAATAATGCCGCCGCCGAGGCAAACATCATCCTGATAAAACACCACTGATTGACCTGGTGTTACGGCGCGTTGTTTATCATCAAAAGTGACGACGATCTGGCCATCTGCATTTTGATCAATGATGCAGGTCTGATCCGGTTGCCGATAGCGGGTTTTGGCAGCGGCGCGACACGGAAATTCGGGCGCTTTGCCTGCAACCCAGGATAGCTGTTCAGCAGTTAATTCTGTGCTGTACAGCCATTCATGTTCACCCTGAACCACATATAAAATCCGCTTTTCCATATCTTTGCCGGCTACAAACCAGGGCTCGCCGGTGCTGTTAGCCCGGCCGCCAATGCCAAGCCCTTGACGCTGACCCAATGTGTAATACATCAAGCCTGAATGTTCGCCAATAAGCTCACCTTCTGGGGTACGCATTTCACCGGGTTGAGCCGGAATATAGCGACTGAGAAACTCGCGAAACCGCCGCTCACCAATAAAACAAATGCCGGTACTGTCTTTTTTATCGGCAGTAATAAAACCAGCTTGTTCAGCAATTTTGCGAACTTCCGTTTTCGGCAGTTCACCCAGCGGAAATAAGGTACGTGATAATTGCGCCTGACCGAGCGTATATAAAAAATAGCTTTGGTCTTTTTTATTATCCAGACCTTTTAATAATTGAAATTCACCCTCAACTTCGCGAACGCGGGCATAGTGACCGGTGGCGATCAAATAACCACCCAATTCCATCGCGTGATCCAAAAAGGCCTTAAACTTGATTTCACGGTTACAGAGAATATCGGGGTTGGGGGTGCGGCCGGCTTTATATTCATCGAGAAAATGTTTAAAAACAAAATCCCAGTATTCCATTGCGAAATTGGCTTCATGAAATGGCACACCGACTTTATCGGCAACTGAGATGGCGTCTTTGCGATCTTCCTCGATTGTGCATTCGCTCTCATCGGCAAAATCGACCCAGTTTTTCATAAACAGGCCTTCGACATCATAACCTTGTTGACTCAGCAGCAGGGCAGACACAGAAGAATCGACACCGCCGGACAGGCCGACGACCACTTTTTGGGTTTGAGACATATTATTCGTTCAGTAAATCAAGAGGGTGGCGTTTGCCAGCCAGATAATCCTGCCAGCATTGCAAAACCAGCGGGGTACGAAATTCTGCCGCACGCGTATTCATCGTATCGGCATCCAACCAGACGGCTTGCGTAATATCGGGGTCTAAAGGTGTATCCAGAAACTCACCAAGTTCGCCGGTAAAACAAAAGCGAATATAGGTTTCCTGCGAAGCGCCGTGCCGCCAGCGATAAATACCAACCAACGCTTCAGGTTTAAATTGCCATGCTGTTTCTTCGCGGGTTTCGCGAATCACGGCATCAATCAGGCTTTCGTTGTCTTCGAGGTGCCCGGCGGGCTGGTTGAGTCGCACGGCGCTGCCGATGCGTTCCTCGACCATCAGAAATTTCTGATCCCGTTCGATGACGGCGGCGACGGTAGTTCTGGGAGTCCAAATCATCGGCGCATTTTAGCATGGACTCAGCATTTTCTTCGCGCCATTCTCCTGGCAATAAATCACCCAAAGTCCAAGGTCCGATAGCCACGCGAATTAACCGTAAAGTCGGATGGTCAACGGCAGCGGTCATCCGCCGGACTTGTCGGTTTTTACCCTCCCGAATGGTCAGTTCCAGCCATTGCGTTGGAATATTTTGCCGGAAACGCACTGGTGGATTGCGCGGCCAGATGACAGGCTCATCAATGAGTCGTGCTTGCGCAGGCAAAGTGATGCCATCTTTTAATTGCACGCCATTTTGCAATTGTTTCAGCGCAACGGCATCGGGAATGTTTTCGACCTGCACCCAGTAGGTTTTCGCCATTTTATGCTTTGGATCGGCGATTTGTTGTTGCCATTGCCCATTATCGGTCAGCAGTAATAAGCCCTCGCTGTCCCGATCTAAACGACCGGCGGCATAAACGCCGGGCACGTCGATAAAATCTTTCAGCGTCTGCCGGCCATCGCTATCGGTAAACTGACACAACACATCATAGGGTTTATTCAGAGCGATTAATTTCGGCATGATGAAGTACGGACTCAGATAATGCTAAAATGCGGCTTTTAATTTTTCAGGAGCCGCGTGAATGGCGTATCAGCATATCAGTGTACCGGATCAGGGACAGGCAATTGGCGTCAACGCCGATTTTTCACTGAACGTCCCGAATCAGCCGATTATTCCATTTATTGAGGGTGACGGCATCGGTGTCGATATTACGCCAGCGATGATTTCAGTTGTCGATGCAGCGGTCGAAAAGTCTTACGGTACTGAGCGCAAAATTTCCTGGATGGAAGTGTATGCCGGCGAAAAAGCCACCAATGTCTATGATAAAGATACCTGGTTGCCAGAAGAAACCATGGATGCACTGCGTGAATATTCAGTCTCTATTAAAGGCCCACTGACTACGCCAGTTGGCGGCGGCATTCGTTCCCTGAATGTGGCTTTGCGTCAGACATTGGATTTATATGTTTGCCAGCGGCCAGTACGTTATTACACCGGCACACCAAGTCCGGTCAAAAAGCCAGAAGCCATTGATATGGTGATTTTCCGTGAAAACTCGGAAGATATTTATGCCGGTATTGAGTGGGCGTCGGGTACACCCGAAGTCAAAAAAGTGATCGACTTTTTGCAAAATGAAATGGGTGTTAAAAAAATCCGTTTTCCTGACACTTCCGGCATCGGTATTAAACCGGTATCACAAGAAGGCACTGAGCGGCTGGTACGTAAAGCGATTCAATATGCCATCGATAATGATCGTGATTCAGTGACACTGGTCCACAAAGGCAATATCATGAAGTTCACCGAAGGTGGCTTCAAGCAATGGGGCTATGATTTGGCTGAAAAAGAATTCGGCGCGCAGCCGCTGGATGGTGGCCCATGGAAAGCCTTTAAAAACCCAAATTCAGGCAAGCAAATCGTCGTTAAAGATTCGATTGCTGATGCCTTTTTACAAGAAATTTTGTTGCACCCGTCAGATTATGATGTGGTGGCAACCCTGAATCTCAATGGTGACTATATTTCAGACGCATTGGCGGCGCAGGTTGGCGGCATTGGTATTTCACCGGGCGCTAACTTGTCAGATACCATCGGTATGTTTGAAGCCACGCATGGCACCGCGCCAGCATTGGCCGGTAAAGATAGTGCCAATCCATCATCATTGATTTTATCGGCTGAAATGTTATTACGGCATTTGGGCTGGTTGGAAGCTGCTGACAAAGTGGTTTCCGGCGTATCCGGCGCGATTGCCAATGGTCAGGTGACCGGTGATTTAGCCGCTGCTATGGGCGTCGATGCGCTGAGTTGTAGTGATTATGCTGCAGCTGTTATCCAACACATGTAAGGAGAGTTTATGAAAGTTGCAGACAATACCGTGGTCGTTATTGACTACACCCTCACTAACAACGAAGGCCAGGTTATCGATAGTTCAGAAGGCGCGGGTCCTTTGGCTTATCTGCATGGCGCAGGTAATATCATTCCGGGTCTGGAAGATGCATTATTGGGCAAAGAAGCTGGTGACGAAGTTAAAGCCAGTATCGAACCTGCTAATGCTTATGGCGAACGTCATGAAGCACTTAAACAAGAAGTACCTGCTGAATTATTCAGCGGCGTTGAGAAAGTGGAAGTCGGCATGCAATTCCAATCAGAAACAGATCAAGGTCCGGTTCTGGTCACCGTTACTGAAGTCGGTGATCAAACCATCACCGTTGATGGCAACCATCCGTTAGCGGGTGTGCATTTGAACTTTGATGTCAACATTCGCGAAGTACGTGAAGCCACCCAGGAAGAACTGGAACATGGTCACGTTCATGGCGAAGGTGGTCACCACCACTAAAATAAAACTGTTTACAAACAGTTTCCCAAAGACGGGCATCGCGCCCGTCTTTTTGTTTGAGAAACAAATACATGCAAGACATTGAAAATTTGAACCAACAATTTGCGCTGATGGATGCATTAACCTTTGTTAATGGTCCCAATGGCACGGTGATGATAAATATCAAAACACCACAGGCCCAGGCGCAAATTTGCACCTATGGTGCACAGGTGCTGTCATTTAAACCAGCAAAATCTGACGAAGATATGTTATTTCTCAGCCCGCAAAGTGCCTATGGTGATGGCAAAGCAATTCGTGGCGGTGTGCCTATTTGCTGGCCATGGTTTGGGGATGATCCCAGTGGTCATGGTCGTCCGGCGCATGGCTTTGCCCGTAACCAGGTTTGGCAGGTTATTGACACCCAGCAAACTGATGAAGGGGAGGTTTGCGTCAGTCTGCAACTATTGCCGACGGAATGGAGCCGACAATACTGGCATTGCCAATTTGCCTTGCAGCTAACGGTAACGATTGGCGACAGTCTGAAAATGGCGCTGACCACTGAAAACCGCGATCACGAAAGCTTTGTCATTTCCCAGGCACTGCATACCTACTTCAATATCGGTGATATCGAAAAACTGCATTTGCGGGGCCTCGATAACTACCATTATCTGGATAAAACACTGAACTTTACTGAAAAATTGCAGCAAGGCGATGTGCACTTTTACACGGAGACCGATCGCATTTATCTGCATTCCCCGGAACAATTATTTGTTGAAGATAAAGCATTAAACCGCCGCATAGTCATTGAAAGCCATGGCTCGCAAACCACCGTGGTCTGGAATCCCTGGAATAAAGTCGTCATTCTCAAAGATATGCTTACCGATGCCTATCAACGATTTATTTGCGTCGAAACGGCCAATGCAGCTGATGACAGTATCGAACTGGCACCCGGCGATTCTCACACCTTGAGTGCAGAATACCGGATATTGGATTTAGGCTAGTTTTATGTCGCTATGACTTTGTGACTGTTGCGATCGTCGGGCCAAAAACCGGCACTTTTTTGAGCACGAACATATAAATTTTCACTAAACAAATGTCATCAGATAATTTAAGTGGATATTTTAACGGCTGACCCAAAACCGATCACGGGTTATATTGTTGAACGTAACCATGTTATGAAAACTTAATATTTCGCAAAGCACATAAACTATGGAATGGATCACCACATACTTCGATAAATTTATCGAACTCATCAAAACACCGATCTTGGGTGAAAGCTCGATCACAATAGCCAGTGTTTTTGGCTTTATACTGATTGTTGTTATTGCATGGTGGGTATCTTCAACTGTTGAGCGAATCATGCAACGAATGACGCTGGGGCGATCCTATCGGCATATCGATGATTCAACCTTTTACCTTATCAGCCGATTACTGCGTTATGTCATCTGGATCACGGCAACTCTGGTAGGGCTCTCCTATATTGGCTTTAATTTAACGGGACTTGCCTTTATCGGCGGTGCAATTGGTGTCGGTATTGGTTTTGGTCTGCAAAATATTGTCAGTAACTTTATTTCAGGCATTATTTTAATACTCGAAAAAAGTCTGAAAATTGGTGATTTTATCGAGGTTTCATCCGGCACTTCAGGCATTGTCAACGAGATTGGTCTGCGTTACACCCGCATCACGACGCGGGATAATGTTGATATTCTGGTGCCAAACTCCGAATTTATTAATGGCCAGGTAACGAACTGGAGTTTCAATGAAAAATTTCGTCGTATTCACGTGCCATTTGGTGTTGCCTACGGCACCGATAAAGAACTTGTTAAAGTTGCCGCACTGAAAGCTGCTCATAAGGTTGAAGGTATCATGGTCAATGATCCCGGCAGATTACCTCAGGTCTGGCTGACAGAATTTGGCGATAGCAGCCTGAACTTTGAACTGGTTGTTTGGGTAGGCAATGATCTGATGAGCCGTCCGGGCGGCACCAAAGCCATGCTTTTGTGGGAAATTGATACCCAGCTGGCTGAGCATAATATTGAGATTCCATTCCCACAACGTGATCTGCATATTCGCTCAGGGCGACTTAACGTTGCAATGGAGCAGGAAGACAAACAAGAAAGCTAACGGACTGCGAAACGGAAGATATTCTGTTCGCTGAATATCTATGGTGTGCTTTGCGGATAAATATGACTATTCAGCTACCAGCACATCAGCTTTGTAAAACGCGCCATTATCCATTGCCAATGCGTTACTCAGTTTTGGCAACAGTGCCTGCATGGTGGCCATCAACTGCCAGGGTGGATTTATAACTATCATGCCTGACGAAGTCATACCGCGCGCATTGCTATCGTCGGTGACTGCTAATTCAAAACGTTGGATATTCCGGATGCCGCTATTAACCAACTGCTTTTCAATTCGGGTAATGCGACTGCGTTCTACCACCGGATACCAGATCGCATAACTGCCAGTCGCGAATTTTTTATAAGCATCAATAAGCGTTTTAGTGACCAAATCGTAATCTGATTTAATTTCATAAGAAGGATCTATTAACACCAGTCCTCGCCGTGAAACGGGTGGTAATAGCGTTAATAATCCTTTTAAACCATCTTGATGCATCACCCTGACGCGTTTGTCACGGTGCAGATTATTCGCCAGTAATTTAGCGTCTTCTGAGTGCAATTCATATAACCAGGCGCGATCCTGAGGCCGCATAAAATGTCGGGCAATCATGGGTGAGCCTGGATAGAGCTGCATCACGCCATCGGTATTTAGCTTATTGATAACCTCAAAATAACGGTTAAGCTCCGGCCAATCGACAGCATTCAGTTTGCCAATACCTGTTTGATATTCCTGTAATTTCTCAGCATGTACAGAGCGAAGATCATACAAGCCAGCCCCGGCATGCGTATCAATATAGTCAAATGCCTTATCTTTTTTACCCAGATGCAGCAAAATCTCAATCAGTACAATATGCTTGAGAACATCGGCAAAGTTGCCAGCATGGTAGGAATGGCGGTAGCTAAGCAAATCTGATTCCAGTTATATGTTGTCTTAATGTAGGTTGGGTAAAGTATAAGAAACTAAACGATCCCGATTGAAATGATGGGTTTCATGCTTTATTCCAAGCTACCTTAATCTGCGTACTCTATGGGTAACTATTTTTTTAATTTACCAAGCTTTGAATCGGTGCCGGAATCCTTCCACCTAAACGGACAAAACGATTTTCCTGACTGCCCATGTTGACAGCCATCACCGGCCCTTCACCGAGCAGACCACCGAAGACCACATGATCGCCAGCTTTCTTACCGGGTGCCGGTATCAGGCGTGCTGCCGTGGTCTTTTTGTTAATAACGCCAATGGCCATTTCGTCGGCGATAATCGCCGATAACATTTCTGCTGAGGTATCGCCGGGCAGGGCGACCATATCCAGACCGACTGAACATACGGCAGTCATCGCTTCGAGTTTTTCTAAACTCAACGTGCCGTTGCGGGCCGATTCGGCAATGCTTAAATCTTCACACACCGGAATAAAGGCACCACTCAAGCCGCCAACATGCGAGCTGGCGAAGGCGCCGCCTTTTTTAACGGCATCATTCAGCATCGCTAAAAATGCAGTGCTGCCCGGTGCGCCAATGGCCGGCAGACCGATGGCTTCAAAGATCTCACCGACGCTGTCATTTTTATTAGGCGTTGGCGCTAGCGACAAATCGACAATACCAAATGGCAATCCCAATGTTTGCGAGACTTCACGACCGACCAATTCACCGGCGCGGGTTAAACGGGCAGCAGTTTGTTTGATGACATCCGCAGCGCGGCTCAGATCCATATTTTCATCTTCGGCAATAGCCCTTTCCAGCGCAGCTTTAACAACGCCCGGACCACTGACACCGACACTGACTACGGCATCAGCTTCGCCAATGCCCAGATAAGCGCCGGCCATAAACGGCACGTCTTGAGGAATATTGGCAAATACCACCAGTTTGGCTGCCGCCAATCCATCATCTTTGGCAGTAAGCTCAGCAGCTTCTTTAATGACATGGCCCATACGGATAATGGCATCCATATTGATACCGGCGCGGGTGCTGGCAACATTCACTGACGAGCAAACCCGTTTGCTTTGCGTCAGGGCTTGTGGAATCGCGTCAATTAACGCCCGATCGCCGGTGCTCATGCCTTTTTCGACCATGGCGCTGAAACCTCCGATAAAATCAATGCCCAGTTCATCGGCAGCTTTATCGAGCGTCAGCGCAATTTCGACCATTTGCTCAGAGGAAAAGGGCGCCGCAACGACACCGATCGGGCTGATAGAAATGCGTTTGTTGGCGACTTCAATGCCATAACGGCGTTCGATACGGGTGCAGGTTTCAACTAACTTATCGGCGTAGCGGGTGATT
>CAYYRO010000019.1:0-3197 GCA_964474075.1 uncultured Methylophaga sp.
TACCATTAAACTACAGGACACATTACCTCCAACAATGGCGAAAACAGCAAAATTGCTGACGAGCTGTTTTTGGTAATCATCCCAAAGCGGTAACTGCCAGGCGCGGTCGTAACTATCGTTACCGGCTTTAAGCAGCGCATCGGCAAGCTCTTGGTTATTGGCCATCAAACCAGTGGCATTGCTACCCAAAGCCACGATGACGGCACCGGTCAGTGTCGCGATATCAATAACGGTGTCGGGATCAAAGCGCTCGCTGTAAGTCAGTGCATCACAGAGAATCAAGCGGCCTTCGGCATCAGTATTGAGAATCTCGATAGTTTGGCCTGACATACTGGTGACTACATCACCGGGTTTGTTGGCATCACCATCTGGCATGTTTTCTGAGCTTGGCACCACACCAATGACGTTAATTGGCAGCTGTAACTCAGCAACGGCTTGCAGCGTACCTAATACGCTGGCAGAACCGCACATATCGTATTTCATTTCATCCATGCCTTGTGATGGTTTTAATGAAATACCACCGGCATCAAAAGTAAGACCTTTACCAACTAGGACGACCGGTTTACTGTCACCGCCACCACCGTAATTCATTGTGATGAGTTTGGCCGGCTGACGACTGCCGCGTGATACCGATAAAAATGAACCCATACCGAGTTCTGCCATATCGGATTCTTCGAGAACATCAACTTTGACTGACGGATATTCCTGGCCGAGTTTAATGGCTTGTTCGGCAAGATAGGTTGGCGTACAGATATTGCCGGGCAGATTACCTAATTCGCGCGCCAGATTCATACCATGACCAATTGCGGCACCGGTTTTCGCAGCTTGCTCAAAATCAGCCTGATTGGCGGCGGTGGCCAGAAAACCAAGGTTTTCTAACGGTTTGTCGACTGGTTTAAATTGGCTCTTGGTCTGGCTGTATTTATAGAGCGCTGTTTCGGTATTAATAACTGTTTGCCGTACCTTCCAAGCATCGTCACGGTCAGCGACCGGGATTTCAGAAAGGCAGCTAATAGCGTTTTGTGCTGCAGATTCATTGAGCCATTTGGCCATCGCGGTGCTGGCGCTGTTAAAGTCATTTTCAGTGGTTTTGTCCTGTTGTCCGGCACCCACCAGCAATACCCGCGGACTATTGATGCCCGGCAAATCCTGAAGAAGCAATAACTGGCCGGCTTTACCGCTAATGTCACCGCGGGCAAAGCAGCTGTTCAATTTGTCCTGGCTGGCACTGTTTAACGCTTCTGCTGATGGACTAAGTTTGCCATCTTCAAAAACGGCAACGGCGATACAGTCGGTTGCCTGGGCTGATAAAACATCGCTGCTTACAAAATACTGCATGAATTTCTCCTGTCGGTGTAGATGGTTTAGACTGCGCTTTTATGGCCGTCATTCGTGATCCTATTCTAAACAAGACCAACCAATAATGCCCGCGCTTCGTCAGTTAATTGCTGTTCCGTTCAGCTTGATAGACCGCTATATGCTGCGGGAGTTTTTTATTAACCTTATCGCTGTGGTCGGCGTGCTGTGGCTGATATACGTTGCCACGCGCTTTGCCCGCTATCTGGCCGATGCCGCGGTGGGTAATCTGCCGGCCGATGTTATTTTTAGTTTGTTGTGGCTCAATTCATTGGGCGCTTTGTCAGTATTATTGCCGATTGCGACATTTCTGGCGGTGTTGCTCGGTTTAGGCCGAATGAGCGCTGATAATGAGCTGACCGTCATTGCCGCCTGCGGCATTGCTGGCAACCGCATCCGTCGTAATGTCCTTATATTCACCGGCTTTATGGCGGTAGTAGTTGCCATACTCGCCCTGGTGATTGTGCCAGATGTGTTATCAGGACGTTATCAGCTTGAACAAAAAGCCAAGGTGACCGCCAATACCACGGGCCTTGTCGCGGGTACCTTCAAAGAGAGTCAAAGTGGCGATTGGACCTTTTATTCGCAGGGTTATGACCAAGAAACCGGCCAGTTACAAAATGTCTTTATTGAAATTCAGCGTGAACCAAAACCATTAATTTTTCGTGCCGAACGCGGCCATTTTGAAGTGGATCCGGGTAGTGGTGACAAATATCTGATTCTTGAAAAGGGTTATCGCTACGAAGGGGATGCCGGTGATTTGGATTTTGTTATTGCCGAATATGCGGAACATAGTTTGCTGGTGGAGAAGGGCGGAGAGCAGCAATACCGTGAAAAAGCTAAAGCTACGGCAACGTCGGTGCTCTGGCAGCGGGGCAGTAATGAAGATTTAGCCGAAATTCAGTGGCGGATAAGCAGCGCCGTGATGACGGTTATATTGGGCTTGCTGGCGATGACGTTGGCCCATGCCGGGCCCCGTCAGGGACGTTATGCCGGTTTATTACCTGCTGTACTCATTTATATCGTTTACAGCAATTTGCTGGGTGTGACGCGTGCCTGGGTCGAAAAAGGGGAAATTGCGCCTTTACTGGGTATGGTCTGGGTTCATTTGCTGATGTTTGGTATCTGGTGGTTGCTCAGCAATCGTCAGTCGCTGAGTCGTAAATGGCGACAAAAAGGACAATCAGCAACATGATCCTGCAACGCTACATCGCCAAAACGGTTATCAACAGCACCTTGCTGGTGTTATTGGTGCTCCTGGCGCTCTATACCTTTATGGATTTTATTGCGGAGCTTGATGATCTCGGCGAAGGCAGCTATGGCCTCGCGCAGATAATGATGTATCTGCTGCTGTCGATGCCAAAACGTATGTACGAATTACTGCCGATTGCCGCGCTGTTAGGCAGTGTGCTGGGTTTGGGTACCTTAGCCAGTCAGAGCGAATTGGTTGCCATGCGTGCCGCCGGTGTCTCAGTGGCTTTTATAAATAAAGCGGTGATGCTGGTGGCTTTGATTTTATTGGTGGTGGCGGTATTGCTGGGTGAAGTCCTCAGACCAATAGCGGAACAAAAAGCGCTGGCAATACAAAATACGGCTAAAACCGGGACCGAAGCCAGTCAGTCTGAATATGGTTTCTGGACCCGCGACGGTCAGCATTTTAATCATATCGAACGGATCCGCAGTGATGGCCGTTTTGAAGGCATCAAAATCTATGAGTTTGACGACAGTTACCAGTTACGAATGGTCACCCGCGCCGCCAGTGCCCGTTATCAGGAAGATGAATGGGTATTAAACGATGTGGTGCAGAGTGAAATAGATGAACAAGGGGTCGAGGTGCGCGT
>CAYYRO010000019.1:3207-11757 GCA_964474075.1 uncultured Methylophaga sp.
CCTCGCCAACGGCCGCCCAAACCCAGTGGATGAGCAGGACGCCGGGGACGATCCAGCTGTTGTGCTTGGTCGCGAGCGCCAAGCCGAAGGCGATGCCGGTCCAGACGGCCCACCACGGGCGGGTCAAGGACCGCCAGTAGCAGTACGTCACCAGCGTGATCATCAACGCGATGGGCACGTCGAAGCAGTCGAGGTGCGCGTGGTAGAACGGGCAATATGGCGATCCAAATTAAATCCGGGCATGCTCAATGTGGTTGTGGTGCCGCCGGCATTTTTACCGGTCTGGAGTCTGCTTGATTATGTTGGTTACTTGAAAGAAAACCATCAGGCTGTCAGTCAATATCAACTGGCCTTCTGGAGCAAAGTCATGATGCCGCTGAGCTCAGCAGTGATGGTGTTTCTGGCGGTGCCGTTTATTTTTGGGCCGCTGCGTAGTTCACCAGTCGGTGCACGTATTCTGGCGGGTACGCTGGTCGGTATTGGCTTTCATCTGTTTAACCAGACCTTTCAGCATATTGGTCTGGTATTTGGCGTTTTGCCGTGGCTGGCAGCTTCCTTGCCAACCATTTTGTTCGCTGCTTTTGGCATCTGGATGCTCAGGCGCGTGCGCTAGGGCAAATTGATTTCGCCAATTTCGTTGTCGAGCTCAAACGGCTTTAACTGATTAGCAAGTAAAACATTATTATCGGTAATCAGTGTTTTCGCCTGTTGATATGCGGCTGGATCATTCTCGCGAAATGAGACCATCAGCTGCGTTGAAATCGTATCGAGCTCGTTAAAAACGTTGACCAGTTCATCAACGGTGGCCCGAGTTTCCGCTGAGGCCGTTGCCTGCAATTGTTGATAGTAAGTCTGCCGCGCCGTTAAAGCCGGCGAAAATCCCCGTAAATGCCAAACATTAAAACCACGCGGATCGCGCTTTTGCTGGTACAACTCATAGTATTTAATTAGGGAGGTTAATTGTTGGTAGTAGTCGCTACTGATTTGGCTGACAAACTGCGGCAAGTTATCCGTGTTGATTTGATGCAAATCAGACTGTTGTTGATCACTGGCTTGCAGTGATGAGCCCATCAAAGCTAAACCGGCGATAGCCAGCAGTTGCCCAAACTTTAGAAACACTTTATTTAAATACATTTATACATCCCCAAAAGCCACTCTGAATTATTAGGCACAAGCTTGAGGATGTAAACTGCAGAAACAAAAAAGGCGCTGCAAAGCAGCGCCTCAATGTGCCGTAATCCGGCTGATATGGCGTCCCCAAGGGGATTCGAACCCCTGTTACCGCCGTGAAAGGGCGGTGTCCTAGGCCTCTAGACGATGGGGACCTAAAACGATTCTTTCGGTTTTTGGTGGAGCTAGGCGGGATCGAACCGCCGACCTCCTGCATGCCATGCAGGCGCTCTCCCAGCTGAGCTATAGCCCCCGAAAGGAAGCGCACACTATAGGGATTTGGCTTTTGGCTGTCAACACAATATTTGAAAAAAACTTCATGGCGGGCGGCATTGGCTGGCGGCTTAGCGCCGATCTGATGATGAGCATATTTGTTAAGTGATTGATGTTTTAGATGAATTTATAAGCTCTGATTAAATCCCGGGGCGGATATTTGATGATTGGCGTTGAGTATGCGATAAATTGGAGCTTAATTATTGGACTAAGGCGGCGTTTTTCACGGCCGTGTCAGCTGCTCGAGGATGCACATGCGCAAACTGATGATATTAACCGCTGGCCTTTTTGCCTGTTACAGCCCCAGTAGCTTTGCTTTTGACACGAATATCATCCCGGCAAGATGTGACCGTCCTGATAACGATATGTTTATGCCAGCTGGCTTAAATCCCGAGCTCAGTGAAGTTAATGTTGATGCCGATAATGCGCAAATTGTTGAAAATGGTACCTCGGTGTTTACCGGTGATGTGGAGGTGCTGCGGGGTAACCAGAAACTTAACGCCAATCGTGCCACCTATAATCGTTTGCAGGAAGAAGTCACCGCCCAGGGCGATGTTAAATTGCGTGACAGTGAAATTCTGATTGAAGCCGAGCAGGCCGAATGGTCTTTGTTGGACGAGCGGGGCGCGATGATTGATGCCGCTTATCGTATTCGTCAAATGAATGCCCGGGGTAATGCCTCTTATGTATTACGTCAGGGCACAACTAAAACCGATTTGAATGATGCGACCTATACTACCTGTGCCGAAGACGACGAATTCTGGATTCTGGAAGCCGATGAGGTCAATCTGAATCACGAAACCGCGGTGGGTACGGCAGAGGATGTGGTACTTCGCCTGAAAGGTGTACCGGTTTTTTACACGCCCTATATTAGTTTTCCACTGAGTGATGAGCGTAAATCAGGGTTTTTGATCCCCTCTATCGGTAGTAGTGATGAAACAGGTTTTGATCTCAGTACACCTTATTATTGGAATATCGCGCCGGATCAGGATGCCACTATTACGCCACGTTATATGTCAGATCGCGGTTTACAACTTAATGGTGAGTACCGCTATCTGACCGAGAATTCCAATGGCATGTTGAGCGCCGGTTTTTTGGGAAGCGATAACCTGCGCCGTGATGGTGATGATATCAATCCTTATTATCAGGAAGATCGTAAGCTTTTCAGCTGGCAGCATCAGGGACGTTTCAGTTCTCGCTGGTCTAATTATGTCGATTACAACTATGTGTCGGATCGTAATTATCTTGAAGATTTCAGTGGTAATCTGAGTATCAGTAGTACTTCTTACCTCAACCGTTTAGCGATGGTTAACTATAGCGGTGATATCTGGCGATTTAACGCCAGAGCCCAAGGCTACCAAAGTTTATTGCTGGATGTTGTCGAACCTTATCAACAATTACCCAAACTGACTTTGCGGGGCTTTTTACCTGATCAGGCGCTGGGTCTGACCTATGAGCTGGAAAGTGAATTTGTCTCTTTTGACAGTAATGAGCGGATTACCGGTCAGCGTTTAGATATGGAGCCTTCTATCAGTTTGCCATGGGGCAACGCCGGTGCCTTTGTCACGCCGCGGGTGGCACTCAAGCAAAGCTATTATTCATTGGACAATCTGGATCGTCAGCCACAATTTGAGGAGAGTTCAATTTCCCGTACTGTGCCGATCTTGAGTATGGACAGCGGCCTGGTATTTGAGCGGCCGTTAAAATTTGCCGACAGTAGCTTTATCCAGACTCTGGAGCCACGGGCTTTCTACTTATATATACCCGAGCGGGATCAAGATGATATTCCGTTGTTTGATACCAATCTGCGTACATTCACGATGGGCAGTCTGTTCAGTCATGATCGTTTTACCGGTCCTGACCGAGTCGGGGATGCCAATCAATTATCATTGGCTTTAACCAGCCGGGTCATTGATGAAGAAACCGGTCGTGAGCGTTTAGCGGTTACGCTCGGGCAAATCCAGTATTACGCCAATCGCAACGTGACCTTGCTGTCGAATCAGCAGGAACAAGAGCGCAGTGACTCTGACTATATCGCAGAAGTCATAGCCAGCATTACCGAAAACTGGACCGCCGCAGGACAAATTCAATGGGATCCAGACAATAACCGTACCTCGGTCGGCACCACGCAACTGCGTTATCGGGGCGATAATGGCGGTGTATTTAATATTTCGCATCGTTATCGCCGAGAAGGTGAGCTTGATACTCAGTTCAGTAATATCATTGGTCTGGAACAAGTGGATATTTCGGCCAGCGTTCCAATCAATGATACCTGGAGTGTGATTGGCCGTTATTACCGCTCACTGGATGACCAGCGAACGCTGGAAACCCTGGCTGGTTTTGAATACAACAGTTGCTGCTGGGCAACCCGCTTTGTATTTCGTGACTATATAAATGACATTAATAGCGATGAGCGCAATACAGCTTTCTTTGTCGAAATTCAGCTGAAAGGGCTGGGCAGTTTTGGTAACAAAACCGATAATTTGCTTCAGGAAAGCATAATCGGCTACGAATAAACTCAACTTTCGGTATGATGTCCGGTCAAATTATGTGATGTGTTTGGCAAGCTTAGAATTTGTCACGCCAGCACGTTAAAATCTGCAATCCTGAACGGAGTACAGCATTTTTCATGATTAAGTATGTAATCGCCGCTTTGTTATTTGCTGGCAGTGTAATGGCTGAGCCACTGGATCGGATTATTGCAGTCGTTAATGACGATGTAATTCTCGACAGTGAACTGCAAGAGATGACGCAAACCGTTCGTCAGCAAATCCGTCAGCGTGAAGGCGCTATGCCACCGCCAGATATACTGCGTCGTCAGGTTTTGGAAAGACTGATTATGCAGCGTATCCAATTGCAACGAGCTGAAGAGACCGGCATTCGTGTGGCCGATGATGCATTGAATGCGGCACTGGCACAAATTGCGCAAAACAATAATCTGACGTTACGTCAATTTCGTGATGTTATTGAGGGCGATGGTTATAACTTTACCGATTTTCGCGAGAATATTCGCGAAGAAATGATTATCACACGACTACGTAAAGCCCAGGTTGAAGATAGTATCGTCATTTCTGACCGTGAAATTGATAACTTTCTGGCAACGCAAACACTGCAAGGCGATGCTGAAGCTTCCTATCGTTTACAGCACATTCTGGTGAGCCTGCCGGAAGCCGCTTCACCCGAAGAAGTTCAGGCGGCTGAAGAGCAGTTAGCCGTTATTCAACAACTGCTGGCTGACGGTGGTGATTTTGCTGAAGTCGCAGCCGGTTACTCGGATGGTCAGAATGCGCTTGAAGGCGGTGAACTTGGCTGGCGTAAGCAAGGTGAATTGCCATCTTTATTTGCTGACGTTGTGCCGACCCTGGCAGAAGGCGAAGCCAGTGATGTTATCCGCAGCGGCAGTGGTTATCACATCGTCCGGGTTGCCGAAAAGAAAACCGAAGAAACCCATCTTGTTAAGCAGACACTGGCCAGCCATATCCTGATCAAAACCAATGAAGTCGTCACTGATGAAGAAGCTGAGAAACGTTTGCTGCAGCTGCGGGAACGGATAATCAATGGGGAAGATTTTACGGAACTTGCCCGTTCACATTCTGAGGATACCGGTTCGGCGATTGAAGGTGGTAGCCTTGGTTGGACCAGTCCGGGTGCCATGGTGCCGGAATTTGAAGAAAAAATGAATGCGCTAGCTGAAGGCGAAATCAGCGATGTTTTTAAAAGTCGCTTTGGCTGGCATTTGATTAAAGTAGAAGATCGCCGTGAAGAAAATATGGCGGAAGAATTTAATCGTAATAAAGCCCGTGAACAGCTGCGGCAGCGTAAAGTTGAAGAAGAACTGGAAAGTTGGCTGCGTGCCCTGCGCGACGAGGCTTACGTCGAGTATCGCGACTCTTGATTAAACCACAACGTCTGGCCGTGACCGCCGGTGAACCCGCCGGTATTGGTCCGGACTTGGTTGTCATGCTGTCACAATCAAGTTTTGCACATGAATTGGTGGTCATCGCGGATCCATCGCTGCTGGCTGAGCGTGCTGCGCAACTGGGAATTAATGTTGAGCTTCACCAAGTCGATTTTAATCAGCCAGCGGTAGCAAGTCAGGCAGGGCATATTTGTTATATGCCGGTTAAACTCGCTGACAAAGTAGTCGCTGGCCAGCTTAATGCGGCTAATGCCAATTATGTTTTGCAAACTCTGGCAATCGCAGCAGATGGCTGCATGCAGAACCAATTTGCTGCTGTCATCACGGCGCCAGTACATAAAGGCATTATTAATGATGCCGGTATTAGTTTTAGTGGTCATACCGAGTTTTTTGCTGAACACGGTGGTGTTAATAAAGTCGTCATGATGCTGGCTACGCCGGATCTCAGAGTGGCGCTCGCCACAACGCATTTACCATTAAGTGCTGTCAGTACCGCGATTAATCAGCCGGATCTATTACGTGTTATTGAAATCATCCAGCAAAGCATGCAACAACAATTTGGCCTCAATCAGCCTAAAATTGCTGTTTGTGGTCTGAATCCTCATGCCGGTGAAGGTGGCCATTTGGGCCGGGAAGAAATCGATGTGATTGAACCGGTATTAAAAAAAGCCGCTGAACAGGGTATTGCCGTCAGCGGCCCCTGGCCGGCTGATACTATTTTTGTCAAAAGCCGCTTGCCAGAATATGACGTAGTACTGGCGATGTACCATGATCAGGGGTTGCCGGTGTTGAAGCATGCAGGTTTTGGTGAAGCCGTTAATATTACCTTGGGACTGCCATTTATCCGTACTTCAGTAGATCACGGTACAGCTCTGGATTTGGCAGCGACCGGCAAAGCAGATGTAGGTAGCCTTCTGGCCGCCGTTAATATGGCCCAATGGCTTACTGAGCAGCAATCATTATGAGTCGGCAAAATACCCTTTACCCTCAGGCCCGTAAGCGGTTTGGTCAGAATTTTTTGCATGATGATGCAATTATTGATGCCATTATCACGGCAATCAGTCCTGAGCCAAATCAGCATCTTGTAGAAATTGGTCCCGGTCGAGGTGCGTTAACGGCACCGCTACTGGCTTCTGGTGCCAGACTGGACGTGATTGAGCTGGATCGGGATTTGGCACCGCTGCTGGTAACGCAGTTCAAAGATGCTGATAACCTGACGCTGCATAATGCTGATGCACTGCAGTTTAATTATTTGCCTTTGGCAGCCGACGGCGAAAAACTCCGAGTGATTGGCAACCTGCCATATAACATCACGACGCCATTGTTGTTTCATTTATTGGAACAATCCGCTGTTATTGATGATATGTGTTTTATGCTGCAAAAAGAGGTCGTCGAGCGCATTTGTGCTGTACCAGGTAGTAAACAATACGGTCGGTTGACAATTATGCTGCAATATCAATGTGCGGCAGAAGCTTTATTTGATGTGCCACCAGAAGCATTTGATCCTCCCCCAAAAGTGAACTCAGCTATCATTTATCTTCAGCCCCGTAGTAAACCATTAGGCGGGCAAGTGGATAGTGTGCAACTGAATAAACTGGTTACACAGGCCTTTAGTCAGCGCCGAAAAACCATTGCTAATACCTTGAAAAAACTAGTAAATCCGGATCAACTTAAGTCAGTAGATGTTTCGCCTGAACAGCGTCCGGAAACAGTCAGTATTGAACAGTTTGTTGCATTAGCCCGGTTGTTATCAGTTCAAGGTTAAAAAGTCTCCACGAATTTAAGTTGCTGCGGCGTTGCAAGGCATCGACAGATCAGTGTTTAGACCTTGTTCACAAATCCTTTTGATTAGGTGGTTAAACGCCTGACGCTGTCTTGACACACTGATTTTGCTGTAGTTAGATACACACAACCAATAGGCCCGTGGATTGGCGGCGATTGGGACTCGACGATATAACTATACAAATGACATGAGGAATTAAGCTGTGAATAAATCTGAATTAATCGATGCAGTTGCTGCAGCTGCAGATATCTCTAAAGCAAAAGCAGCACAAGCTGTTGACGGTGTTACTTCTGCTGTTACAAAAGCCCTCAGCAAAGGCGATCAAGTCACTTTGGTTGGCTTTGGTACATTCTCTGTTCGTGAGCGTGCTGCTCGCACTGGCCGTAACCCACGCACCGGCGAAGAAATCAAAATTGCTGCAGCTAAAATTCCTGCATTTAAGGCTGGCAAAGCCCTGAAGGATGCTGTAAACTAGTCGTTTTTCTTGGGGTGCTTAGCTCAGCTGGGAGAGCATCGCCCTTACAAGGCGAGGGTCGGGGGTTCGATCCCCTCAGCACCCACCAGGAATAACAGGAGCGGTAGTTCAGCTGGTTAGAATGCTGGCCTGTCACGCCGGAGGTCGCGGGTTCGAGTCCCGTCCGCTCCGCCATCACGAAAAAAAGGCGCATTCATTGCGCCTTTTTTTTTGCCTGATTAACGCAATTTCATTATTGAAGGTTCGACGCTATGTTGCATTTTATCCGTGAAAAAGCTCAGGGCTGGGTTGCCTGGTTGATTGTGGGTCTGATCAGTATTCCTTTTGCACTGTGGGGCTTGGATTCTTATTTAACTGGCGAAAATGAAGTCGTCGTCGCGACAGTTAATGGTGACGATATTAATCAATCGGACTTACAACGCGCTTTACAGCAATATCGCGATCAAATGCGCAGTACATTGGGCGATGATTTTGATCCACAGATGTTTCAGGGCAGTGCTATTCGCCTCGCTATCATCGACGATCTGATTGAACAGCGTTTAATACTCGATACCGCAAAAGCGCTGGGACAACGTGTTCCGGATGGTCAAATTGCTCAGTTTGTCCGTAACACGGAAGCATTTCAGGTGGATGGTCAGTTCGATATAGAACAATATCAAATGGTGTTAGGCCGGGCGGGTTTTACACCATCGGCATATGAAGCACAGTTGCGTAATGATTTGCTCAGCCAGCAATTGACACAATATATAGACCGCAGCGCTCTAGCTTCTGACCATGAAGTTCAGCGCCTGTTACGTCTGGAGAATCAACAACGGGAAATCGCCTACGGTGTGTTGTCAATTGACCGTTATCTGGATGAGATAACGCTGGATGACAATGCCGCTCGTAAATATTATGAAGCTAATCAGGCTGCTTACACGGCGCCAGAGC
>CAYYRO010000019.1:11767-23802 GCA_964474075.1 uncultured Methylophaga sp.
TATCCGCAGACAAATTGGCAGAAGCGATTGACGTTGAAGACAACGAATTAAAAGCTTTTTACGCCGATAACCGCGAACAATTTGTCGGCCCTGAACAACGTCGTGCCAGCCACATTTTGATCGAAGGTGACGGTGCTGAAGCCAAAGCCAAAATTGAAGATTTGGCACAACAATTAAAAGACGGTGCCGATTTTGCCGAGTTGGCTAAAGCGCATTCTCAAGATCCCGGTTCCAGTGAAATGGGTGGCGACTTAGGCTTTTTCCAGCGTGATGTCATGGCACCAGCTTTCGAGGAAGCGGTATTTGGTCTTGAAGTAGGAGAAATAAGTGAACCTGTGCAAACAGAGTTTGGTTATCACCTCATCAAGTTGACTGAAATTGATGCGCCGGCTGGTGCTGACTTTGCTGATGCCAGAGATCAGATTGAACAACAGTATCGTCGTCAAATGGCCCGCCAGCAGTTTTTTGATATGGCTGATCAACTGGCTAATCTTACCTATGAAAATCCTGAAAGCCTGGATATTGCTGCCGAAGCTTTATCATTGCCTGTTGAGACCACTGGGTTATTCACCCGGGATGGTGGTAGTAACGAAATCAGTGCCGAACCTAAAGTTCTGGAAGCAGCATTCAGTGAAGATGTTTTAAATCAGGATTTAAACAGTCCGGCACTGGAACTGGGCGAAACCGATTTGGTGGTCATCCGCAAAAATGAATATATCCCGGCAACACCATTGTCGTTTGAGTCAGTTGGACCGGCTATCGAAGAGCAACTGCGATATGAAGCTGCGATGGAGAAAGCGGTAGCGGATGGCAAAGCCAAAATTGCCAAAATTAAGGACGGCACTGCTGCTGAAAGCGTGTTTGAAGACTCACAATGGCAGCCAGCAAAGTTTTATGGCCGCGACAGCGATGGTATTAGTGAGCAAGTGCTGGAACATGCCTTTGCAATGCCGCGCAGCCAGCAACAATCAGTCAGCGGCTTTACTGCTGAAAATGGCAACTATATCGTTGTTGTTTTGAATGACGTTAAAGACGGCGCTGACAGTGCTGCTACCGATGAACAAAAAGAAGCGTTGTCTGCTAATTTGGCTCGTCTTAATGCCAATAGTGCAATAGAAGCCTTTATTGACAGTTTACGTGAAGAGGCTGAGATCGAAATTTTTGAAGATCGTATTGCCTCAACGCCTGAATAAGGCTGAGAGCAGCGGTTAAAGAAAAAGGCGCGTTAAGCGCCTTTTTTTTGCATTTTTTTGTCGACGATGGCTGCACCTACAGTATCGCCCCAAACGTTGACCACAGTACGAAACCGGTCCAAAAACCAGTCTACTGACAACAACAAGGCAATACCTTCAAGTGGTAAGCCAACAGCGGACAACACGATAACCATCGTAACCAGTCCGGCTTCCGGAATACCGGCAGCGCCAATGGCTGCCAGTGTTGCGGTAATAAAGACAATACACTGCTGCGCAAAACTCAAATCAATGCCATAGGCCTGCGCGATAAACATAACGGCTGCTGCCTCATACAAGGCCGTACCGTTCATATTGACGGTACTGCCCAGCGGCAGCACAAATTTTACTGATTTATCACTAACACCTTGCTGACGGGTATTTTCCATAGTCAGCGGTAGGGTAGCGGTGGAACTGGCTGTCCCAAACGCGGTGACCAGCGCCTGACTCAAACCCTTTAAATAAGCTAAGCCGCGGCCACTGAGCAGTTTCAGGATCAGACATAGCACCAGAAAATGCACTAATAAGCCGGACAACACCGTCAGTACATGCAGACCGACGGCTTTGATTTCTGCAAAAAATTCCGGACCGCCCCCAGCCTGTCCCAAACGGGCGGCAATCAACGCAAAAATGCCGATAGGCGCCAGAAACATGATCCACACCACCAGTCTCATCATGGCTTCATTAATACCATCAAATAACGCAAATACTGGACGGCCTCGTTCGCCTAATGTGCTCAGTGCCAAAGCAAAAATAATGGCAAAGACGATTAGTGGCAGCAATTGCATATCTGCCGCCGAGGCAATCAGATTGGGCGACACCATCGACAGCACAATATCAGCAAGGCCGGTATCCTGTTTTTCGAGAATATGCGCTGGTACTTCAGGACTACCCAGACTGATACCGCTGCCCGGTGAAATCCAGTTGACCATCAGCAAGCCGATTAACACTGCCAGTGCGCTGGTAATCAGATAATAAGTGACAGTCATACCACCCAGACGGCCCATTTGCCGAATATCACCCAGTGAACCGATACCACTGATAACAGCTGCTAAAATCAGTGGCACAATCGTCATTTTCAGCGCATTGAGGAACAACGTCCCCAGCCAGCTGATTTGTTGACTGAAATCGGCAAAAAACCAGCCAGTTAATACACCACCGATGGCACCGATAATGATGCCAATCAATAACCGGGTTGCTAGTTTGGGTGACATGATGCGTCCTTAAATACCGGGCATACACTGAATACAAAACAGGGCACCGAAATGCCCTGTTTTAATATCAAATTGCCATAGTGGTCTTATTTATCGCCGATGCCGACAATATTGTAGCCGCCATCAACATACGTGATTTCACCAGTGATACCCGATGCCAGATCGGAGCACAAAAACGCACCGACATTACCGACTTCTTCAATGGTGACATTACGACGTAATGGTGAATTACGTTCACCGTAAGCCAGCATTTTGCCAAAGTCACCAATACCGGCAGCGGCCAGTGTTTTAATAGGACCGGCAGAAACCGCGTTGACACGAATACCATCAGGGCCCAATGAATAAGCCATATAACGAACAGTGGCTTCCAATGCTGCTTTGGCAACGCCCATAACATTGTAATTATCAATAGCCCGCTCAGCGCCCAGATAACTTAAGGTCAGCAAAGCGCCATTACGGCCGGCCAGCATGGCTTTACCGGCTTTGGCCAATGCAGCAAAACTGTAGGCACTGATATCGTTGGCGGCAGAAAACCCTTCACGGGTGACGCTATCTACAAAACTGCCCTGTAATTGTTCACGCGGCGCAAACGCCACTGAGTGGACAATGCTGTCGAGACCGTCCCAGTGCTTTGCCAAAGCGTCAAATACGGCGCTGATTTGTTCATCCGAACTGACATCGCAGGGGAACAGCAGATCCGGATTGCTGCCACATTCCGCAGCAATTTTTTCAACGCGGGATTTAAGCTTGTCATTTTGATAAGTAAACGCCAGTTCGGCACCTTCACGGGCCATGGCGTGGGCGATACCGGCGGCGATAGAACGATTGCTGGCAACGCCGACAATCAATACGCGTTTACCCTGTAAAAATCCCATGGGTGTCTCCTGATGTAATAAAGCCGATTAACTTACCCGATTTTGCCATTAACGGGAAGAGGCAAGGCCGGCCGAATACGGCTATAATCATGCCTTGATCAGCCTAATGACGGAGTATCATGCGTAGTACAGTCCTGATCCTGATGACTTGCCTGCTGTGGCTCAGTGGCTGTGATCAACAAGCGATTAATTCACCTTATCCGCCTCCTGAGGCTGATGAAACGGTGCTCTATACCTCGTTTAATCTAAGGCCCAAACACCTCGACCCGGCGCGTTCATATAGTTCTAATGAAACATTGATTACCGGGCAGGTGTACGAGCCGCCGCTACAATATCATTATCTGAAACGCCCATACCAACTGGAACCGCTGACCGCTGAAAAAATGCCTGAGCTGGTGTTTCTGGATAGTGCGGGAGAGCCATTACCAGCTGATGCAGATCCCGGCGATATAGCTTTTAGTCAGTACACCATTACCATTCGTCCTGGTATTGCTTTTCAGCCGCATCCAGCTTTTGTTCGCGATGATAACGGTGATTTGCGCTATCACCAGCTCACGGATGATGAGCTGGACAACATTGACACCCTCACTGATTTTGCCCTGCACAGCAGCCGTGAATTACAGGCGCAGGACTATGTATATCAAATTAAACGGCTGGCCAATCCTCAGGTGCATTCGCCGATCTTCGGTTTGATGAGCGAGTATATCGTCGGCTTACGGGAATTTAATAAAATACTGTCTGAAGCCCAGGCAAGTAATGAGACGATAGATTTACGTGATTTTCGGTTAAACGGTGTCAAAGCGCTGGATAAATACCGCTATCAAATCACCGTTTATGGCCAGTATCCGCAATTGAAATATTGGCTGGCCATGCCTTTTTTTGCCCCTATTGCCTGGGAGGTCGCAAACTTTTATCAGCAGCCCGGTCTGCAACGCAAAAATATTACCCTCGACTGGTATCCGGTGGGTACGGGGCCTTACTATTTGCAGGAAAATGATCCTAACCGGCGCATGACGCTGGTCCGAAATCCACTGTTTCATGGGGAGCGTTATCCCCGCGAAGGCGAGGTCGGCGACGAGGCGGCCGGATTGCTGACCGACGCCGGCAAAACCATGCCGTTTATTGATCGCATCGTGTTTACCCTCGAAAAAGAAAGCACCGCATATTGGAATAAGTTTTTGCAGGGTTATTACGATCTCAGTGCGCTGACCTCAGACAGTTTTGATCAGGCAATTAACATTTCTGCATCCGGTGATTTCGGACTCAGTGAAAGCATGAAGGAGTTAGGTATTGCACTGCAATCAGCGGTGGGTACCACCACTTTTTACATGGGCTTCAATATGTTGGATCCTGTTGTCGGCGGCTATACCGAACGCGCTCGCAAATTACGACATGCTATCGCCATTGCCGTTGATCAGGAAGAAAACATCAGTATTTTTGCTAATGGTCAGGGGATCCCGGCGCAAGGACCGATACCACCGGGAATTTTTGGCTATCGGGATGATAAGAGTGGTATTGATAACACGGTTTATGATTGGGTTGATGGTGCGCCACGTACAAAACCGATTAGCGAGGCGAAACAATTACTTGCCGAAGCCGGTTATCCCAACGGCCGTGATGCTAAAACCGGTGAGCCATTGGTGTTATATTTTGATGTCACCAATCGTGGACCGGATAGTAAGGCGCAATTTGACTGGGTGCGTAAACAGTTCCGTAAATTAAATATCCAACTGGTCGTGCGCAGCACAGATTACAATCGTTTTCAGGAAAAAATGCGTAATGGTACAGCCCAGATATTCCAATGGGGTTGGAACGCCGATTATCCGGATCCGGAGAACTTTTTGTTTTTGCTATACGGGCCTAATGGTAAAGCATTATTCAGTGGTGAAAATGCCGCTAACTATCAGAATCCTGAGTTTGATGCCCTGTTTGAACAAATGCGGATATTACCGGATGGTGAACAACGTCAGCAGGTCATTGATAAAATGGTGGAAATCGCCCGTCACGATGCGCCATGGATTTGGGGATTTCATCCCAAGCGATTTACGCTGTTTCACGCCTGGAATAAAAATATTAAAACCCATTTGATGGCCAATAACACGATGAAATATCAGCGCATTGATGTGGCGCTTCGTGAAAAACTGCAGGCGCAATGGAATTCACCGGTATGGTGGCCTTTGTGGACGATTGGATTTATTTTGTTATTGGCACTGCTACCAGCATGGCGTCTGTATTATCGGCGCAAATATCAATCGCGTTAAAGTGTCTTGTGCACCTGTTGATTTTGGGTGTCATTGGTTAAAATGGGCATTTTGGCGGGCTTATTTAAGGAGTGAGATACAGTGGATTTAGCGACGCTATTAGGTTTTCTACTTGCCTGGACATTGATTGTTGCAACGATAGCGTTTGGAGCCGCAGCCAGTACCTTTCTTAATATGCCGTCATTTCTAATCGTGTTTGGCGGCACCTTTGCGGTGGTGATGATGCGTTTCACCCTGAAGCAATTTATTAATTCCCTCAAAACCACTACTAAAGCTTTTTTGCATCGCAGTGTGCAGCCCGATGAAATCATCGCTGAAGTTGTTCGGTTGGCCACTGTTGCCCGTAAAGAAGGATTGTTGGCGCTGGAACGTCAGGAAGTCAATATTCCGGCTTTGTCGCTTGGGATAAGAATGCTGGTCGATGGTCATGAGCCTGCGGTCGTGCGTAAAGCGTTAATTACCGAGATGAATGAAACCGTTAACCGTCATCGCATCGGCCAGCAGATTTTTCAGCAAATTGGTGATGCAGCGCCGGCAATGGGGTTGATTGGTACTTTAGTGGGCCTGGTGCAAATGCTGTCGAATATGTCCGATCCCAAAGCCATTGGCCCGGCCATGGCCATTGCTCTGTTAACAACACTCTACGGGGCGATGATTGCCAATATGTTCGCCTTGCCTATTGCTGATAAGTTAGCGCTACGAAGTGGTGAAGAGCTGATGAATAAAAACATCATTATCGAGAGTGTGATGGGTATTCAGGAAGGTCAGAATCCAAAAGTGCTGGAAGAATTACTGAAGAATTTTCTGCCGTCGTCAATGCGCGACAATGGCGATACTGAACAAACCGCTCCAGCCTGATAAGTTTTGCTATCATGAATGAAAACGAAAACCAGCGCTTTGCTCAACAGCAAAAAAAAGGCTTGCCGTCTTATATGGCGACATTTGCTGATTTGATGTCGCTGTTAATGTGTTTTTTCGTGTTGTTATTGTCATTTGCCGAAATTGATGCCATCAAATTTAAACAAATTGTAGAATCGATGGAAATGGCCTTCGGGGTACAGCGTGACATACCCGCTCAAGAAATTCCTATGGGCACCAGTATTATTGCCCAGGAATTCAGCCCCGGTGAGCCGAAACCTACACCTTTAAAGATTGTTCAGCAGCAAACGATAGATGATCCCCGTGAAGTTCTGAAGGTTACCATGGATGCCGAAGCAGCAGCCCAGGAAGTGGCCCGACAAACCGCAGAAGAGGCGGAAGAATTTAAAAAAGCACTGAAAACCGAAATTGAAGAAGGCCTGATTGAGGTTGAAAATCAGCAAAACCGAATTGTTATCCGAATCCGTGAAAAGGGTTCATTTCCATCGGGTGACGCAACATTGAATCAGGCTTTCGTACCTATTCTAAAAACTATTCATGATGTGCTCATTGAAACAGATGGCTTGATTGCTGTTGCCGGTCACACGGATAATATACCGATCAATACGGCGCGTTATCGTTCCAACTGGGAATTATCAACATCACGGGCAACGTCGGTTGTTCATGAATTACTGGCTCACAACGAAATGCCGGCTGAGCGTTTTGTGCTTGAAGGTTATGCCGATACCCGGCCGTTATTGCCTAATGACAGTGCTGCCAATCGTGCGCAGAATCGGCGGGTAGAAATTGTTGTGTTGAAATCGGGTATTGAAGACGCGACAACCCGTTCGATTGACGAACTACGCCAACAATATGATGAAGTGAACGGCGATGTACAGTTATTAGACCAGTAACCGGCCGCTAAAATTTGAGGAAGAAATGCAAAAAATCTCTGTAGAAACCGGTACGGTCATTCCGCTGGACCGGCCGAATGTCGATACTGATGCGATCATTCCCAAACAGTTTTTAAAGTCGATTAAACGTACAGGTTTCGGCCCTAATCTGTTTGATGAATGGCGTTATCTGGATCACGGTGAACCTGGACAGGATTGCAGTGAGCGGCCAAAAAATCCGGAGTTTGTGCTTAATCAACCGCGTTATCAGGGCGGCACTATTTTATTGGCACGGGAAAATTTTGGCTGTGGCTCCAGCCGTGAACATGCGGTGTGGGCATTAGCCGATTTCGGTATTAAAGTGATTATTGCGACTAGTTTTGCTGATATTTTCTTCAGCAACAGCAGCAAGAACGGTATTTTGGCGATTCCGCTGGATGAAGCCATTGTGGATAAGTTATTTGCCATTGTTGAAGCCAACCCGGGCTATCAGCTGACCGTTGATTTGCACGCGCAGGAAATTCAGCTGGCAGATGGTGAAAAAATTCCGTTTGTCATTGATAGTTTCAAAAAGCATTGTTTGCTGGAGGGGCTGGATGATATCGGTTTGACCTTGCAGCATACCGATGCGATTAAGGCTTATGAAGCGCGCCGGCAAACGGAAGCGCCGTGGCTGTTTAGCTGATTTAAATTTAATAAAAGATAATAAAATGACCCAAAAAATTGCTGTTCTGGCCGGTGACGGTATTGGCCCGGAAATTGTTGCTGAAGCCGTAAAAGTATTAAACGCATTACAACAAGATGGTCTGGATATCAGTCTCGAAAATGGTTTGATTGGCGGCGCTGCCTATGATGAAACCGGCTCGCCATTGCCAGCCGAAACGCTGTCCTTAGCCAAACAAAGTGATGCCATTTTATTAGGCGCGGTAGGCGGTTATAAATGGGAATCGCTGGATATCAGTGTGCGTCCTGAAAAAGGATTGTTGGGTATTCGTTCAGAACTTGGTTTATTTGCCAATTTACGTCCTGCGTTGTTGTATCCACAGTTAGCGGATGCTTCGACTTTGAAACCAGAAGTCGTTGCCGGGCTGGATCTGATGATTGTCCGTGAACTGACCGGTGGTATTTATTTCGGTCAGCCACGCGGCATTCGTACTCTGGAAAATGGTGAGCTGGAAGGCTTCAACACATTGGTTTACCGGGAAAGCGAAATTGAACGCATTGGCCGGGTGGCTTTTGAAATTGCCCGTCAGCGCGATAAGCGGGTCTGTTCGGTGGATAAAGCCAATGTATTGGAGTCTACTGAACTGTGGCGCAACACCATGATCCGGATTGGTAAAGATTATCCGGATGTCGAATTGAGTCATATGTATGTTGATAATGCAGCGATGCAATTGGTGCGTGCGCCTAAACAGTTTGATGTCATGGTGACCACTAATATGTTTGGCGATATTTTGTCAGATTGTGCATCGATGCTGACCGGTTCAATTGGCATGTTGCCATCGGCTTCTTTGGACGCCAATCGAAAAGGTATGTATGAACCTATTCATGGCAGTGCGCCGGATATTGCCGGCCAAAATATTGCCAATCCACTGGCAACCATTTTGTCAGCTGCTATGATGCTCAGATATACCCTGAATCAGCCGGCGATGGCTGACAGAGTTGAGCAGGCGGTGAGTAAGGTATTAGATCAAGGATTGAGAACCGCCGATATTTTCTCAGCGGGGATGCGTAAGGTATCCACTTCTGAAATGGGCGATGCCGTTGTGGCAGCGCTGTAATTAACAAAGGTGAATTGTGACTAAACAAGTAGATGTAGCAGTTGTCGGCGCCACTGGCGCGGTCGGTGAAGCCATGCTGGAAATTTTGCACCAGCGCAATTTCCCGGTTGGCAAAGTCTATGCACTTGCCAGCGAGCGCAGTGCTGGGAGTACCGTGCAATTTGGCAACAAATCACTGATTGTCGAAGACTTGGCTGAGTTTGATTTTTCCAAAGTCCAGGTGGGTTTGTTTTCCCCGGGCGCCAGCGTGTCAGAAATTTATGCACCAAAAGCCGCAGCAGCAGGCTGTGTGGTTATTGATAATACTTCACAGTTCCGTTATGACGATGATGTGCCGCTGGTGGTACCAGAAGTTAATCCTGAAGCGATTGCCGGCTATAAACAACGTGGCATTATTGCCAACCCAAATTGTTCAACCATTCAGATGCTGGTGGCCATCAAGCCGATTTATGACGCTGTGGGTATTACCCGGATCAATGTTTGTACCTACCAGGCTGTCTCTGGCAGTGGTAAACCGGCTATGGATGAACTTGCTAAACAGACAGCTGCACTGCTTAACGGTCGTCCGGTAGAAGCTGAGGTTTATCCAAAACAAATCGCTTTTAATGTGTTGCCGCAAATTGACGTCTTCATGGACAACGGCTACACCAAAGAAGAAATGAAAATGGTCTGGGAAACCCAAAAAATTATGGGTGACAAGAGCATTCAGGTGAATCCTACAGCCGTTCGGGTACCGGTATTTTTTGGTCACTCAGAAGCTGTGCATCTGGAAACCCGCGAAAAAATTACTGCTGAGCAAGTTATGGCGCTCTATGAAAAAGCACAGGGTATCGTGTTGTTGGATGAGCGAAATGATGGCGGTTATCCGACCGCAGTTACTGAAGCATCTGGTCAGGATCCGGTTTATATCGGCCGGGTTCGTGAAGATATTTCCCATCCTAATGGTTTGAATTTATGGGTGGTTGCGGATAATGTACGTAAAGGCGCAGCTTTAAACAGTGTCCAGATTGCAGAAGTTCTGGTAGAAAAATATCTGTAGCCGATTAGCGGTGCATGGAAGGACAGAGTAAATGACGCAAAAACGCATTGTCAGCTTGTCAGTGGTGGCTGCCCTTGGGCTGCTCAGTCCGTTAACTGCTTATGCCTTTGGGCTTGGGCAGATTTCCGTTAATTCAGCGCTCAATCAACCTTTTGAAGCTGAAATTCCAGTCACCTCACTCCGGGCAACAGAGCGCGGTAACTTAGATGTCAGACTGGCATCGCCCAGTGATTTTGAGCGTGCCGGTCTGGATCGCAATCTGTTGCTGACGCAGTTGCGTTTTGAAGTAATTGAACAAGGTGCATCGGCACTGGTTAAAATTACTTCACAAGTACCGATTAAAGAACCATTTCTGGATTTTTTGGTGACAGCGTCGGCGGGTGAAGGCCGTATGCTGCGTGAATATACGGTGTTGTTAGATCCGCCGGCAGCCGTTTTTAACCGGCCCAGTCAGCCAACCGCTACGCCATTACGAGCCACGCCACGTGCTGCTGATGCGCCGGTAAGCCGGCCCAGTATGCCTGCCGATCGTTATCAGGTACGCAGTGGCGATACCCTGTGGCAAATTGCTCTGCAAACACGCCCTGCTAGCGATATTACGGCGCAGCAGATGATGATGGCTTTGCTGGCCGCCAATCCCAATGCATTTCAGCGAAATAACATCAATGGTCTAAAAGCCGATTCCACGCTGCGTATCCCTGATGCGGCATCTGTTCGTCAGTTATCGCCGGCGCAAGCCAACACTGCGGTTAATCAACAAGCAGCACAATGGCGAAATGCGACCCAGCCTGTGGTTAATAACGTTGCAGCAGCGCCGGAAACCGTCGAAGCACCAACGGCAGACACAACCGAAACCGCTGCTGAAGATAGCAGCGATAGTGGCGAAACGACAGGCCTTACTGAAAATACTGATAATCAGCAACAACAAGAAGATTCGTCACGGCTGCAATTAGTCGCAGCAGCAGATGATGGTGATGCCGAAGCAGATCCATCTGAATTAGGCGATCCGGACGTGCAAACGCTCAATGAGCAACTGACATTGGCTCAGGAAACGATTGAAGCACAGAATCAGGAAAACATAGACTTCAAAGAACGCATGGACGCGATGGAAGAACAGCTCGAAACCATGCGTCGATTGCTGTCGTTAAAAGATGAAGACATGGCGCGTCTGCAGTCAATGCTCGAGAATGATTCAGTTACGGCCGATGCTAACCAGCCCTTGGCGACACTTGATACCGACAACGAAAGCGCTCCGGCTCAGCAAGATAACGATGCCAATGTTATGGCTGAAGACGTGACTGAAGTTAATACCGATGAGCCGGCTCTTGCACCGGCAGATAAACCCGCCGCAGCCAATTATCTTGACGCTGGCAAAGCCTTTGTCAGCAGCTATCTGATGGAGCTGTTGCTCGGCTTTTTACTGCTTCTGTTATTGATCTGGCTGGTTGTTCGTCATCGCCGTCAGGAACAAACCTGGGAAGAAGCCATCGGTGATGTCAGCGAAGATACTCACAAACAAGCCGATATTGATGATGCTGCCAGCAATGCCATGGTGGCGCCGGAAGTCACAGAGGTTGCGAGCAGTTCAGAGCAACCAGAAAAAACGGTAGACGAACTGGTTGAACAAGCCGATATGTTTGTTGGTTATGCTGATTATGTTCAGGCACGTACAGCGCTGGAACAAGCCTATCATTTAGCGCCGGAAAATAAAGCCGTAGCAGCCAAATTACTGTTCGTTTTGTTCAAACAGAATAAAGCGACTGAATTTAATAATGTGCTTGCTGACAGCAATATTGATGAAGCAGATAGCCAGTGGCCTGATGTTCGGGTTTGGGGATTAGCATTAATGCCCAATGACGAGCGTTTTAAAGAACAGCAGCCAGCG
>CAYYRO010000019.1:23902-26336 GCA_964474075.1 uncultured Methylophaga sp.
TACCGAGTCATACGACGCTACATCGGAAGCGGAGCCATCAGCTTATCAGTTAGACACTTCAGAAGGTGAAGCTGCGTCATCTATTGATTTTGATGTTTCGCAATATCAGGCCGATGACGAGATGACAACAACCGCGTCGACCGCCCAGCCTGAAGAAGCTGAAACGGACGATTTATCAGCTGTTGATTTTGATGATTCCCGCAGTATGCAAACGGATGAAAAAGTATCGTCAGATGGTCTGGAGCCGATTCATCTCGATCTGGATGATAACGAAGAAGATAACGACTTTGCCGATTGGCAATCATCAGATGAGCAACAACCGCCTTTAGACGAGTCAGTACAACCCATTTCACTGGATATGGATGACGACGATGAAACTGAGTCTGAGGTAGACAGTGAAGCTGAAAAAGTCGCCATGCAGGAGCTTGAACTTGGCGATGCGCAGGACGATTTGGACTTTGATTTCAGTGGCTTTGATGAAGTTGATGAAGCCGAAACCAAGCTGGATTTAGCAGCAGCCTATATCGATATGGGTGATCCGGATGGTGCGCGCGGTATTTTGCAGGAAGTAGTCAGCGAAGGTACTGATGAACAAAAACAACGGGCACAGGTTCTGCTCGATTCATTAGTATAACGTTGCAGGTATGCGAATTGCGCTGGGCGTCGAATATGACGGTAGTTTATTTAATGGCTGGCAGGCCCAACCGCAACAACGCACCATTCAGGGAGCGCTGGAAAAAGCCATATCGCAAGTCGCTGACCAGCCGATAACTGTTAACGCCGCCGGTCGTACTGATGCCGGTGTCCATGCCCTCAATCAGGTGGTGCATTTTGATACACAAGCACAGCGATTATCCCGCAATTGGTTGTTAGGGATAAATTCCAATTTACCCAGTGATGTTGCAGTGAATTGGGCGCAGCCAGTCAGTGATGACTTTCATGCCCGATTTAGTGCAGAACAACGTCGTTATCGCTATTTACTGCTCAACCGGCTAAGTCGCAGTGCTATTCAGCATCAGCGGATGTGGTGGTTTTATAAGCCGCTGGATATCGATAAAATGCAGCAGGCCGCTAATTTATTGCTCGGCCAACATGATTTTTCCGCGTTACGGGCCCGCGAATGCCAGGCCAAAAGTCCTGTTAAAACGTTGGATGCCATCCATATCAGCCGGCATGATGATTGTATTGCTGTCGATGTGGTCGCCCGTTCATTTTTACATCACATGGTCCGCAATATAATGGGCGTTATAACGGCGGTGGGTGAGGGTAAACAGTCTGTTGACTGGGTAACTGAAGTACTGGCCAGTAAAGATCGCGATAAGGCCGGTGTAACGGCACCGCCGCAAGGTTTGTATCTCACCGATGTTCGTTATCCGGCAGAATATTCGCTGCCGGCAGTGTCGGCTTTTCCGGTGCTCTGGTAAAGTAATGAGTCGATAATTAGAGCTAAGCGGCGCAGCATGAGAACCCGTGTCAAAATTTGTGGCATTACCCGTCGCCAAGATGCTGAATTTGCAATAGAAATGGGCGCCGATGCGTTAGGATTGGTGTTTTATGCACCCAGTCCCCGGGCAGTATCGATTGCGCAGGCAGCTGAAATTTGCCGCGGATTACCGCCATTTGTCAGCTTAGTTGGTTTGTTCGTCAATGCCGATACAGCTGAAGTTAATGCGGCGCTTGAACAGCTGCCGCTGGATTTATTGCAGTTTCATGGTGATGAGTCACCACAATATTGTCAGCAGTTTGCGACGCCGTATATGAAAGCTGTACGCATGCAACAGCCAGAAGACTTACTAATTGCGGCAGAAAATTATCAGCACGCCAATGCTTTATTAATGGACAGTTTCCAGGCTGGCGTACCGGGTGGAACCGGTCAAACATTTGACTGGTCAATGATTACACCGATTAATAAACCATTGATTTTAGCCGGTGGTTTATCATCAGAAAATGTTGCAACCGCAATCAAACAAATACGGCCTTTCGGTGTCGACGTCAGTGGTGGCGTGGAATCCGCTAAAGGAATAAAAAGTAATGAAAAAATACGTGCATTTATGCAAGAGGTAGCAAATGCCTGAGAATTTGAGCAAAGATTATTACCAGCATTACCCCGATGCCAGAGGCCATTTTGGTCCGTATGGTGGCAAGGTTGTTGGTGAAACCCTGATGGGACCAATTACCGAGCAGCAAGAGGCTTATCAGCAGTACCGCGATGATCCGGATTTTCTGGCGGAAATGGACAGAGATCTGGCAGATTTTGTTGGCCGGCCATCACCACTCTATCTGGCAGAAAACTGGACCCAAAAACTGGGCGGTGCGCAGATTTATCTGAAGCGTGAAGATCTCAATCACACCGGCGCCCACAAAGTGAATAACACCATTGGTCAGGCATTACTGGCTAAACGGATGGGTAAAACCCGCATTATTGCGGAAACCG
>CAYYRO010000020.1:0-2324 GCA_964474075.1 uncultured Methylophaga sp.
AAGTTTTGACCGGTGGTGTGGACGCCAATGCTTTACAAAGACCAAAACGCTTTTTCGGTGCGGCTCGTAATATTGAAGAAGGCGGTAGTTTGACTATTATTGCCACGGCGCTGATCGAAACCGGCTCACGTATGGACGAAGTCATTTTCGAAGAGTTTAAAGGTACCGGTAACATGGAATCTCTGCTGGAACGTAAACTGGCTGATCGCCGGATGTACCCAGCAATCAATGTCACCCGTTCCGGTACCCGTCGTGAAGAGTTATTGACCAACGAAGAAGATCTGCAAAAATTATGGATCTTGCGCAAGATTTTGGCACCGATGGATCCAGTAGAAGCAATGGAATTTTTGATGGATCGGCTGAAATCCACCAAGACTAATGCCGAGTTTTTTGACTCGATGAAACAGGGCTAATTATTTCTGAGCAGTCTTTGGTAAAGCCCCCAGCCATTTTTTTAATGGGGCCGACGGCTTCCGGCAAAACCGATTTGGCTTTGACGATTGCCCGTGAATTGCCTGTCGAGATCATCAGTGTTGATTCTGCCTTGGTTTACCGGGATATGGATATCGGTACGACAAAGCCCTCACTGGTCGAACGACAGCAGGTACCGCATCATTTAATTGATATTCTTGAGCCCACGGAAGTCTATTCCGTCGGTCAGTTTCGTGAAGATGCACTGCGTTTAATGGCCGAGATAACGGGTCGCAATAAAATACCGTTACTGGTCGGTGGCACCATGCTGTACTTCAATAGCTTGCAACGCGGTCTTGCCGATTTGCCTGCAGCGAATGCAGCTATACGCCAGCGACTTGATCAGGAAGCAGCCGAACATGGGCTGGTGTATCTGCATCAACGACTGCAAAAGATTGACCCGGAGAGTGCCGCACGAATTCGTCATACCGATCCACAGCGTTTACAACGTGCTTTAGAAGTTTATGAACTGACCGGCACCCCGATGAGTCAATTAATTACTCAAACTCAGCCTGATTTACCCTACCAATTAATAAATATCGTGCTGGCACCTTTTCAGCGAAAGATTTTGCATGCCCGTATTGCCGCACGTTATCAGCAAATGATGGCTAACGGCTTTTTGGACGAAGTACGAAAATTAGTGGCTCGTGGTGATTGTCATGAAAACCTGCCGGCGATCCGGGCGGTCGGTTATCGGCAAGCCTGGGCGCATTTACATGGTGAATACGACGAAGCCAGTTTTATCGAGAAAGCGATTATTGCCACCCGGCAAATGGCTAAGCGGCAAATTACCTGGTTACGCGCCCAACAGAGTGCGACTTGGTTTGATAGTGGTCCGGGCTTGCCAGTGTCAGCTGTAATGCACTATGTGCAGCAAGAACTGCGGGTTGATGATAAAGCTTGACGATTCTGTGCAGGCTTTTAGAATGCTGTAACGGTAAGCAGTTAAACAATAATAACAATGTCGGAGTCACCAATGGCTAAAGCCCAATCCCTGCAAGACCCTTTTTTAAATGCCTTACGCCGTGAAAATGTGCCGGTATCTATTTATCTGGTCAATGGCATCAAGCTACAAGGCCAAATTGATTCATTTGATCAATTTGTGATTTTATTGAAAAACTCGGTCAATCAAATGGTTTATAAACATGCCATTTCAACAATTGTACCGGCCCGAAATGTGACCATTTCTGCCGAAGATTAACAGGAGATAACTGATTGTTTGATCGCCCCGATAGTAAAGCGGCTTTTTCCGAAAGTGAGCAGCAAGATGCAGTCGTTTTGGTGCATCTTAATTTTAATGAACTCGCTTTTGACGAAACCCATGAAGAATTTATTGAACTGGTAAATTCCACCGGTGCCAAAATTGCTGCCGATATTTCCGGCAAACGGCATCGACCTGATGCCAAATTATTTGCTGGTTCCGGTAAAGCTGATGAAATCGGTATGGCGGTTGAGGCAAATCATGCCTCACTGGTTATTTTTAATCATGAGCTGTCACCCAGTCAGGAACGAAATCTAGAGCAAAAACTGAAATGTCGGGTATTGGGCCGTACCGGGCTGATTCTGGATATTTTTGCCC
Organism: uncultured Methylophaga sp.; assembly: GCA_964474075.1. Classification (GTDB taxonomy): domain Bacteria; phylum Pseudomonadota; class Gammaproteobacteria; order Nitrosococcales; family Methylophagaceae; genus Methylophaga. The sequence goes on from CAYYRO010000020.1 coordinate 2,051, forward strand.
GACGGGCAAGATCGCACGAAGGTAAGTTACAGGTCGAACTGGCACAGTTGCAGCATTTATCCACCCGACTGGTTCGTGGTTGGACGCATTTGGAAAGACAAAAAGGCGGTATTGGTTTACGGGGGCCCGGTGAAACGCAGTTAGAGACTGACCGCCGTTTATTGGGCGGGCGGATCAAATCACTGAAAAAACGCCTGGACAAAGTCCGCTCACAACGAGAACAGGGACGTCGTTCACGGCAGCGAAGTAATACCCCTGTTGTGTCCCTGGTAGG
>CAYYRO010000020.1:2334-25911 GCA_964474075.1 uncultured Methylophaga sp.
CTATACCAACGTCGGTAAATCGACTTTGTTTAATAAAATGACTTCTGCAGAAGTGTATGCAGATGATCGTTTATTTGCGACGCTGGATCCGACCTTACGACGGTTACGTTTAGTTGATACAGAGCAACTTATTCTGGCCGATACGGTCGGTTTTATCAGACAGTTGCCGCATGATCTGGTCGAGTCATTCAGCTCAACACTTGAAGAAACGCGTGATGCAACACTGTTGGTGCATGTTGTTGATGCCGCAGCGGCGGATCGTGAAGAATTAATGCAACATGTGAATGAAGTATTACAACAAATTGATGCGCAAGATGTCCCACAATTGGTTGTTTATAACAAAATAGACAAATTAGAAGATGCGATGCCGCGTTTGGAGCGGGACCAACATGGTCAGATCCGCAGGATCTGGTTATCAGCCCATACCGGTGCGGGTTTAGCGCTATTGAGGCAAGCTCTGCAGGAATACTTTCCGGCTAACGCCCCATATGCTGAGCCAGTGAATTAACAGTGGTTTTGGTTGCCATCGGCAACCATCTCCGTAGAATAGTCGTGTTTGAAATGTAATCAGTTTTTATCTCTTTTGGAGCAGTAAATGGCTTGGAATGAACCCGGCAATGGCGACAAAGATCCATGGGGCAAACGCGGTAATAACTCCGGACCGCCGGATCTCGATGAAGTCATTCGCAATTTACAGCGAAAACTTGGCGGACTGTTTGGCGGTAATCGTGGCGGCCAAAAGCAACCTGACAACAATAACGAAAGCAGCGGTGGTTCGCTCGGTCTCGGACTGATTGCCGCAATCATTTTTGTGGTCTGGTTATTATCGGGTATTTATATCGTTGAGCCGGCCGAACGAGGCGTCGTTTTACGTTTTGGTGACTTTCAAAAAACTACTATGCCGGGGCCGCATTGGCATTTCCCTTACCCAATAGATAAGGTCGAAGTGGTCAATGTTGAAAATATCCGCACAGTAGAAATTGGTTATCGCAGCGCCGGTTCACGACCTGAAAGCAATATTCTGTCAGAGTCACTGATGTTGACTAATGATGAGAATATTGTCGATCTGAAAATCGCCGGTCAGTATCGGGTTAAAGATGCTGCCCAGTATCTGTTTAACGTACGTTCACCTGATATTATTTTGCGTCAGATGATGGAAAGCGCTGTGCGCGAAGTTGTTGGCCAGTCAAATATGGACTTCGTGCTGACCGAAGGTCGTAGTGAAGTTGATACCCGCACTGAGCATGCGTTGCAAGAAATGCTGGACGCGCATGGTACTGGTTTAAGCGTCACCAGCGTCAGTATGCAAGATGTGCAGCCACCAGAACAGGTTCAGGCCTCTTTTGCTGATGTGGTTAAAGCGCGTGAGGATGAGGTTCGGCTGAAAAATGAAGCTGAAGCCTACTCTAATGATATTATTCCGCGTGCCCGTGGTCAGGCATTTCGTATTATTCAGGAAGCTGAAGCTTATAAGAGTCAGATTGTCGCCAAGGCAAATGGTGATACCAGCCGCTTCTTACAAGTTATGAATGAGTACAATAAAGCACCATTTATCACTGAAGAGCGAATGTATCTCGATGCAATGGAATCGGTTTATTCACGCACTAATAAAGTAATGGTTGATGTTGATGGTAATGGCAATAACGTACTTTATTTGCCACTGGATCGAATGGGTAATCGCAACGGTTCTTCAGGCAGTAACCCAACACGGGTTGATATGGACTCACTCAATTATCCCGCAGGCAACAGCAGCTCAAGCAGCAATAACAACAGTAACAACGCTGCCAATGATGCACGTAGCCGGGGAGGACGTTAATCATGCAATCACGTTTTAACTTATTTATTTTTATTACGGTATTGGTAGTGATAACTGTCAGTGCTTCAGTGTTTTTTGTTGACGAGCGTGAACGCGTTATTTTGCTGAAGCTGGGTCAAATCGAGCATGCTGATTATGAGCCTGGTTTGCATTTCAAGATTCCATTCGTAAACCAGGTCCGTCGTTTCGATGGCCGTATTCTCAGTCTGGATGCTTCACCAGCGCGTTATTTAACGGGTGAAAAGAAAAACGTTATCGTTGACTCCTTCATTCTGTGGCGTATATCTGACGTAGCGCAGTATTTCCGTGCTATGGGCGGCGATGAAGAAAATGCTAAATTGCGTTTGTCTCAAATTATTAAGGATGGTTTGCGGGCTGAATTTGGCCGTCGCAGTATTCAGGAAGTTGTTTCGGGTGATCGGGATGAAATGGTTGCCGGATTAATGACCCAAGCGAATGAAACTGCTGAAGGATTTGGCATAGAAATTGTCAACGTTCGTATTAAACGGATTGATTTACCACAAGAAGTCAGTGCCTCTGTTTTTGCCCGTATGCAAGCTGAGCGGGATCGGGTAGCAAAAGATCTGCGTTCGCGTGGTGCTGAAGAAGCCGAAAAAATCCGTTCTGATGCTGATCGTCAGCGTACTGTGATTCTGGCGGAAGCTCGCCGGCAAGCGGAAAGCTTGCGAGGTGACGGTGACGCCAGTGCCACAGAAATTTATGCCGATGCATATGGCCAGAATGAGGATTTCTACTCTCTGTATCGACGTTTAAATGCTTATCAGAATATCTTCCAGGGCGATGATTTACTGGTAATTGAGCCAAAAGGGGATTTCTTCAGTCGTTTCAGTGATGTTGAAACATCCGCTGAGTGAGTGATGCATTGATCCACAGCTTGTGGTTAGCCACGGCATTGATGCTAATTATTGAAGGCATCATGCCGTTTGTTAATCCATCAGCATTTCGTCGGGCACTTCTACAAATAAGTAACATGCCGGATTCGCAGTTACGCTGGATTGGCCTTGTCAGTATGTTGCTCGGCCTGGCCGTTTTATATTGGGTAAATTGACGTTATGAGCATCAGAGAAAGTTGGCTGTTGCCTGAAGGTATTGATGAATTGATGCCAAAGGAAGCGGCGCAGCTTGAAAAAATGCACCGTTTATTAGTGGATCGCATGCAAAGTTGGGGGTACCAGCTTGTTGTGCCACCATTAGTGGAATATCTGGATTCGCTACTGACCGGTACTGCTAAAACCCTCGATTTACAGACGTTCAAGCTTATCGACCAGCTTTCTGGACGCTTATTGGGCATACGTGCCGATATGACGCCTCAAGTGGCGCGTATTGCGGCGCACCGGTTGCGCGGCGAGTCTGATATTTTACGACTCTGCTATATCGGCAGCGTCTTGCATACCTTGCCGGAAGGTCAGGCAAGCTCTCGTAATCCTATTCAACTCGGCGCAGAAATATACGGCCATGCCGGACCCGAAAGTGATATGGAAAGCATGCAGTTAATGGTTGAACTGCTAAAAATAAGTGGCCTGCAAGGCCCGCTTTCGTTGGATATCGGCCATGTTGGTATATATCGTGGCCTGGCGGATGCAGCGGGCCTTGATGAGCAGCAGGAGCAGGCTTTATTCTTAGCGCTGCAACGCAAAGCCAGTGCTGAAATTGAACAGCTACTCAGTGATTTTAATCTGCCTGATAAACAGCAAAATATGCTGCGAGCTTTATCAGAATTAAATGGTGACAGTCAGATTTTGACAAAAGCAGAAACCCTGTTGGCTGATGCGCCAGAAGACGTGCAACAAGCGCTGAGGACATTACAGTCTCTGGCCACCATGCTGACGATTCGGCTACCAGACTTGCGCGTTAATTTTGATCTGGCAGAACTGCGCGGCTATCACTATCATACGGGCGTTGTTTTTGCCGCTTATCAGCCAGAATCAGCTCAGGCAATAGCTCTGGGCGGTCGTTATGATGATATCGGTGAAGATTTCGGTTATGCCCAACCAGCAACCGGTTTTAGTTTAGATCTGAAAAAACTGGTCACCCAATTCCCCGAAAATGGCGATACACCCGATAAGATTTCAGTTGTTTGGGCCGATGACAGTACACAACACGAAACAATTAGCGCCCTTCGCGAGGCAGGTCAAATCGTAATCTACGATCTGCCCGGGCAAACCTCCGAATGTAATAAACAATTGATCCAACAAAATGGCCACTGGCAGGTGGTCGCAACAGGAAAAGTACGTGGCTAAAAATATTGTAGTGATCGGCTCACAATGGGGCGATGAAGGTAAAGGCAAAGTTGTTGATTTGTTAACCGATAACGTCTCCGCTGTGGTGCGTTTTCAGGGTGGCCACAATGCCGGACACACGCTGGTTATTGATGGCAAAAAAACCATCTTACATTTGATCCCGTCGGGTATTTTACGCAGCCATGTGCAGTGTCTGATTGGTAACGGTGTGGTGTTATCACCAGAAGCCTTATTAAAAGAAATCAATGCGTTGGAAGCCAGTGGTATTCCAGTTAAAGATCGTCTGAAAATCAGTGCTGCCTGTCCGTTGATTTTGTCTTATCACGTGGCATTGGATTTGGCGCGTGAAGCACGTCGTGGTAAAGCGGCTATTGGTACCACAGGGCGTGGTATCGGGCCGGCCTATGAAGATAAGGTTGCTCGCCGCGGATTGCGCGTCGGTGACTTGGTCGATATCGAAAGTTTTACCGAAAAACTGCGTGAAGTAGTGAGCTTCCATAATTTTGCACTGATTAATTATTATCAGGCGGCGCCGGTTAATTTTGAACAGGTGTTGTCAGAAACATTGGCTATTCGCGAAACTCTACTGGCTATGGTTGCTGATATTCCGGCCTTGTTGCAGCAATATCATTTAAATGGTGATCGCGTCATGTTCGAAGGTGCACAGGGTGCATTACTGGACATTGATCACGGTACTTATCCATATGTGACTTCATCTAATACCACAGCAGGTGGCAGTGCCACTGGCGCCGGTGTGGGTCCTTGCCATATTGATTATGTGCTGGGCATTACCAAAGCTTATGCAACACGCGTTGGTGCTGGCCCGTTCCCATCGGAATTAAGCTGCCAAATTGGTAAACGTCTGGCAGAGCGTGGTCATGAAAAAGGATCTACCACTGGCCGGGATCGTCGTTGTGGTTGGTTGGATATGGTGGCTTTAAATCGTGCCAGCTGGATTAACAGTATTACCGGTTTATGTCTGACTAAGCTTGATGTATTAGATGGTCTGGATACCATCAGGTTGTGTGTTGCCTATGAGCGTGACGGTAAATCAGTCGATGTATTACCGCTTAGCGCCGATGAATTTAAAGGTTGTGAACCTGTTTATATCGATATGCCGGGTTGGCAGGAATCAACTCTGGGCATTACCGACTTTGATAAATTACCGGAAAACGCCCGTAACTATATTGTCAAAGTCGAAGAACTGGCTGGTGTACCCATTGATATTATTTCTACCGGTCCTGATCGGGTTGAAACCATAATTCGGCGAGACTTATTTGCCATTTAAAAATAGATGCCCGCGAAAGCGGGCATTTTTTTATTTACGATCCGGTGATACAGCAGCGTACATTGCTGAGTAATCGGTATTTTCAAGGCCCATATACTCTGTTTTTTCCAGTAATTTGATGACGCCTTCCAGGCCACTGGCATCCAATCGTAGTTGCTCGGCGACTTCCAGAAACAGGCGACTGTCTTTGGCTAAATGTTTGGTTGGAAAATTTGGATTGGTAAAATCGCGGTCGCGCATCCGATCAAGCTTCTTATCAAACGTTGGTGCATACAAAGCACTATCGCGTAATAACGACATAAACTGATCACTGTCGATTCCCTGACTTTCAATCAGCGCGAGACTCAGTGAAAAACTGGCGGTCAGTCCGGCAATAAGCTGATTCATCGCCAATTTCATCGCCGCAGCCTGACCCACCTCGCCAATCAATTGCGGTTGTTTACCGAGCAGTTTTAGCGTTGGCATCGCGGCTTCAAAATCATTCTGTTCACCGCCAGCCATCAGGATTAATGCACCGTTGCGTGCTTCAGGCAAACTGCCGAGAACAGGACATTCCAGGTAAATAGCGTTTTGCAGACGGCAGCGATCAGCAATGCTTTGTGATTGTTCCGGGCTGATGGTGCCCATCTGGACAATTAATTTGCCAGCCAGTTTGTCAGCGCTGATAACAGCAAGCACAGATTCAATCGCCTCGGCATCACTGAGTACTAGCAAGATGATGTCTGCTTTGCTGACGGCCTGTTCGGCATCGTCAGTAATATCCGCGCCGAGATTGCGCAATGATTCGATTTTATCGGGACTGCGGTTAAATACCGTGACATTTTGTTGTTCGGCCAATAAACGTTCAGCCATGGCTTGTCCCATCAGGCCACCGCCCAGAATGGTAATTTGCATAACAACTCCTTTATCAAATATTTAAAAAAACATTCTGACATAGATGCTGTCAGTGTTGTGGGATACAATACGCAAGCATTTTACAGACGTGACAGGGGATTACCGTGTACAAAAAAAACATGCGCATCGCAGACTTTGACGATGAAGTGTTTAACGCCATTTCGGCTGAAGTTCAGCGCCAGGAAGATCATATTGAGCTGATTGCCTCAGAAAACTATACCAGCCCGCGGGTGATGGAAGCGCAGGGCAGTTTGCTGACCAATAAATACGCTGAGGGTTATCCCGGCAAGCGGTATTATGGCGGCTGCGAGCATGTGGACACGGTAGAAGATTTAGCCATTGAACGTGCTAAAGCTTTATTCGGTGCTGATTATGCCAATGTTCAGCCACATTCCGGCTCGCAAGCGAACGCAGCGGTTTACCTGGCTTTATTGCAACCTGGCGATACTATCTTGGGTATGAGTTTAGCCCATGGCGGTCATTTGACCCACGGTGCCAAAGTCAGCGCTTCAGGCAAAATCTATAATTCTGTCGCTTACGGCATCAATACCGACACCGGTGAAATTGATTACGATGAAGTGGCACGCCTTGCTAAAGAACATCAGCCCAAGATGGTTGTGGCTGGTTTTTCAGCTTATTCACGCATCATTGACTGGCAGAAATTCCGCGATATCGCCGATTCAGTCGGTGCCTATTTGTTGGTCGATATGGCGCATGTCGCCGGTTTGGTGGCAGCAGGTTTATATCCGAATCCGGTAAACATTGCTGATGTCACAACGACCACAACACATAAAACACTGCGCGGTCCACGCGGTGGTCTGATTCTGGCTAAAGCGAATCCGGAAATTGAGAAAAAACTTAATTCAGCGGTATTTCCCGGCTTCCAGGGCGGTCCGCTGATGCATGTCATTGCTGCTAAAGCGGTCGCGTTTAAAGAAGCCATGTTGCCGGAATTCAAAAGTTATCAGCAACAGGTCATTGAAAACGCCCGTGCTATGGCCAAAGTATTTATGGCCCGTGGTTACGATGTGGTATCAGATGGTACTGATGATCACCTGTTTTTAGTCAGCTTTATTGAAGCCGGTCTGACCGGTAAAGAAGTCGATGCCTGGCTCGGCGATGCACATATCACTGTTAATAAAAATGCTGTGCCCAATGATCCGCAATCACCATTTGTCACCTCCGGGATTCGTATCGGTACACCTGCAGTGACCACCCGTGGTTTTAATGTTCAGGATTGCACTGATTTAGCGGGATGGATGTGTGATGTTATCGATAGTCGTGGTGATGCCAAGGTGATTGAAACCAACCGGGCCAAAGTCAGTGAGATCTGTGCCCGTTTACCAGTTTACGCGTAAACCGGGCTAAGACGATGCGATGTCCTTTTTGCGGTACAGCCGATTCCAAAGTGGTGGATTCCCGGCTGTCCGCTGAAGGCGATGCTATTCGTCGGCGGCGAATGTGTGTCACTTGTAGTGAACGCTTTACCACTTACGAAACCGCTGAATTAAGTTTGCCGCGATTGGTCAAGCGAGATGCATCGCGGGAAGTATTTGACGAACAAAAACTGCGCGCCGGTATCATGCGGGCATTAGAAAAACGTCCTGTCAGCATGGATGCTATCGATAACGCGGTCAAAACCATTACCCGTAAATTATGGGCGACTGGCGAGCGTGAAGTGAATAGTCGTTTGGTCGGTGACTGGGTAATGGATGCATTGCGTGATCTCGATGAAGTCGCTTATGTACGTTTTGCTTCGGTTTATCGCAGTTTTCAGGATGTAAATGCGTTTCGAGAAGAAATTGAACGTATGGAAAATCGTAGCGACACCAATAGCAATTCATAAATCGTTTTCAGCACCTTAGATACCGCTGCTGTAACGTGTCTAACCAAGCATCACAGGAGTCATTCAGCATGAGTCAACATGAACAACATATGGCCCATGCTCTGCAACTGGCAAAACGCGGCCTGTATACCACTGATCCCAATCCCCGCGTCGGTTGTGTAATTGTCAAAAATGACCGGGTCATTGGTGAAGGCTGGCACCATCGCGCTGGCGAAGCGCATGCTGAAATCAATGCTTTAAATATGGCTGGTACGGCCGCGCAGGGTGCTGATTGTTATGTCACCCTTGAACCTTGTAGTCATTTTGGCCGTACGCCGCCTTGCGCCGAAGCCTTGATTCGCGCCGGTATTAAACGTGTGTTTGTTGCGATGACCGATCCCAACCCGATTGTTGCCGGGACTGGCATAGAGCGTTTGCGTCAGGCTGGCATTGAAGTCCATGAGGGCTTGTTTGCAAAGCAGGCTGAGCAATTGAATCCCGGTTTTTGTCAACGTATGCGGATTGGCCGGCCATTTGTCCGCACTAAAATCGCGATGAGCCTGGATGGTCGCACGGCTATGGCCTCCGGAGAAAGTAAATGGATCACCGGGCCGGAAGCGCGACACGACGTACAAAAGTTACGTGCCCGCAGCAGCGCAATTCTGACGGGGATTGGCACCGTCCTCGCTGATGATCCGATGCTGAATGTCCGGCCTCAAGGTGATTGGTATCCCGATCCTGATCATATCCGGCAACCCCTGCGGGTGGTGGTTGATAGTGATTTACGGATGCCGGTCAAAGCCAAAATTCTTGGCGGTGATAAAGTATTACTGGCAACCGCCGGTGATAAAGTGATGCGCGCTGATATTGAAACAGTGGTATTACCGACAGCGGATAAACAAGTCGATTTAACGGCGCTGCTGTCTGTATTGGCGAAACGCGAAATCAATGAAGTCATGGTTGAAGCCGGCGCTGACTTAAATGGCGCTTTATTACGCGCTCAGTTAATTGATGAGTTGATATTTTATATGGCGCCTAAATTAATGGGCAGTGATGCCCGGGCGGCATTTAATCTGCCAGGTATGCTGCGTATGGACCAGAATATTGATTTGCAAATCACCGATATGCGGCCGATTGGCAAAGACTGGCGGATCACCGCTACACCGATTTATAACGAGGTGTTTTAAAGATGTTTACCGGAATTATTGCCGCGTTGGGCGATGTCACGGCATTACAACCCAAAGGTGGTGATTTAAAACTGCTGATTGATGCCGGCAAGCTTGATTGCAGTGATGTAAAGCTCGGCGACAGCATTGCCATCAATGGTGTGTGTCTGACGGTGGTCAGCTTGCAGGGCAAGCAATTAGCGTTTGATGTGTCGCAAGAAACCATCAACCGTAGTAGCCTCGCAGCACTGAAAACCGGCAGCCAGGTCAATCTGGAAAAAGCGTTGGCTGTCGGTGACAGGCTGGGCGGTCATTTTGTCAGTGGTCATGTTGATGGCTTGGGGCAAATCAGTAGCATTAAAGATGTCGCCCGGTCCTGGCAAATGGCCGTTAACGTACCGACAGAATTGCATCGTTATATCGCCGAAAAAGGCTCAATTTGTATTGATGGCGCCAGTTTAACAGTCAACAAAGTGACTGCCAGCGGTTTTGAGGTCAATATTATTCCGCATACACTTCAGGAAACCATCATTAAAGATTATCAGGTAGGCAGCAAGGTCAATCTTGAAGTCGATTTGATCGCACGCTATCTGGAACGGCTATTGCCAGCACAAGGCAGCAAATTGACGCCGGACTTTCTGCAACAGCACGGCTATCTGACAACATGAAATTAAACAGCACCGAAGAAATTCTCGCCGATCTTAAAGCGGGCAAAATGGTCATTATCATGGATGATGAAGACCGCGAAAATGAAGGCGATCTGGTTATGGCCGCCGAAAAGGTCACGCCGGAAGCTATTAATTTTATGGCTAAATTTGGTCGCGGCCTGATTTGCCTGACCCTGACCGAAGAACGCACCCGACAGCTGCGTCTGCCGCTGATGGTGTCGGATAATCAAACGCCTTATTCAACAAACTTTACAGTATCGATTGAAGCGGCCGAGGGCGTTACGACCGGTATTTCTGCAGCCGACCGAGCTTTAACCATTCAAAAGGCTGTGCATCCCGATGCCAAACCCGAAGATTTGGTTCAGCCGGGGCATATTTTTCCGTTAAAAGCACAGGCGGGCGGTGTATTAACCCGTGCCGGGCATACCGAAGCGGGTTGTGATTTGGCGCAGTTGGCCGGTTTGTCACCGGCGGCAGTGATTGTCGAAATCCTCAATGATGATGGCAGTATGGCGCGGCGACCGGATCTGGAGGTTTTTGCCCAGACGCATCAATTAAAAATTGGCACTATCGCCGATCTCATCAGTTACCGTCTGCAAAATGAAATGACCATCAAGTCTTTATCACAGTGTCAGTTTCCGACTGAATACGGTGATTTTGTGCTGCATAGTTATCAGGATGGGGTGAACGCACAAGTGCATCTGGCGCTGGTTTACGGGGATATCAGTGCTGACAGTGAAACGCTGGTCAGGGTGCATATGGCGGATCCTTTGACTGATTTACTGGCGTCGATGCGTGAACCGGCTCATTGGCCTTTGCCGGACGTCATGCGCCGCATTCAACAAGCGGGAAAAGGGGTGCTGGTGGTGCTCAGACAGCCCGAACAGAACAAACAACTGGCTACTAAAATCGCCCGTTATCAGCAGCAGGATTCAGGACAAACCCAAACAATTGCCAAAGCTGGCTGGGATATGCGGACCTTTGGTGTGGGTGCACAAATTCTGGCGGATTTGGGGGTTAAGAAAATGCGCGTTATCGGAACGCCAACCAAACTGACCGGTGTTTCTGGTTTTGGTCTTGAACTTGTGGGTTATTTAGAGGATTAACCATGACGGATAATCGGCAGATTTTTATTGTTGCCGGTGAAGCGTCGGGGGATGCGCATGCCGCGCGGCTGGTTGCGGCGCTTAAAGAACATGCGCCTCATTTATATGTCGGCGGTATTGGCGGTGATGCGATGCGCGCAGCCGGCGCCGATATTGTTCAGGATTTTGCCGATTTAGCGGTGATGGGTCTGTTTGAAGTTCTGAAAAGTTATCCGCGCATCAAAGCCATTTTTAATCAGACTGTCAGCCGGCTGAAACGTGATAAACCCGATTTACTGATTCTGGTTGATTACCCCGGCTTTAATCTGAAACTCGCCAAACAAGCCAAAAAGCTGGGTATCCCGGTGTTGTATTACATCAGCCCTAAAGTCTGGGCCTGGCGGGCAGGGCGCGTTAAACAAATTCAGCAAACGGTCGATCATATGGCGGTATTATTCCCGTTTGAAGTGCCTATCTATGAGCAGGCTGGCGTGCCGGTCACCTGTGTTGGTCATCCACTGGTCGATGCGGTTAAAAGTGATTTGGATAATGCCGCGGCCAAAGCCAAATTCAAACTGGATCCGCAACATCGGGTGATTGGTTTATTTCCGGGCAGCCGGCGCAGTGAAATTAACGCATTGTTACCGGTGATGCTGGCCGCTGCCGAACGCATTCAGCAGCGGCATTTTGATGTCAGTGTGGTTTTGCCATTAGCACCGGGAATTTCGCTGGATTACATCAAGTCATTTACCGACAAAAGCCGTTTGCCGATTCAGGTGGTTCCGGGCGATTTTTACGATTTGATTAAAGCCTGTGATGCGATTGCTGCGGCATCGGGTACCGTAACACTGGAAATCGCGCTGCTGGGCACGCCACATTTAATTGCCTATAAAGTCTCGCCATGGAGTTACCGGATTCTGAAGCGGCTGGTGAAGATTCCCTATGTTGGTTTGTGTAATATCGTCACTGGTGAACCGCTGATAACCGAATTATTGCAAGACGAGGTCACCGAGATACGTTTGGATCAATTATTGACAGATCTGCTGACCCATCCGCAAAGCCGTCAGCGCGCCGAAAAAATACAGCAACAAGTACGCAATGCATTAGGCCCGGCGGGTGGAGCTGATAATGCGGCTCAACTGGTGTTAAAACTTATCGGCAATGGTAACTGATGCTGATCGCTGGTGTTGATGAAGTCGGGCGTGGCCCATTGGCCGGGCCGGTTGTAACGGCGGCCGTGATTTTAGATCCTCGTAAACCCATTGATGGCCTGACCGATTCCAAAAAACTTTCAGAAAAACGCCGAGAAGCGCTGGTACCGCTGATTCAGGAGCGCGCTTTATGCTGGGCGATGGGCCGCGCCGAAGTCGATGAAATTGATGCGTTAAATATCCTGCAAGCCAGTTTACTGGCGATGCGCCGTGCCGTGCTGGCTTTAGCCATACAGCCGGAAAAAGTCCATGTTGATGGTATTCATGCTCCCGATTTGCCGTATCCGGTTTTGACAATTATTAAAGGTGATTTAAACGATCAGGCGATTGCCGCCGCGTCGATTCTTGCCAAAGTTGCCCGTGATCAGGAAATGCTTATCCTCGATACACAATATCCCGGTTACGATCTTGGCAAACACAAAGGATATCCAACCGCCGCCCATCAACAGGCTTTGATGCAACTTGGGCCTTCAGCAATACATCGCAAATCATTTAAACCGGTGCAACTGGCATTACAATTGTAGTCAAAAAATACCGTGCAAATTGCTGCTAAACCGCCGTAGCATGCTATTATTCGGCGCTTATGCTGTCATTTAATAATATTATTAACAAAATCAAACAGGTCAAAGCCGGCAAAAAAAGCCGGGCTGCTGCAGCTGGCGCGGCGCCGCTCATCGTACCGCGAGCTGACCACAATATATCCCGTAAAGTTATTAGTCCCAGCGCCTTAAAGGTGTTGTATACCCTGAAAGATGCGGGCTTTGAAGCCTATCTGGTTGGCGGTTGTGTCCGCGATTTACTACTGGGCTATGAACCAAAAGATTTTGATATCAGCACCAATGCCTTACCCGAACAGGTGCATAAGCTGTTTCGTCGCAGCCAGCTGATTGGCCGGCGTTTTAAATTAGTGCATGTCCGTTTTGGTCGAGATGAAATCATTGAGGTGGCCACTTTCCGGGCGCCGCCTGATGCCGAAAACCAGCTTGATGGCCGCATCATGCAAGACAATGTTTATGGCACGCTGGAACAGGATGCCTGGCGTCGCGATTTCACAATTAATGCACTTTATTACAATATTGCTGATTTTACGATTGTCGATTACACCGGTGGTATTGCCGATTTACAAAAAGGCCTGATCCGGCTGATAGGTGACAAGCAGGTGCGTTATCGTGAAGATCCGGTACGGATGCTTCGCGCGTTGCGCTTCATGGCGAAACTGGGCCTGAAACTGGAAGCAGAAACCGAAGCATTAATCACTGAACTGGCCCCATTGTTAAGTGATATTCCACCGGCGCGACTATTTGATGAAACCCTGAAGTTGTATATGAGCGGTCAGGCGGCCATGACGCATGAATTGCTCTGTCATTACGGCGTGTTCGATTATCTTTATCCGCAAACGGCGGCATTGTTACATCAGCAGGTCGATGATTATCCACGCACCTTGCTGATGAAAGCGTTGCAAAACACTGATAAACGGCTGGCGGATGGTAAACCGGTCACCCCGGCATTTTTATTCGCTGCGCTCTTATGGGAACCGCTGCGTAAGCGCTGGCAAGAACTCAGTCAGCAAATGCCGGAAATTCCGGCGATGCAGCGGGCGGCCGGAGAAGTGCTCGGTGAACAAATCCAAACCGTGGCGATCCCCAAACGATTCAGCCTGGTCACCCGTGATATCTGGACTCTACAGCCGCGTTTGATGCGCCGTCAGGGCAAGCGGGCATTTGCTTTATTGCTGCACCCTAAATTTCGTGCCGGTTATGACTTCTTGGCTTTGCGCGCTGAAGCAGGCGAGCCGTTACAGGAATTGACGGACTGGTGGACAAAATTCCAACAGGCCTCAGCTATCGAACAAACCAATATGGTCAATGGCTTAAGTAAAACCGATAACGAGCCAAAACGTCGGCCACGTCGCCGTCGGCGCCGTAAACCGGCTGCCAAACAGGAAGATTGATGCTGGCATATATTGGTCTTGGCAGTAATCTTGAAGCGCCGGCCGAGCAAATTAAGACGGCGTTAATCGATTTACAGTCTTTACCGGCAACACAATTACTGAAAACCTCATCGCTGTATGCCAGTCCGCCGATGGGACCGCAGGATCAGCCGGATTACATTAATGCCGTTGCCTTGCTGGATACGACACTACCTGCGCATGATCTGCTGGATGCGTTGCAGGCAATTGAGCAGCAACATGGCCGGCAGCGTAAACGGCATTGGGGTGAGCGCACTCTGGATTTGGATATCTTGCTCTATGGCCAGCAAATGATAGAAGATGAACGCCTTAGGGTGCCACATCCGGGACTGACGCAGCGGGCGTTTGTTGTCTATCCGCTTCTGGAAATAGCCGGCGATATCATGATTCCGGGGCAGGATAACTTACAAGCGATTGCCTCGCGATGCCCGCGGGATACATTACAACAAGTGGAAAGATAAACAGGTCCTGACAGTTATGAGAAATTTGCCACATAATTATATTGTTGTCGAAGGGCCGATTGGCGTGGGTAAAACTCATCTGGTCAAACGTCTAGCGGATAGTTTCGGTGGCAATACCCTGATGGAAGCACCCGAGCAAAATCCGTTTCTGGAAAAGTTTTATCTGCATCCAAAACAATCCGCGTTGCCCACCCAGCTCAGTTTTCTGATGCAGCGGGTGAAGCTTGCGAAGACCCTGCAACAAGATGATTTGTTTACCAGCCTGCATGTCGCCGATTTTATGCTGGAAAAAGACCGCTTGTTTGCCCAGATTTCATTGGATGATGATGAGCTGGCCTTGTACAACATGGTCTATGACAATCTGACCCTGCATCACCGCTCGCCGGATCTGGTGATTTATCTGCAAGCGTCACTGCCGGTTTTGAAAACACGGATAAGCCAACGCGGTATCAGCTACGAGCAGCATGTTGAAGATGCCTATTTAAAACGCCTTGCTGATGCTTATGCCGACTTTTTTCATTATTACGATGCGTCGCCGCTGTTGATTGTTAACGCCGAGCAAATTGATCTGGTCAATAGTGAAGCCGATTATCAGCAGTTATTAGATCAAATCTGCACGCTGCAAAGTGGCCGACAATATTACAATCCATTACCGGTCAAAGAAGCTAAAGCATGAGTCGTTTATCACTTAGCAGTCTGCGTAAAATGAAAGCGGCCGGCGAAAAAATCGCCGTACTGACCGCTTATGATGCCAGTTTTGCCCATGTGCTTGAGCAAGCCGGTGTCGAAGTGATTCTGGTGGGTGACTCGCTGGGCATGGTGATTCAGGGCCAGGAAAGCACGGTGCCTGTGACGGTCAATGATATGGTTTATCACAGCCGCAACGTGGTGCGTGGCAGCGAAAAAGCGTTTGTTATCGCCGATTTACCGTTTATGAGTTATGCCAATGTTGATCAGGCAATCAGCAACGCCGCGCGGCTGATGGCCGAGGGCGGCGTACAAATGGTCAAACTTGAAGGCGGCGCTGATTTTGAACCGATTATCAAAGCATTAACTGCTCGGGGTATTCCGGTTTGTGCGCATTTAGGCTTATTACCGCAATCGGTACATCGTCTGGGCGGTTACTTTGTCCAGGGCCGTGAAGCAGATGCGGCCGCAAAAATGGTGCAAGATGCCAAATTACTGGAACAAGCCGGCGCTGATATGTTGATACTGGAATGTGTGCCAGCGGAACTGGCCACAACGATTAGCCAGTCACTGAACATTCCGGTAATTGGCATTGGCGCGGGTAAAGACTGTGATGGTCAGGTGCTGGTGTTATACGACATGCTCGGGCTGACACCGGGTAAACGACCACGATTCAGTCATGATTTTCTGGCGGATAACGGCCATATTCCGGCGGCCATTGGTGCTTATGTTGAAGCCGTTAAACAAGGTACGTTTCCTACAGTCGAGCAGCAGTTTTAATGCAAATTGAAGACAGCCTCAGTGGTCTGCGTGCCCAGCAAAAAATCTGGCGCGAGCAACATCAGACCATTGCCTTTGTACCGACCATGGGCAGCTTGCATGATGGCCATTTATCATTATTGAAGAAAGCCCGTACGCTGGCCGATAAAGTGATTGTCAGTATTTATGTCAACCCACTGCAGTTTGATGATCCCAATGATCTGACCAATTATCCGCGTACGCTGAAAAATGATATTCAAAAGCTGACCAGTGCTGGGTGTGATTTGTTATTCACGCCCGATAACACGCTGATGTACCCGAACGGGATTGAATTTCACAGTTATGTTCATGTGCCGGGTATGGATGACAAATTATGCGGTCTGGAGCGCCCCGGGCATTTTGATGGTGTCGCTACCGTAGTCAGTAAGTTATTCAATATGGTGCAGCCACATTTAGCGGTGTTTGGTGAAAAGGATTACCAGCAGCTTTTACTGATTCGTAAACTGGTTGAAGATTTTAACTTGCCGGTGAAAATTGTTGCAGCGCCTACTTGTCGTGAACCGGACGGTTTGGCGATGAGTTCACGCAATCAGCGGCTGACCGCCACGCAGCGCTCTGTTGCCGTCCTGTTAAATCAACAGTTATCAGTTATTAAACAACAGTTGGAACAAGGCGAGCGGGATGTTGCCACCATGATTAATGAGGCGACTGAAACACTCAGCAAGGCAGGATTTGCAGTTGATTATCTGGAGATCCGCCGCGCAGAAGACTTGTTACTGGCCGATGTTAATCAGGATCAAAAATTACGGATTCTGGTCGCGGCGCGGCTGGAGGATGTTCGGCTGATTGATAATGTAGCGGTTAACTTGTCTGCGCGCCCGTAAAAAGCGATAATGCGCGGTCTTATTTAAAGATTTTTTTGCCATGCAACTGACTTTATTAAAAGCCAAATTACATCGCGCCTGTGTTACGCATTCCGAGTTGGAATACGAAGGCAGCTGTGCGATTGACGGCAAATTGCTGGCCGCGGCCGGTATCCGTGAATATGAGCAAATTCATATTTACAATGTCGCCAATGGCGAGCGTTTTGTTACCTACGCCATTCGCGCTGAAGATGGATCAAATATTATTTCGGTCAATGGCGCTGCGGCGCATAAAGCTTCGCCTGGCGATCGGATCATCATTTGCGCTTATACCGCGCTCGATGCCAGTGAACTTGAAAACTTCAAACCTACACTGGTTTATCTCGACGAAAATAACGACATCACTCATATGCGCCACGCTATTCCGGTGCAGGCGGCGTAATTCAGGAAATTAGTGCGATAAAGCTGTTTGAAAACGTTCTTTAGAATAGCCGTTTTGTTATCGTTATTGCCGTTATTTCCAGTGTTATCACTTCGCTGGCGATGTTTTATGTGGCAACAGTCGATGTCTGGTATCTGGTCAGTCATTTAGGTGCTTATATATCACCGGCTATGGTCGGTGAAGCCCGGGAAAACTTCCATGCGGCAACTATTACCCATGTTGTTGAAGTTATAGACGGTTATTGACTGGCGACGGTGCTGTTTATTTTTGCGTTGGGTCTGTACGAGTTATTTATCAGCAAAATTGATGCAGCCAACCAGACCGATAACTCACAGGTATTGGCGTTTCATAGTCTCGATGAATTAAAAGCTCGCCTAGGTCGTGTGGTGTTGATGATTCTTATCGTCAATTTTTTCGAACACGCCATCTGGAAGGATTTTAAAACTACACTGGACTTACTGGCACTGGCCAGTAGTATTGCGCTGATTGCCCTGGCTTTGTATTTGTTGCATACCGAAGCAAAACATTAATTTTAGGGCTTGCCCGTGTCCTGTCATAAAGTCATAAGACTGTCATCAAACCGTTATAAAACGGTCATAAAGAATCGCTAAGCTATTGTTTATTAAATAGCTTAGAGCCTATCAATGCTGAACATCGAACAAGCCGTTCAACAAAAATTCCCCCAATTCGAACACAGCAAACCGTGGTTTAAAAAGTCGACGTTAAGCTTTCTGCGCCGCATCACGCACGAGCAGGAAGTAAATCGTTTTCTTGAGCAGCACTCGCAATTGACGGGGTTTGATTTCATCGATGAAGTGCTCGATTATTTCAATTTCAGTTACAGCATTTCCCACCGCCACCGTAACAATATCCCGGCAACCGGCCGGGTAGTGATCGTCGCCAATCATCCGCTCGGTGCGCTGGATGGTTTATCACTGTTGAAAATGGTCGGCGAAGTACGCCGAGACGTAAAAATTGTTGCCAACGATATGTTGCTGAATTTCGCCGCACTGAAACCCTTGTTTTTGCCGGTGGATAACTTAACCAAAACCACCCGCAAAAGCAGTATTGCGACCATTATTGATAGCCTGAACCGCGATGAAGCAATCATTGTTTTTCCGGCCGGTGAAGTCTCTCGTATCCGACCCAGCGGAATACGGGATGGCAAATGGAACAGTGGTTTTTTAAATTTTGCCAAAAAAACCAATGCGCCGATCTTGCCAGTATTTGTCGGAGCGCGTAATTCATCACTGTTTTACAGCGCGTCGATGGTCTACAAGCCTTTATCAGGGATGATGCTGGCGCATGAGATGTTTAACAAAAACTCCAAGACCATTCAGGTCTGCATCGGTGAGCCGATCCCTTATCAGCAAATTGAAGCTTTGCCGCTGGTTAAAGCTGAAAAAGCCAAATTGCTGCGCCGGCATTTATATCGTTTAGCCAAAGGCAAAAAGCCGCTGTTTACCACGGAACTGACAATTGCCCATCCACAAGACCGGCGGGCAATTAAACAGGAGCTGAAAAACGCTTTATTACTCGGTGAAACAGCCGATCAGAAAAAGATCTATTTGTTTGATTACCGCTCCGATTCAGCAGTCATGCAGGAAATCGGCCGTTTGCGTGAGATGACCTTTCGTCAGGTTGGCGAGGGTACGGGTAAGCGGCGTGATTTGGATCAATACGACCGTGATTACCGGCATCTCATTTTGTGGGATGAGCAGGAACTGGAAATAGCGGGAGCATACCGGATAGGCGAAGTGGCACGAATCCAGCAAAGCGGCCAGCAGATTTATTCTGCAGAATTGTTTGATTATCAGCCAGCGATGCAGCCATATTTTGCTAAAGGTATCGAACTGGGCCGTAGCTTTGTCAGCCCGAAATACTGGGGTAAACGCAGTCTGGATTACCTGTGGTATGGCATTGGCGCTTATTTGAAACAGTATCCTGAAGTGCAATATTTATTTGGCCCGGTCAGCCTCAGTAATAGTTATCCAGCCTACGGCCAGGCACTGATTGTTGAATATTACCGCCGCTATTATCAAGACAGTGAAAAGCTGGCTTTGGCACGCACGCCCTATCAAACTGATACCGAAACACTGCAGCGTATTAATGCGATTTTTACCGGTGATGCTGAGATGGACTTTGCACTGCTACGCGAGCAGTTAGCCCATATGCAGGTGACAGTACCGACGTTGTACAAACAATATGCCGATATTTGTGAGCCGGGCGGGGTACGGTTTATTGATTTTAATATCGATGCTAATTTTGGTTTCTGCATCGACGGGCTGGTCATGATTGACTTGCAGAAACTCAAAGCCAATAAACGTAAACGCTATCTGGGTCAATAATCAACGGCCATGACACTGTTTGAATTTACGGTCACTGCCACAAATACAAGGCTCGTTGCGTGGCAGTTTTATGGCAGGTAAAAACTGGCCATCGACATAAAACCACTGATCATGCTGACAAATAAACCGGGATCGTTCGTGTAATTGTCCCACAGGCTGATCTTCATAAAACGCCACAAATTCCACTTCCGCCTGATGACCGTGACTTTTAGCGTTAATGATTTTTAAACCCAGCCAGTGGGTGGTTTGGCAGGTTTGTTGTAATGTCTGCCGGTCATCTATGCGCCGCTGGTCCGGGTGCAAGGTATTGATTAGGTAGTCGATATCCTGTTTTACAAAAGCACAATAACGCGAGCGCATTAAAGTGGAGGCATCAGCCGCAAGTTGTTTACCAAGATGCAAAGGCTGACAACAATTTTCATAGGTCTCAGGCTGGCCGCATGGACAATTTGACGCCGTCATCAAAACTGAATTTGCATCAAATCAGGGTGATAAAACCGGTAACCAAGCTGCTGTTTGACCTTGTTATTACTGACAATTTTAAATTGTGAACTGTCAGTATCGGCACAGTCCGGGGCGGGTAAGTCCAGCAATGTCCGGGCGTAACTATAAAATTCGCGTTTTGTCGGATGGGTGTCGGCGCTGGCATTAAATATCTCGCCCCAGACCTGCTGCTCAATGATCGCATCGATAATACCGATAACATCATCGAGATGGATCAGATTCACCGGTACATCAGGCTGCTGGATTTGTTTGCCATGACGGAAAAAATGGCCGGGATGCCGGCGGGCGTCAATTAAGCCACTACAACGTAAAATGGTGGTCTGGAATTTCTGGCTGTTTCGAAACAACTGCTCTATCTGGAATAACACACTATCCGGATTTTCGGCACCTTCATCTTCACTGACTTCACGTTGTAAATTCTGATACACCGAACTGGAACTGACCAGTAAAACTTTCTCTACTAAACTACTTTCAATTTGATTGATAAGATTTTGAAAGGATTCAACATTCTTACAGGTAATATTGACAATCAAGATGCGGCAATTAAGAAAGGCACCGCGATCATTGCCGCTATCAATATCTACTAAAAAGGGGATGGCGTTGGCGGATTCAATTTCCGGAAAGCGTCTTAATTGTCGGGTAGAAGCGGCAACAGTCAGACCTTGTTGATGGAAATGCCGGGCTAAGGGCAAACCCAGCCAGCCGCTTCCCAGTAATGCAATATCAAACGTATTCATAGGCGTTATTATAAATGGCCGGACCGGTAGCTGTCTTATACCGTCGTAATCAGTCGTTTACTGCTCAATCACCGCCGTTGTTGATACCAGTAACGCAGTAAAGCAATTAACCCCAGCAGAATGCCAGCAAAAATCGCCATCACCGGCCAGGGCACCACAAAAGGTGTTGGATTGACGGGTGTTGTCGTTTGCAGGCTCTTTGGCAAATTTTGTGGCGGTAATTGGATACTAACCCAGTCGTCACGATTAGCGGGAGCGGTGTCTACATATTCGGTAAAACTAAATACCGGTGCATCACCCATCGCGCGGCTGGAGGGAATTTGCGGAATGCGCACCAGCCACAATACATCAAGATTGTCGGCCAGTTGTTGCTCAAATTCGCTGAGACGTCGATTGCTGTGATTGTTGGCCAGCTCGATGATATCTCTGCTTAACGTTTCAAATGCCACGGCCGGTAATAAGCGACTGGTTTCGGTCATTAAATAATCATAAATTTGCCGTGCTGCGGCAAAGTCAGCCTCGCTAAACAAGGTATAGAAATAGGCACCAACCGCCATTAGCAGGCCATTATTACCGCGTTCAGGAACATGCCAGCCCAATGCTTTAAGTGCGTCTAAACTGATACCGGTGCAATTCATACTGGCATGCTGGTATTGAAAACTATGCCGGTAAAAATGCTGCATGATTTGATTCATTGATTGCTGGATCTGCTTTACCGGTGCCGCGTCATTTAAAGTCGCCACCAGCATGTAAGAGGGCCGGTAATAATTCTGGCCGCTGTTTACATCGGCCAGATATTTATCTATCGGTGTCAGGCCGGCGATAATGCCTTTTTCGCTGACCACATCCAGACTGTAGTAATTATTAACCAGCCAGTTATGGTATTGACCATCGTGGTTAAATTTGCCGGTTACCAGCGCAAAATGGCCAGCCAGAGCTTCATGATCATCACCCTGGGCGCCATTGAGCATAATCGCCAAAACCGGTTTACCGGCAGCTGTTGCTGCGGCGTTATTATGACGCTGCCAAATCAATTGATCATGATGTGGCTGACTGACACCGCCCTGGTCATTACGAACCCAGTTTTCAATAGTTTCTTCATCGGTTAAGGATTGCAGAGTCTGGCTTTGAATTTTGAAATCCAGCGGCCAGATGGTTTCAGCAGTAAATACGCCGTCGATTGTTTCACCACGCATGCGTACAGTTTTACCGGCAAAAAAAACATCCGTACTGGCATTCCAGTAACTTTTATTTTGAGGAATTTTATCGGCTAGCTGCCAATTAAGCCGGAGATCATTTGGCCAGCGAATTTGTTGATTAGCGGGATTCAGTTGTACATTTTCAATCACCTGCGGTTGACCGAGCCAGACCGGTGGGGGTGATTCAATCATTGGCGCATCAGCCAGCCAGTCAGGGAGCATCACGGCTGCATCAGTTTCGGCTTTTTCATTGCTAATGGCCAACCATTCACCGGCAAAATACCATTTACTTTGCGGCAATAGCGGACAAACCCGGCAGTCGCCGGTCATCAGAATCGGATCGGCATCATCCGACCAGAATGGAAAATTGGTTTGCGCAGCTTGCGGCTGGGCCTGAACGCTTTGCAGACCCAGCAGTAAACTTAAAACTATCAGTGATTTCAGCGGCATGCGCTGAGCATATCACGCCAACGCTTGATTTTTTGCCGCGTGGATCTCTGCTTTCAGCGCGTCATCAATCTTCAGCTGGCGTGCCAGTTCGTCAAGATAGGCTTTTTCCATAAAGCTTTCTTCATCAACCATTAACAAACTGGCCAAATACATCTCAGCAGCCATTTCCGGTGTTTTGGCATGCTGAGCAACTTCTACCGGATTAACCGGTTTTTTCAGTTCCTGATCCAGCCACTGTTGTAACTCAGTATCGTTGGTCAACGCAGCAACTTGATCATCGATCAACTGACGCTCACGATCATCAATGTGACCATCGGCTTTGCCAGCGCCAAGCATCGCAATTAAGATAGCATGACTGTGTTGTTCGGCTTCAGGTGCCGGTAAACGGTCAACGGTTTGCGGTGTTTGCTGCGGTGCACTGGCCTGATTTTGTTGCCAGCTCTGATAGGCTTTAAAGGCAACGGCGCCTAATGCGGCGACACCGCCGTATTTCAAAACGCCACCACCGATTTTGCGGGCTTTTTTATTGCTCATTAATAAGCCCACCGCAGTGCCGGCCAACGCGCCACCACCGGCACCCGTTAAAAACTGACTGATCTGACTGCTATCAATGCCTTTGCCACCAGTTTGTTGTTGTAAAAACTGGTTGCCTGATTGTAATAATTTATCCATCAAACCACGGGTATTCATGCTTTTTGTACTCCAAACGAATTGATTGTTAGCAAAACCGGTCCATATGACAACTGACAGTAATAATCGTCAGCAACATTTGCTGAAAAGGTAACGCCAGAAAATTAAATGAACATGAATTTATTCAGACAAACGGGTGCCAGCAATGCGATGACCATTATTTTCTGGTTGTTATTAATGGCGTCGCTGACACTGTTTTTCAATGGCTTTATTGATAAACGCGATAACCCTAACCGACATCTGGCGGCAATCGA
>CAYYRO010000021.1:0-25673 GCA_964474075.1 uncultured Methylophaga sp.
TAGCTCGTTGGATTCTGCTTGGGACCAACATTTTGACCGCACTGACCATCGAACACCTCAACAAAACCTATGGCAATGGCCTGCAGGCGCTGAAAGACATTAATCTTAACGTCGAACAAGGCGATTTTTTTGCTCTGCTCGGCCCCAATGGGGCAGGCAAATCCACCACCATCGGCGTTATTACCTCGTTAGTCACCAAAACGTCTGGTCAGGTGCAAGTCTTTGATGCCGACTTAGACAAAAATACCGAACTCGCCAAAAGCTATATTGGCCTCGTGCCTCAGGAGTTTAATTTCAACGGTTTTGAGCAGGTCAAACATATTTTGCTGACCCAGGCCGGCTACTATGGCCTCTCAGCAAAAGAAGCTGAACCCCGTGCCGATGCACTTTTGAAGCAATTAGGTCTGTGGGAAAAACGCAGTAGTCCATCGCGATCTTTATCAGGCGGTATGAAACGCCGGCTGATGATCGCCCGTGCGCTGGTCCACGATCCGAAATTATTAATCCTTGATGAACCGACTGCCGGTGTTGATATCGAATTGCGCCGATCGATGTGGACGTTCTTGCGTGATATCAATCGTCAGGGCACAACGATTATTCTGACCACACATTATCTTGAAGAAGCCGAAAATCTGTGCCGCAATATCGCCATTATTGATAAAGGCCGGATCGTCGAAAATACCGATATGAAGTCGCTGCTCAACCGGCTGGATAAAGAAACCTTTGTCCTGGATTTACAACAGCCGCTGACCGATAACAAAGTATTGGATGGCATTGACCACCTTCAGATAGACAGCACCACCATTGAAATCGAACTCAACCGCAGTGATAGTCTTAACGGCTTGTTCAGCGTACTCAGTGAACGTGGTATTCACGTGTCCAGTATGAAAAACAAGGTTAACCGGCTGGAAGAGCTGTTTCTGAAACTGGTAGAACCGTCGGAGAAACATTGATGTCTGCAAGCCGTCACCCACAACACTGGATCGCATTTAAAACCATTGTTACCCGTGAGATCCGCCGCTTTTTAAGGATCTGGGCACAGACCTTATTGCCCCCCGCCATCACGATGACGCTGTATTTCATTATTTTCGGCAACCTGATTGGCAGCCGTATTGGTGAGATGGAAGGCTTCACCTATATGCAGTATATCGCGCCGGGTGTGATTATGATGGCGATTATCAACAATGCCTACGCCAATGTGGCGTCCTCATTTTTCAGTGCCAAATTTCAAAGTCATATAGAAGAACTGATTGTTGCCCCGGTACCGAATTATCTGATTTTGGCCGGTTATGTGGCCGGTGGCACAGCGCGTGGGCTGTGTATTGGCCTGATTGTGTCGGTGGTCGCTTTATTTTTTACCGATTTGACCGTACAGCATTACGGGATCACCTTCACGATGGTGTTGTTAAGCGCCGTGTTATTTGCACTGGGTGGTTTTATCAACGCTGTTTATGCACGCAGCTTTGATGAAATTTCGATTATTCCGACTTTTATTCTGACGCCGCTGACCTATCTGGGCGGTGTGTTTTATTCGATCAATTTATTACCGGAATTTTGGCAAAATGTATCGCTACTCAATCCGGTGTTGTACATGGTCAATGCTTTTCGCTATGGCCTGCTGGGTATTTCCGATGTTTCGGTATTCTGGGCGTTTGGCATTATCGTGCTGTTTATAGCGACGCTGACCTGGTATGCACTGCACTTATTGCATAAAGGCACCGGATTACGGAAGTAAAATCATCCAATCAGTTTCAAGGCATGGTGGATGACATTAGTATCCGCACCAGACATGTGGGCATTTTCACTTAAATAACGCCGCCAGCGTTTTGCACCGGGTTGCCCCTGAAAAAAGCCCAGCATATGGCGGGTAATCGATTTTAATGGCCGACCTTGCCGCATCCGCCGTTCAATATATGGCAACATTTGTTCAACAACTTCCGGCTCACTGGCAACGGGTGAATCATCACCGAAAATCTGTTTATCAGCGGCCGCCAGCAAATAGGGCTGGTTATAAATGGCGCGACCAATCATCGCACCATCAACTTTTTGCAAATGTTGCAAAGCCTCATCAATGCTATGAATACCGCCGTTAATATCGGTATGCAATTGTGGAAAATCGGCTTTAATCTGATACACCCGATCATAATCCAGCGGCGGGATATCACGGTTTTGTTTAGGGCTTAGGCCCTGTAGCCAGGCTTTGCGGGCGTGTAAAATCAATGCATCAGCGCCGGCTTTATCAATTGCGCTGACAAATTGATGCAAAAATTCATAGCTATCCTGCTCATCAATGCCCAGCCGGGTTTTGACGGTGATTGGAATATCCACTGCAGCTTTCATCGCCGCCACACCGTCGGCGACCAAATCGGGACTGGCCATTAAACAAGCGCCAAACTGGCCGTTTTGTACCCGGTCACTGGGGCAGCCGACATTCAGATTAACTTCCTGAAAGCCAGCGTCCTGCGCTAATTTGGCGCAGATAGCCAAATCTTTAGGGTCACAGCCACCAAGTTGCAAAGCCAGTGGGTATTCCGCGGCATCATGATCCAAAAACCGCGCAGTATCGCCATGCAACAGCGCTCCTGTCGTCACCATTTCGGTATACAGCAGCGTATGGCGCGACATTAACCGGCATAAATAGCGAAAATCCCGATCGGTCCAATCGAGCATTGGCGCCACGGACAGGCGATGAGCGGTTTTCAGTTCAGTATTCACAAGCAGGCTTTTTGATTTTAATCGGCTATTTTCGCAAATCAGCCGGTAAAATGCCCGCATGAATGTTTTTTCTCCAGCCATCAAATGAGTTTTTTCGAACTGAACGGCATCAATATCGCCGTCAAACGCAGTGCCCGTCGGAAAACCATAGCCCTGAAAGTGCGCGGTGATGAAGTCTCACTGCATCTGCCCAAGCGGGTGCCGTTATGGCTGGGCAAACAGTTTGTTGCCAAACAACAGGATTGGTTACAAGCCAGATTACTGATGACCGGCCAACAAGCCAAACGGGTTTTTAACGCTGAAAGTGGGCAACCCTATCTGGGAAATGATTATCCGTTGCACTTAAATCCCGACTTAAAACAGCGCCGGCAACTGGTTTTTAACAATCAGCAATTCAATTTAAAGTTACCGATAAATAGCCATGCTGACGATATTAAAAATGCTTTTTTGCGCGGTTACCGGCAACTGGCAGAAGTTTATTTGCCGGATCGTTGTCAGCAACTAGCCGATCAGACCGGCCTGCAACCGAAAAAAATTCAGCTGCGCAGCTACAAAGCGCGTTGGGGCAGTTGTAATGCCCGCGGCGAAGTGCAGCTGAACTGGTTGCTGATTCAGGCGCCACCGGCGGTGATTGATTACGTCATTATTCATGAGCTGTGTCATTTACAGCAGATGAATCACAGCGTGAATTTTTGGCGATTGGTTGAGCAATTTGCTGCTGATTATCGTGTTCATCGCGATTGGCTTAAACAACATGGGCAGTTGTTAATGCTCTAGATGACCTTGATTAACTTGTTTTTTTTCGACTATCTATTATGATATGTCACTCGGGTAAGGAACGCTGCGACAGAGACACCTCTGCTAGGCTTACCCAACGTAAATCTTCAAACGGCGTTCATTATTAACAGGTCACTGGTAGTAATGGACGAAGTTTCCGAACTTTTCTCATAGTCCGACTATCTTTACCTACATTAAATAATGAGGAAGTTGTCTATGAGTAGTGCTTATCTTTTTACCTCTGAATCGGTTTCAGAAGGTCATCCAGATAAAGTCGCTGATCAAATCTCCGACGCAGTACTCGATGCCATTATCGAACAGGACCCGCAAGCCCGGGTTGCCTGCGAAACGCTGATTAAAACCGGTGTGGCGATTGTTGCCGGAGAGGTCACTACGTCTGCCTGGGTCGATCTCGAACAAATCGTTCGCGATACCATCTGTGAAATTGGTTATACCAGCTCTGAAGTCGGTTTTGATGGCCAGACCTGCGGCGTGATGTCGGTTATCGGTAAACAATCCCCTGATATCAATATGGGTGTTGATCGCGGCAGCGAAGAAGAACAAGGCGCCGGTGATCAGGGTCTGATGTTCGGTTATGCCAGCAATGAGACGGAAGTGTTGATGCCGGCACCAATCACCTATGCACATCGCCTGGTCAAACGTCAGGCTCATATCCGCAAATCTGGTGAATTGAAATGGCTGCGTCCAGATGCCAAAAGCCAGGTCACGTTTATTTACGAAGACGGCAAACCGGTTGGCATTGATACCGTCGTGCTGTCGACGCAACATAACCCTGATATCAGTCAATCTGACTTACATGAAGCGGTGATGGAACACATCATCAAACCAGTACTGCCAGCAGAATGGCTGACCAAAAACACCAACTTTCATATCAACCCAACCGGCCAATTTATTATTGGTGGCCCTGTCGGTGATTGCGGCCTGACCGGTCGGAAAATCATTGTTGATACCTATGGTGGTATGGCCCGTCATGGTGGTGGTGCATTTTCCGGTAAAGATCCATCAAAAGTCGATCGCAGCGCCGCTTATGCCGGTCGTTATGTCGCGAAAAACATTGTTGCTGCTGGCCTTGCTGATCGCTGTGAAATTCAGGTGTCTTATGCCATCGGTGTCGCCCACCCCACGTCTATCAGCGTCGATACGTTTGGCACTGGCAAAATCAGTGAAGAACGTCTGGTTGCGCTGGTTCGTGAACACTTTGATTTGCGTCCCGTTGGTCTTATCAAAATGCTGGATCTGGTACGCCCCATTTATAAACAAACCGCTGCATACGGTCACTTTGGCCGTGAAGAAGCTGACTTTAGCTGGGAACGAACTGATCTTGCCCCAGTCTTACGCGACGCTGCCGGTCTTAAATAATTAACAGGATATTTATCATGCAATCACAAACTGTAGAAAACCTAAAACCCGACTATAAAGTTGCCGATATTAAACTCGCCAAATGGGGCCATCAGGAAATTAAAATCGCCGAAAGCGAAATGCCCGGTCTGATGGCGCTGCGTGAAGAATATGCTGGTAAAGCACCACTGAAAGGCGCTCGTATTGCGGGTTGCCTGCATATGACCATTCAAACCGCTGTGTTGATTGAAACGTTGGTGGAATTAGGCGCTGAAGTGCGCTGGTCATCATGTAATATTTTCTCAACGCAGGATCACGCCGCTGCAGCCATTGCTGATCAGGGTATTCCAGTGTTTGCATGGAAAGGCGAAACCGAAGAAGAAGCGGCCTGGTGTATTCGTCAAACGATCATTGGCACCGACGGCTGGCGGCCAAATATGATTCTGGATGATGGTGGTGATTTAACCATGATGATGCATGATGAGTATCCTGAGTTACTGGCAGACGTTAAAGGCCTGTCAGAAGAAACCACCACCGGTGTACATCGTTTGTATGAAATGATGAAAGCCGGCACGCTGAAAATCCCAGCCATCAATGTTAATGACTCAGTTACCAAATCAAAATTCGATAACCTGTACGGCTGCCGTGAATCCCTTCTTGATGGTATCAAACGTGCTACTGACGTGATGGTTGCCGGTAAAATCTGTGTCGTATTAGGTTATGGCGATGTCGGTAAAGGCTGTGCGCAGGCTTTCCGCGGTATGGGTGCAACGGTATTTATCACCGAAATTGATCCGATTTGCGCTTTGCAGGCAGCGATGGAAGGTTACCGGATTGTCACCATGGATGAAGTCGCTGATAAAGCCGATATCTTTGTCACTGCTACCGGCAATATCAATGTCATCAACCACGACCATATGTCGGCGATGCGCAATGAAGCCATCGTTTGCAACATCGGTCACTTTGATAACGAAATTGATGTTGCTTCATTGCGTAACTACGAATGGGAAAACATCAAACCGCAGGTTGACCATGTCATTTTCCCCGATGGCAAACGCATCATTCTGCTGGCTGAAGGCCGCTTAGTGAATCTGGGCTGTGCCACAGGTCATCCAAGCTTTGTCATGTCAGCTTCATTCACCAATCAGGTGATGGCGCAGATTGAATTGTGGGATAACCACAAAAATTACGAAAACAAAGTCTATGTATTGCCAAAACGGCTTGATGAAAAAGTCGCTCGGTTACATTTGAGCCGAATCGGTGCCCATCTCACCGAAATGACATCCGAACAGGCAAAATATCTGGGTCTGGAACAAACCGGCCCGTACAAACCGGATCATTACCGTTACTAAACGGTTACTCATTGGGGCTGACCATGTCAGCCCTTTTTCTTTGCAAAGAAGTTAAAAAAACCATGGCAACATCACCTGTTATCAGCTGCGAGTTTTTTCCACCCAAAACCGACAAGGGCGTCAGTAATTTATTACAGGTGCAAGCGGATTTGGCGGCGCTGAATCCAGCCTTTTATTCAGTCACTTTCGGGGCCGGCGGTTCAACGCAGGACAATACTTTGGATGCTGTAGTGGCGATTCAGCAGCGTGCTGGTGAAACCGGTATTGATGCGGCGCCGCATTTGTCTTGTGTCGGCTCGTCAAGTGAACGCATCCGCAAAATTTTGCAAACCTACATCGATAACGGTATTTCTCGTCTGGTGGCTTTACGCGGTGATTTACCGTCAGGCATGCGCGATCCCGGTGACTTTCGTTATGCCAATGAACTGGTGGAATTTATTCGCCAGGAAACCGGTGACCATTTTACGATTGAGATCGCCGCATATCCGGAAGTCCACCCACAGGCACAAGATGCCAACAGCGACTTTGATAACTTCAAACGCAAAGTCGATGCCGGTGCAGATAGTGCGATTACCCAATATTTTTACAATATTGATGCCTATTTGTATTTTGCTGATCGCTGCATGCAGGCCGGTATTAATATTCCGATTATTCCCGGCATTATGCCTATCAATAATTATTCACAATTAGCCCGTTTTTCGGCCGCTTGTGGCGCTGAAATCCCCCGGTGGCTGCGCAAAAAGCTGGAAGCCTATTACGATGACATCCCGTCGATGCAGGCATTTACCACCGATTTTTTGACGGATTTCACTGAACAATTACTGGAAATCGACGTACCTGGACTGCATTTTTACAGTATGAACAAATCTGAGCCGGTTCTGACCGTCTGTGAACGATTGGGCTTGATCGACCGCTAAGCGTTAATATCTGGCAAATGAATTATTTTGCTGAATCACTGCTGGCTGCACTGCAACTGCTGCTGAATCTGGATGCCGATGTTTGGCAGGTGATAATCACTTCAGTCTTTATTTCGGTCACTGCAGCATTACTGGCTGCTGTTTTAGCCGTGCCTGCCGGTGTCATGATGGCGATAAATTCATTTCCCGGAAAAAACAGCCTGCAACATCTATTAAACACCCTGATGGCCATGCCCACCGTGGTCATTGGCTTATTACTGTATGGCCTGCTGAGCCGGATGGGGCCTTTGGGTGAATGGGGATTGTTATACACACCGACGGCAATCGTCATCGCGCAGGCGATTCTGATTTTGCCGATCATGATGAATCTGACCATTACCGCGGTTAACGGCGCCGATCCGCGTTTGTTACCGACTCTGAAAAGCTTAGGCGCCGATCGACGCCAGCAGACATTGCAAATCATGCGCACGGTGCGGCTGGCGATTGTCATCGCCATTATCAGTGGCTTTGGTCGGGCAATTGGTGAAGTCGGTGCAGCCATGATGCTCGGTGGCAATATCGAAGGTTACACCCGTACCATGACCACCGCGATTGCCCTGGAAACCAGTAAAGGCGAATTTGAACTGGCGCTGGCACTGGGCATTGTCTTGTTACTGATCGCTTTTTTGCTTAATTTCACGCTGTCTGCTTTGGATAAACGCATCCGATGAGCGCCTGCTACCAACTCACCGGTTTAAAAGTGTTTTTTGGTGCGCAGTGCGCGCTGGATATTCCCGCGCTTAACATAGAACATGGCCAGACACTGGCGATTCTCGGCCAAAATGGTGCCGGTAAATCGACTTTGTTATCAATACTGGCTTTGCTCAGCAAACCAACAACTGGCGAGCTTTTGTTATTTTCTGAAAGCACACAAAAAATCACTCGACAGCAACGGCAACGAATCGGGCTGGTTGCGCAGCAACCGTATTTATTACCCGGCAGCGTACGGGACAATATTACGCTGGCCCTGCGTTGTCAGCATATTGCCAAAAGCGAACATCCTGAGCGGATTAAGCAGGCACTCGAAGCTGTAAATTTAACGCATTTAGCCGATCAGGATGCGGCCACCTTATCCGGCGGCGAATTAAAACGCGCTGCGCTGGCGCGGGTATTGGCCTATCAGCCCGATATTTTGCTACTGGACGAGCCTTTTTCGCATCTCGACAGTCAGCATATCCGCCAGCTGGAAGATTTAATCCAACAGCTCAGTAATGACCAACGCACCGTCATTTTCACGACCCATGACCGAATGCAGGCCTACGCGCTGGCCAGTCAGCATATTCATCTGCTAAATGGCCGCCTGACCGAAACACCGCTTCTGAATTTATTTCACG
Source organism: uncultured Methylophaga sp. (assembly GCA_964474075.1). Lineage (GTDB taxonomy): Bacteria > Pseudomonadota > Gammaproteobacteria > Nitrosococcales > Methylophagaceae > Methylophaga. The sequence continues at coordinate 8,494 of CAYYRO010000021.1, forward strand.
GCCATTTTAGCGGTGACTGTTTTGATACCGGCAAACTCAGACTCTACGCCAATCCGGCACAAGCTGATGCCCGGCATATTGCCATTGATCCGCGCGAAATCATTATCAGCCGCCACCCGGATAAAGACAGCAGCGCCCGCAATCAAATACAGGGGCGACTGACTCAGATTGCTGAAGAAGGCAGCGAGGTGCGTTTGCGAGTTGATTGTGGTGAAGCATTCCAGGTCATTATCAGCCCCCAATCATTGCAACAATTACAGCTCCATCTCGGTGATACCCTGTGGCTGAGTTTTAAAGCGAGTGCTGTCGGCCTGCTTTAAACCGGGATTATTTAAAAAGCTGTATAGGCAACGGCGCCAGCTTTGCGGTAACATTAAGTCATGGTCATAACATCTCGTCGTCCAATTTAAGTGAAACCCTCATTACAGCTACGTGTCGGCCAAAGTCTGTCAATGACGCCCCAGTTGCAGCAGGCGATCCGCTTGTTACAACTTTCTTCGCTGGAACTGCAGGTCGAAATTCAGGAAGCGCTGGAAAGTAATCCGCTGTTGGAAGTAGAAGAAGACTACGATTACGACGCTCAGGAAGTTGGGAATCGTACTAACAACGATGACAGCCTCGAAATCAGCCAACTGGAAAACCGCGATATTCCTGAAGATTTACCGGTCGACTCACAATGGGAAGATACTTTTGAACCTCAGCACACTGGCAGTGTCAGTAGCAGCGGTAATGCTGATGGTGAGTTTGAGCGCGACAGTCAGGATGAAAGTGGCGACAATCTCCAGCAGCACTTGCTCTGGCAAATGCGCCTGACACCGTTTACTGAGACCGAACAAGCCATTGCCACAACGATTATCGACTCCATTGAAGACGATGGTTATTTAAAGTGCACGCTCGAAGATATTCAGCAAAGTCTTGGCGAAGAATTTGCTGAAGTAGAACTCGACGAAATCGAAACTGTGCTCCATCGCATCCAGCATTTTGATCCGGTCGGCGTTGCAGCCCGTGATTTACGTGAATGTTTGCTGATTCAATTACGACTCTACGACGCTGCCGCCTTGCAGCATATTGATCTGCTGACAGAGCTTATCGACAAGCATCTGGATACGCTGGCCAAACGCGATTACGCACTGATTAAACGGGCGCTGAAAGTCTCCGATGATGAATTAACCGAACTGGTGCGCAGTATTCAGTTGCTTAATCCCCGCCCCGGCAGCGTCATTCAAACTGACAATACCGAATACATTGTCCCCGATGTTTATGCCAAAAAAACCAATGGCCGCTGGCGGCTGTCGCTCAATCCTGATAATGCGCCGCGTCTGCAAATTGCTGAGCATTATGCGCAACTGATTAATCGTGCCGACAGCAGTGCCGAAAACACTTATTTGAAAAACAATTTACAGGAAGCCCGCTGGTTTTTGAAAAGCCTGCAAAGCCGCAATGAAACGCTCATCAAAGTGACCGAAGCCATTGTTGAGCGGCAAAAAGACTTTCTGGATCATGGTGAAGAAGCGATGCGACCACTGGTACTTGCTGATATCGCTGAAACGGTAGAAATGCATGAGTCAACCATTTCCCGCGTCACCACCCGCAAATATCTGCATACACCGCGTGGTATTTTTGAATTGAAATTTTTCTTTTCCAGCCATGTCGGTACTGAAAGTGGCGGTGAATGTTCTGCAACCGCCATCCGCGCGATTATCAAAAAACTGGTCGCGGCAGAAAACCCAAGAAAACCACTGAGTGACAGCAAAATTGCTGATATCCTCGGTGAACAGGGCATCAATGTTGCTCGACGGACTATCGCCAAGTACCGTGAAACATTGTCTATAGCGCCCTCAAATGAGCGTAAGCGGCTGGTATAAACCAGCCTTGATCCACCAATAGGAGTGATGCATTATGCAATTGAACTTAAGCGGACAACATCTGGATATTACTGACAGTCTCCGGGATCATGTTAATAAAAAGTTTGAAAAACTGACCCGTCATTTTGACCATATGACCAATGTGCATGTGGTACTGTCCGTTGAAAAGGATCGCCAAAAAGCTGAGGCCACCGTGCATGTAAGCGGCGCTGATTTATTTGCCTCTGACGAAAATGAAAATATGTACAGCGCCATCGAGAATCTGGTCGCTAAGTTGGATCGGCAAATCATCAAACATAAAGATAAAATCACTAATCACCATCAAGCCGATGGTGCCATGCAAAAACATAACGCAAGTTAAGGTCTGATTTATGCTCATCGCTGCGCTGCTTGTGAATGCCGATAACATCAGTTATCACGACGAAGCCACCAGTAAAAAAAGGGTGTTGGAAAATCTGAGTCGACTATTGGCAGCCAACAGTGATGCTTTATCCGCCGAGAAAATATTTCAGGTACTGCTTGAGCGTGAACGCTTGGGCAGTACCGGGCTCGGCAAAGGCGTGGCAATTCCCCATGCCCGCGTTCCCGGTTTAACGCATACTGTTGCGGCTATGCTGACTCTAGCAGAACCCGTTGACTTTGAAGCGGCCGATGGTCAACCCATTGATATCGCATTTGGCTTATTAGTGCCGGAAGACGACACTGAAAACCATCATTTACAGCATTTATCACGTTTGGTAACCCTGTTCCGTGATGCTGAATGCTGCGCCAAAATTCGTCAGGCAGGCAGTGCCGAGGCAGTATTTGAATACCTGCTGACCATCGACGAAGACTAACGCTTGTTTGTCTTTGATATCCGTTAATCATGCCTGACAGCAACGCTGTCACCCAACATCATGCCGTCATGGTTCGCTGGCTTAATCATGGCTTGCTGATCTGCGGCCCACCCGGTATCGGCAAAAGCAGTCTGGCTTTATCAATGTTAAATCAGGGCGGTCAGTTAATTGCTGATGACTGTGTCGATATCGTTTGTCGCGACAATCAGTTAATCGCACAATGTCCCAGCAACGCTAAAGGTTTATTACATAGCCGAGAGCTCGGCTTATTGGATATCGCTGACTTGTTTGGCAGCGACTCAGTACTCGCCGAAGCACCTGTTGATGCCGTAATTGAACTGTTGCCAGAGCCTCCCGGCACGCTTGAATTCTCCCCGCATACAGATAAAGAAATATCAGGCCATAAAGTCACCGTATTGGCCTTGAGTGTGCTCAACCCACTCAGCCTGACCGAACGCATTGCCCTCTGGCTACGTCAACGATCCACAAAAAACGAAGTCTGAGATTTGCGAAATCGCCTGATATCCATTACATTCAAGGCCGTTACCCGCCTTGAAATACGGCCCAGAGACAGTTAATGACGGTAGGCATTTTAATCGTATCGCATAATCATATCGGTACCGAACTCATCAATACCGCACGGCAAATGTTGTCATGTTGCCCGTTGCCGACCAAAGTGATCTCAATTGAGGTCAAAGATAATCCGGACGCCATTCGAAAGCAGTTAAATCGCGATTTGATAGGACTGGATCAGGGGAATGGCATCTTGATCCTGACCGATATGTTTGGATCTACGCCCAGTAATATTGCCTGCGCAGTGTCGGATCGTAATGATATCCGTATTGTGTCTGGCCTGAATCTGCCGATGCTGGTGCGAGTGCTGAATTACCCCACTCTCAATCTTGAAGAACTCGAAATCAAAGCCATCAGTGGTGGCCAGGAAGGCATTGTGCGTTGTCACCACTCTGGATTTTTGTCATGACCCAGCAAACATTTACCATTATCAACAAACTGGGTTTGCATGCCCGCGCGGCAGCCAAATTTGTCACCACCGCCTCGACATTTAATGCCGACATCAGCGTGCGGCGTGACGGTCGCGAAGTGAATGGCAAGAGTATTATGGGTGTCATGATGCTGGCAGCCGCAAAAGGGACAGATATCACTGTGAGTGCTGATGGTGATGACGCCGATGCAGCACTGAAAGCCATCGGTGAACTGATCGCAGATTATTTTGGGGAAGGCCAATGACCCTGGAATTACAAGGGCTCGGTGTTTCACGGGGCATTGCCATCGGTCGTGCGCATATTCTGTTTCATAACCAGCCGGATGTGCGTGAATACCTGATCCCGGCATTTGCTATCGAACAGGAAGTGGACCGGCTGCTGGATGCCATTGAACAGGCAAAACAACAGTTAAAAGCCATTCGCAATCATATTCCGGCCAATGCACCGTCAGATGTCATTGCCTTTATTGATACTCATATTCTGATGCTCAATGACTCGTCTTTGAGCAAAGTACCGGTCGATATGATTCGTCAGCGGCGCTGTAATGCCGAATGGGCGCTGCAGCTGCAGCGTGATGCACTCATTAACGTCTTTAATGAGATGGATGATCCCTACCTGCGCACACGTCGTGATGATGTCGATCACGTGGTCAACCGGGTGCATCGGATCCTCGCTGATCAGGAAGTTGCCGATCATGAAATCCCCGATGGCCGTCTGAAAGGCCACATCATTATTGCCGAAGATTTAACACCGGCCGACACCGTACTAATGCAACATCAGGGCATTGCCGCCTTTGTCACTGAACATGGCGGTGCGACGTCACATACCACGATTCTGGCACGTAGCCTCGGTATTCCGGCAATTATCGGTGTTGAGTCAGTACGCCGCTATGTGCAGGATAATGAACCGCTAATCGTTGATGGTGAAGCTGGCATCATGATTGCCGGCGCTGACGATACGACAACGGCTGAATTCCAGCAGCGACGTATTGCTTTTGATGAGCATATTTCGTCATTAAGCCGTTATAAATCACAACCGACCGAAACCCGTGATGGCAAAACCATTACTTTGCTGGCCAACGCCGAATTGCCTGAAGATATCAGCACGATTTCTGCCGCCGGCGCCCAGGGTATCGGTTTGTATCGTACTGAATTTCTGTATATGAACCGGCTGGCGCCACCAGAGGAAGAAGAACAATTGGCGGCCTACCGCGATGTGGTGGAAGGGATGAACAATCATCCGGTCACTATTCGTACCTTTGATCTGGGTGCCGATAAAACCGTTGATGGTGGCCGGCAGCTTTCTCAGAATGTGGTCACTAACCCGGCGCTGGGTTTACGGGCCATACGTTTATGTCTGGCGCAACCGGCGATGTTTCGCACGCAGTTACGGGCAATTCTGCGGGCTTCTGCCTATGGCAAAATCAAAATCATGTTCCCGATGATTTCGACCATGCATGAACTGACGCAAGCCCGTAATTTACTTGAGCAATGCAAAGTCGAGCTGGAGCGCGAGGGTCTTGAATACGACCGGCATATTGAGATCGGCGCAATGATCGAAATTCCAGCCAGTGCTGTCTGCGCTGATATGTTTGCAAGGCATGTTGATTTTCTGTCGATTGGTACCAATGACTTGATTCAGTACACACTGGCCATTGACCGTATTGATGACCACGTTAACTATCTTTACGATCCGTTACATCCGGCCGTACTAAAACTGATTCACATTACACTCGAGGCTGGTAAACGTCACAATATTCCGGTTTCCATGTGTGGTGAAATGGCTGGCGATCCGCGCTTTACCCGGTTGCTGCTTGCCATGGGGCTGGAACACTTCAGTATGCATCCCAATGCCTTGCTGGAAGTGAAACAGATCATTAACGAAACCGATTTGGATCAACTCCCCACTAATACCCTGCAAATCATGGACGTTTCCGATGCATTGGAAGCCGATATGCTGCTCGAACAAATCAACGCGCCTGAACATGATCATTAAGATGCGTTTATCTTTTACGGCTGATTGATTAGCCGTAAAGATGAACTGGTCTTGGATTTAGCGCTATCCAGCATCGGCCCCACAGGCTAAAATAAGCGGCAAGCCAATTCCCGAACACCGACGCCCTGTGGAGCCGGACATGTCTGAGCTGGATCAATACCATGCTTTAAATCATTCGCTCGATACCCTTGCCGATGCGCTGCAAAGTGGCCGCTTCGTCAGAATGCGGCGTTTGTTGGCAAGTCTGCATCCAGCGGAAACGGCGCACTTACTCGAATCACTGCCACCTGCTGAACGGAAAGTCTGTTGGCCGATCATCAATCCCGAACTACGCGGTGAGGTACTGTCGTATATCGGTGAGGATGTCCGTACCAGCCTGATGGTTGATATGGATACCGCGGATCTGCTCAGCGCGACCGAAGATCTTGATACCGATGACGTGGTCGACTTGCTGCAGGATCTGCCGGATCATGTCATGCAGGAAGTCCTGCGGGCGATGGATAGCCAGCGCCGTCGCCGCATTGAAGTGATTCTCGGTTTTGAGGAAGATACCGCCGGCGGTTTGATGAACACCGACGTGGTAACGGTGCGTTCGGATATTACGCTCGAAGTGGTGCTGCGCTATTTACGTATGCTCGGTGATTTACCGGAAAATACCGACAGCTTGTATGTTGTTGATCACAATGACAAATATCTTGGCACCTTGCGTTTATCGCAAGTCGTCAGCCGTAGCCGTTCGATGACGGTACGTGAAGTCATGTCGCATCAGGTAGAAGCCATTCCGGCCAATATGTCTGATGAAGACGTTGCCCATCGCTTTGAAAAACACGATTTGATTTCGGCACCGGTGGTCGATAAAGACAATCATCTGCTCGGTCGTATCACCATCGATGACGTAGTCGACGTTATCCGGGATGTGGCCGAACATTCCATGCTGAGCATGGCCGGTTTGAGTGAAGACGAAGATACCTTTGCGCCAGTGAAAAAAAGCGTACATAGACGCTCGGTGTGGCTGGGTATCAATTTAATCACCGCCTTTCTGGCTTCGTGGGTTATCGGCTTGTTTGATACCACTATCGAAAAAGTCGTGGCCCTGGCGGTGTTAATGCCGATTGTTGCCAGCATGGGCGGTATTGCTGGTAGTCAAACGCTGACGTTAGTAATCCGTTCCATGGCGCTTGGACAGTTAAATGACAAAAACCAACGCTGGTTGCTGCGAAAAGAACTCGCTGTTGGCGCGCTTAACGGTATCATTTGGGCCATTGCTATCGCTTTTGTCACCTATCTATGGTTTCAGGATGTTGGCATCGCAATCCTGATTGGGGTGGCCATCATTATTAATCTGGTAGCAGCATCACTGGCTGGTGTAACTATTCCACTGGCGCTGAAAAGAGTCGGTATCGATCCGGCCCTGTCAGGCAGTGTATTGCTGACAACTATTACTGATGTGGTCGGTTTTATGGCCTTCCTCGGATTTGCTACGCTATTTATTGTTTAATTATTGACCGGAATTTTTTATGTCAGGCAACAGCTTCGGAAAACTCTTCACCGTCACCACTTTCGGTGAAAGTCACGGCCCTGCAATAGGCTGTATTGTCGATGGCTGCCCGCCGGGCATGACATTGTCTGAAGCTGATTTACAAGGCGATCTGGATCGCCGCCGTCCCGGAAAAAGCCGTCATGAAACGCAGCGCCGCGAACCCGATCAGGTAAAAATTCTGTCCGGCGTTTTTGAGGGCAAAACCACCGGCACACCGATTGGTTTACTGATCGAAAACGTCGATCAGCGCTCCAAAGATTACGGCAATATTGCTCAGCAATTCCGGCCGGCACATGCCGACTATGCCTATCACCATAAATTCGGTTTTCGCGATTACCGTGGTGGTGGCCGATCATCAGCACGCGAGACGGCAATGCGGGTGGCGGCCGGGGGCATTGCCAAAAAATACCTGCGCGAACGCTATGGCATTGAAATTCAGGGCTACATGGCACAGCTCGGCCCGATCAAAGCTGAAACACTGGACTTTTCACATCTGGATAACAGCCTGTTTTTTAATCCCGATCCTGCCATTGAAAAGCAGCTTGAAGATTACATGGATGCACTGCGTAAAGAAGGCAACTCCATTGGTGCGCGGATTAATGTTATCGCCCGTCATGTACCGCCAGGCCTGGGTGAACCGATCTTTGATCGTCTGGATGCCGATATTGCCCATGCCATGATGAGCATTAATGCAGTTAAAGGTGTAGAAATTGGCGCTGGTTTTGAATCGGTTACCCAAAAAGGTACCGAACATCGTGATGAAATAACGCCGCAAGGCTTCCTCAGTAATAATGCCGGCGGCACGCTGGGCGGCATTTCCAGCGGCCAGGATATTCTGGTTAGTATGGCGTTAAAACCCACTTCCAGCTTGCGTATTCCCGGCCGCAGTATTGATGTGAATGGGGAGCCAATTGAGGTTGTCACCCATGGACGTCATGATCCTTGCGTTGGCATTCGGGCAACACCAATCGCTGAGGCAATGCTGGCACTGGTTTTAATGGATCATATGCTGCGCCATCGTGGCCAGAATGCAGATGTAACGACCGATACGCCGATTATCCCGGCACAAGCCTAGGATCTGATGCCACTTTTGCAAGTCCCCTACTGGCGACTGTCAGGCTTTTATTTTTTCTACTTCGCAACACTCGGTGTGCTGGTGCCCTATTTCGGGCTCTACCTGCAATGGGAAGGTTTTTCTGCCCGGCAAATCGGTGAACTGACCGCCATTCTGCTGGCGAGCCGGATTATTGCGCCCAATGTCTGGGGCTGGATCGCCGATCATCAGGGCCAGCGGATGAAAATTGTTCGCCTTGCCAGTTTTATCGGCGTGCTGGCGTTCAGCGGTATTTTCATCAATCAGAGTTTTGTCTGGATGGCACTGGTGCTGATGACTTTCAGTTTTTTCTGGAATGCCACGCTGCCACAGTTTGAAGTCACCACCTTGCAACATCTCGGAGAACACAGTGACCACTACAGCAAAATACGGGTTTGGGGCTCGGTCGGCTTTATCGTCATTGTGTTGCTGCTTGGTTGGCTGACCGAAAAATTTGATGCCGGCATCGTGCCTTATGCACTACTCATCAGTACTGCCGGGATCTGGTTGGTTAGTCTTAGCGTACCGGAGTCGGCAAGCCGGCATTTAAGCATCGAGCACGTACCGTTGAAGACCGTTTTAAAACAACCTTCGGTTTTGGCTTTTTTGGCCATTTGTTTTCTGATGCTGCTGGCGCATGGGCCGTATTACACGTTTTACAGTATTTATCTGGAATTACATGGTTATGGCCGCAGTTTAATAGGTGTGTTGTGGGCATTGGGCGTTGTCGCGGAAATAGGCGTATTTCTGCTGATGCATCGCTGGTTACCCAAGTTTGGTATCCGCATGGTGTTGCTGACCAGTTGCCTGCTCAGTGCACTGCGTTGGTCAATGATTGCTCTGTATCCGGACAATCTGTACATGTTAATTGCTGCACAAAGCCTGCATGCCGCGAGCTATGGAATGTTTCATGCCTCGGCCATTGCCTGGGTGCATGAACATTTTACCGGCCGCAATCAGGGCCGGGGTCAGGCGCTATACAGTAGTGTCAGTTTTGGCGCTGGCGGCGCCGCCGGCAGTCTGCTCAGCGGTTATTTGTGGTTACAGCCCGGTCCTTCGGCAACTTATTTACTGGCGGCTGTCGTCGCGCTAATCGCCTTTGTTATCGGTTATCTGTGGTTAAAGCAGCATCCGGAATACACCAATAAATCGGCTGAAAACCCGCATTAAATCTGCATTGTGCGCTTCCCAATACTCTGGTAAAGCGGCTATAATTCAGGGCTAATTAATCAACAAGCATTGTGGATGGCTGTCATGCCATCGCTGACCAGGTGGGATATGCATTTCTCAATCAAGAAAGGGCTGACATTGCCCATAGCCGGCGCACCCGAACAAACCATCATGGATGGCAATCCGGTGCAATCTGTCGCCATTCTCGGTAATGAATATGTGGGTATGCGACCCACTATGCTCGTTGATGAAGGTGACCGGGTAAAACTTGGTCAGCCACTGTTTGAAGATAAGAAAAATCCCGGTGTATTGTTCACTTCACCCGGTGCAGGTGTCGTTAAAGCAATCAATCGTGGTGCCAAACGAGCGCTGCAATCAGTGGTTATCGAGCTGGATGGCAATGATGCGGTTGGTTTTGATTCTTATGCCGCTAACGAACTCAGCAAACTGGATCGCCAAACAGTTGAACAACAATTAGTGACTTCAGGTTTATGGTTGGCATTACGCACCCGGCCCTATAGCAAAACACCGGCACTGGGCAGTGAAGCACATTCTATTTTTGTCACGGCAATGGATAGCAGTCCGCTGGCCGCCGATCCGGCAGTCATCATCAACGCCTACGCCGAAGATTTTAAAAACGGTCTCACCGTGCTCAGCCGGCTGACCACTGGCAAAATAAATTTATGTCAGGCCCCGCAAACAGCATTACCCACACCCGATTTAGCCAATCTTGATACCTACACCTTTTCTGGCCCGCACCCCAGCGGTCTGGTAGGTACACACATTCATTTTATCGATCCGGTTGGCACCAAAAAAACCGTCTGGCATATCAATTATCAGGACGTCATTGCTATCGGCAAGCTGTTTACCAGCGGTCAATACTGGGTAGAACGCATCGTGGCGCTGGCTGGGCCGCTGGTCAATAAACCGCGTCTGGTTCGTACCCGCCTTGGTGCTAACACTGAGGATTTGGTGCGCGGTGAAGTACAAAATGTACAATCGCGAGTGATTTCGGGTTCGGTGCTACATGGCCACACTGCCAATAACTGGGCGGCGTACTTAGGTCGTTTCCACACGCAGGTATCAGTCCTTGCCGAAGGCAACCAACGCGAATTACTGGGCTGGATCCGTCCGGGTGGTAAAGATAAATTCTCAGCATTAAATGTGTTTTTCTCAAAAATTCTTGGCAAGAAAAATCTGGCCCTGACCACCTCTCAAAATGGCAGCCCACGCGCCATGGTGCCGGTGGGCGTTTTTGAATATGTGATGCCACTCGATATTTTGCCAACACAACTCCTGCGCGCTTTATTGGTCAGAGATACTGACTCGGCGCAGGCTTTGGGCTGTTTAGAACTCGATGAAGAAGATCTGGCGCTGTGTTCTTATGTTTGCTCCGGCAAATATGATTATGGCCCTGCCCTGCGGGTCAATCTCACGCAAATTGAAAAAGAAGGTTAGCTATGGCGCGCGTCAGAAGATTCCTTGACCGAATTGAACCGTCGTTTCAAAAAGGCGGCCCGTATGAGAAGTTTTATGCCCTCTACGAAATGGTCGATACCTTTATTTACACTCCGTCAGATACCACCCGTGGTTCGCCACATGTACGTGATGGCATCGATTTAAAACGGGTGATGAGTTATGTTGTAGTGGCAACATTCCCGGTCTTACTATTAATGCTCTGGAATACCGGTTTTCAGGCCAACAGTGCCATGGCTGAACTGGGTATGGCAACCGTTGAAGGCTGGCGCGGCTGGATCATGAATACGCTGGGCGTTGCTTACAACCCCGATAGCGTTTTTTCCAATATGTTCCATGGGCTGCTGTATTTTCTGCCCATCTATCTGACCACGCTGATTGCCGGCGGTACTTTTGAAGTGATTTTTGCCGCGGTGCGTAATCATGAAGTCAACGAAGGCTTTTTGGTCACTTCCATGCTTTATACGCTGACCTTGCCGCCATCGACACCGTTGTGGCAGGTGGCGCTGGGGATTATCTTCGGTGTCGTTATCGGTAAAGAAGTCTTCGGTGGTACCGGTAAAAACTTCCTGAACCCTGCCCTGACTGGCCGCGCATTTTTGTATTTTGCCTACCCCGCGTCGATGTCTGGTGATGCCGTTTGGACGGCGATTGATGGTTACACGGGCGCAACGCCTTTAGGTCTGGCGGCATTGGGCGGTGTTGAAGCCATCAAAGAAGCCGGTTACAGCTGGGGCCAAACCTTTATCGGCATGATGCCGGGCTCTTTGGGTGAAACCTCAACGCTGGCCATCTTGTTTGGTATGACTTTCCTGCTAATTACCCGCGTTGCATCCTATCGCATTATATTTGGGGTGTTCATCGGTATGTTTTTCACTACAGCACTGTTCAATTTGATTGGCAGTGACACCAATCCGATGTTTAGCATGCCCTGGTACTGGCATATGACATTAGGTGGTTTGGCCTTTGGTATGGTGTTTATGGCAACCGATCCGGTGTCTGCCGCAATGACCAATAAAGGGCGCTGGATTTACGGCATTCTGATTGGCTTTATGACCATATTAATCCGCGTCATTAATCCGGCCTTCCCGGAAGGCATTATGCTGGCCATTTTGTTCGGCAATATTTTTGCACCGCTTATTGATCACTTTGTGGTGCAAGCCAACGTCAAACGCAGACTACAACGAATTTAACTATGACTGAAACTACGCAGAAAACGGGCTTTTTTGGCAAGCTGATGGCTTTGCCCAATGATGATCCGCGTAAAACGATTTTCATTGCAGTGCTGCTTTGCCTGGTCTGTTCAGTGCTGGTATCGACTGCTGCGGTTGCGCTGAAAAGCCAGCAGGCTGCCAACATAAAGAATGATATCCGCAAGAATATTCTGGCAGTGACTGGTCTGTATGAGCCTGGAATGGATATTGACGCTGCTTTTGAGCGCTTTGATGTTCAGTTGGTAAATTTAGATGCCGGGCAATATGCTGCAGCAGATGTTGATATAGACCCGGCAATCTTTGATCAGTATCAGGCGGCGGCCACACCTGAATATGGCGTTAATATTGACGATGATATCGCCGGTATCGGTAGTCGCGCTAAATATGCACCGATTTATCTATTGCGTGATCCCGAAACTAACGCGGTGCAGCAGGTTATTCTGCCGGTCAGTGGTTATGGTTTATGGTCAACTATGTACGGTTTTTTATCTCTGGAAGCTGACCTGAATACCATTGCCGGCCTGCGCTTTTATCAGCATGCAGAAACGCCGGGGCTTGGCGGTGAAATTGATAATCCCCGCTGGCGCAACAAATGGGATGGCAAAAAAGTTTACGACGATAACGGTAATGTTGAATTGCGTGTCGTACGTGGTTATGTCGATGAAAATGCCCAAAATGCAGAACATAAAATTGATGGTTTGTCCGGCGCTACCCTGACCAGTCAGGGCGTTTCCAATATGATGGTTTACTGGCTGGGCGAACAGGGTTTTGGCCCGTTTTTACATAACTTACGCGCTGAGTTGGAGAGTAACTGATGGCAAGTGAGGCGAAAAAAAATATTGTTGATCCCTTAATCGATAACAATCCCATCACGCTGCAGGTGCTGGGCATTTGCTCAGCGCTGGCGGTGACCACCAGTATGACTGCGGCACTGATTATGTCGATCGCCCTGACCACGGTCACAGCCTTTTCTGGTGCAATTATCAGTTCGATTCGCAACCATATTCCCAGCAGTATCCGAATCATCGTGCAGATGACGATCATTGCTTCACTGGTCATTATTGTTGATCAGGTGCTTAAAGCATATGCGTATGAAGCCAGCAAACAGTTATCGGTATTTGTCGGCCTGATCATTACCAACTGCATCGTTCTCGGCCGTGCCGAAGCTTATGCGATGAAAAATCCGCCGGTCATGAGCTTCCTCGATGGTCTGGGAAATGGTTTGGGTTACAGCCTGATCCTGATGGGCGTGGCTTTCTTCCGCGAGTTATTAGGTGCCGGTAAATTATTTGGCCAAACCATTATTCCGGTTGCCAACGAGGGTGGTTGGTATGTGCCGAATGGTCTGATGCTGTTGCCGCCAAGCGCTTTCTTTATTATTGGCTTGATGATTTGGGCAATCCGCAGCTGGAAACCACAACAGGTGGAAGCGCCGGATTACCAAATCCATCAGGTTCACCGGACGGAGGTACTGTAAATGGAGCACTACCTCAGTCTGTTTATCCGTTCGATTTTTGTCGAGAATCTGGCGTTGGCCTTTTTCTTGGGCATGTGTACCTTTCTGGCGGTTTCCAAAAAAATTGAAACGGCGCTGGGCCTCGGTATTGCCGTAATTGTTGTGCAGACAATTACCGTACCGGCCAATAATCTGATTTATCAATATCTGTTGCAAGAAGGCGCGCTGGCCTGGGCTGGTTTGCCCGATGTTGATTTAAGTTTTCTCGGCCTGATTAGCTATATCGGGGTCATTGCCGCCATGGTGCAAATCCTCGAAATGGCCATGGATAAATATGCGCCGGCCCTTTATAACGCGCTGGGTATTTTCCTGCCGCTCATCACCGTTAACTGCGCCATTCTGGGTGGTACGTTGTTTATGGTCGAACGCGACTACAATCTGGCGGAAAGTGCTGTGTATGGCGTCGGCAGCGGCTTTGGCTGGGCGCTGGCTATTACCGCCATTGCCGGTATTCGCGAAAAACTGAAATATTCCGATGTACCTGACGGCTTGCAAGGTTTAGGCATTACCTTCATTACCGCTGGTCTGATGGCGCTTGGATTTATGGCCTTCTCGGGGATTCAACTGTAATGGAAATCATACTCGGTATTGTTTTATTCACGTTGATCATCATGCTGCTGGTCGGCGTCATTCTCGGCGCCCGCTCTAAGCTGGTAGCCACCGGTGATATTGAAATAATTATCAATGACGAAAAAACCATTCGCACGCAGGCCGGTGGCAAATTACTGGGCGCGCTGGCTAATGCCAATTTATTCGTCTCCTCGGCCTGTGGTGGCGGTGGTACCTGCGCGCAGTGCAAAGTCAAAATCTTCGAAGGTGGCGGTTCAATTCTGCCCACTGAAGAATCACATATCACCAAGCGTGAAGCGGCAGAAGGCGATCGCCTGTCCTGTCAGGTGGCAGTCAAACAAAATATGCGTATTCAGGTGCCGGAAGAAGTATTCGGTGTCAAAAAATGGGAATGCACGGTTCGCTCCAATGATAATGTCGCGACGTTTATCAAAGAACTGATTCTGGAATTGCCTGAAGGCGAAGATGTTAAATTCCGGGCCGGTGGGTTTATTCAGATTGAATGTCCACCACATACTGTTGAATATAAAAACTTTAGCATCGGTGACGAATATCGGCCCGATTGGGATCGTTTCGATCTGTGGCGTTACAAATCAGTTGTCAAAGAAGATGTGGTACGGGCCTATTCGATGGCCAACTACCCGGAAGAAAAAGGCGTTATCTTGCTCAATGTGCGGATCGCCTCGCCACCGCCTAACAATGATGATGTACCGCCGGGCATCATGTCATCGTATATTTTCAATCTGAAACCTGGCGACAAAGTGACAATTTCCGGGCCATTTGGTGAGTTTTTTGCCAAAGATACCGACAAAGAAATGGTGTTTATTGGCGGTGGTGCTGGTATGGCGCCGATGCGCTCACATATTTTTGATCAACTGGGTCGCATCAAAACCAAACGCAAGATCACTTTCTGGTACGGCGCGCGTAGTTTACGCGAAATGTTTTATACCGAGGACTTTGACCAGTTGGCTGCCGAACATGACAACTTTACCTGGCAGGTGGCACTGTCCGATCCGCTGCCTGAAGATAACTGGCAGGGATACACTGGCTTTATTCATAATGTGCTGTATGAGAACTACTTAAAAGATCATCCGGCACCCGAAGATTGCGAATATTATATGTGTGGTCCACCGATGATGAACGCGGCGGTCATTAAAATGCTGGAAGACTTGGGTGTTGAGCGTGAAAACATTATGCTCGATGACTTTGGGGGCTAAATGTCGACCTTTATCGCTGCATTTGTCTTGTTATTAATCGTTGTCGCGGCTATGGCGATAGGCGTCATATTTGGACGTGGCTCTATCAAAGGCAGTTGTGGTGGCCTGAATCAGGTCGGTTTGTCAGGTAGCTGTGGCGGTGCCTGCAGCATCGAAGAAAAACAACAATGTGCGGCACGTAAGCACGCACAGGATAACGCGTAAGTTACCGCTGAGGAGAGAGCAGCATGCTGGCATCACTGAAAGTTAAAGATCATATGAACGGCACCAAGCTGACGTTTACGCCAGATATGGATGTTCTTAAAGCTATTCATCAATTGATTGAGTTTAAGATCTCCGGTGCACCAGTGATTGACCAGCACGGTAATCTGATTGGTTTTTTATCCGAAAAAGATTGTATGCAAGTCGCGCTCAATGCTGCCTACCAAGGTGAGTCAGCAGGCCGTGTTGAAGAATTTATGCATCATAGTGTCGAAACCATCGACTATGAAGCATCCATTATTGATGTCGCCGAAATCTTTCTGCAAAAAGCCTTTAAATGTATGCCGGTCATTAAAGAAAACCGTCTGGTCGGTTCTATCACTCGGCAAAATATTCTCAAAGCGCTGCAAAAAACAGCCAATCCCGAATCTGATAAAAAACCACGCAGTGGCCAATCCACCAAACAAAATATCCACGTCAGCAGCCCTAACTAAGTCTGCCGGGGTTACTTTAAACAGCCGCTATATGCGGCTGTTTTTGTTTTAAGGCTTGCCATAAAACTGACATCTTGTACTCTTAATCATTATTACTTGGCAGAGCAAATTATGATTTATAACAGCATTCTCGATACTATCGGCAATACGCCTATCGTTCGGCTTAACCATATTGCCCCCAAACACGTCGACATGTATGTCAAAGTCGAATCTTTTAATCCGATGGCTTCAGTCAAAGATCGACTGGCAATTGCCGTCATTGAAGATGCCGAACAGCGTGGCGTATTAAAACCCGGGCAGACCGTGGTGGAAGCGACCTCTGGCAATACAGGTATTGCCCTCGCTATGGTGTGTGCAGCTAAAGGTTATCCCTTTGTCGCCACCATGATCGAAACATTTTCGATTGAGCGTCGCAAGATCATGCGCGCGTTGGGCGCTAAAGTGATCTTGACCCCGGCCGCCGAAAAAGGCACCGGTATGGTCAAAAAGGCTGAAGAACTGGCCGATAAATATGGCTGGTTTTTAGCACGCCAATTTGAAAACCCCGCCAATCCGGCTTATCACCGCAATACTACCGGCCCGGAAATTTTGCGTGATTTTGCCGGCAAGCGTCTTGATTACTGGGTATCCGGCTGGGGTACCGGCGGCACACTGACCGGCGCTGGTGAAATGATTAAATTAGCTCGTCCGGATACTAAAATTGTTGCTACAGAACCCGCTAATGCTTCGTTATTGGCGGGAGATGACTGGCAATCACATAAAATTCAGGGGTGGACACCCGATTTTATTCCCGATGTACTGAATCGTGATGTCCATGATGAACTGTATCCGGTGACCGATGAAGAAGCCAAAAACTGGGCTCTCCGGCTGGCCAGCGAAGAAGGCATATTTGTCGGCTTATCTTGCGGCGGCACCTTGGCGGCTGCGATGAAAGTCGCCGAAAAAGCTGAACCCGGCTCAGTGATTCTTGCCATGTTACCGGACACCGG
>CAYYRO010000022.1:0-24325 GCA_964474075.1 uncultured Methylophaga sp.
GGCTGAGCAAGGATCGCTAGATAACGATATCTTGTCTGAGCCAGCAGCTGAGTCTGAGCCAGAAGCTGAGCTAGAACCAGAGGCTGAGTTAGAGCTAGAAGCTGAGTTAGAGCCAGCAGCTGAGTCTAAGCCAGAGGCTGAGCTAGTGCCAGAAGCGGAGCTAGAACCAGAATCTGAGTCAGAGCCATCATCTGAGTTAGAACCAGAGCCAACTGTTGAATCAGAACCAGCTACGGCTGAAGAACCACTTAATCAACAAGACGAACTGGCCAGGTTGCGTGAGCGGCTGCGTCAGAAAACAGCAGCACTTAAGGCCTCACAAACAACCACGGTTGCACCTGCTGTAGAGCCAATCTCAACCAAACCAACAGAGTCGACTGAAGATCTTAATCAAATTCAGGACGACGCCAAAGCTGATACCAGTGCTATTGATAATGCGGAATCATTTGATAGCGCTGATTGGCCGCAAGTTGATATCCTGGGTGAAGTTGAAAATGAGCAACCTACAGAAACTGTTGCAGAAAGCCAGCCCGATATTTCACAAGACTTACTGCAGGATGATGCAGAAGCTGTTTCACAACAAAGCGACTACGAGCCTACCTCTGAAAGCGAAGATAGCTTTGCTGAACCAGACGCTGAAGCCGCAATAATTGATGAAGAAAAACCTTCAGAAATCAAAGAACCCGAACCTGAGATTTCCATTGATGAAGCAGAAATAACTGAAACAGCCGAACGAGAAGTCACCGGTTTTGATGATGCGTTGGCTGAAACTGAAGATCAGCAGCCCGTTGAGACCACTGCCGATAATCTGCCAGATGGAATGGAAGACCTACTAGAGGAGGATGGAGACGTTGTTACACAACAAAACGATAACGAGCCAACTGCAGATAGCTTTGCTGAACCAGAAACCGAAGCCACAATAATCGATGAACAAGCGCCTTCAGAAATCGAAGAACCCGAGTCTGACGTTTCTGCAGATGAGACAGAAACATCTCAAGCAAATGAGCCAGAAATCACCGATATTGAAGATATGCTGGATGATAGTGCAGCAACTTTCAACGATGAAGAAGCTATTGAAGCGCATCAACCGGATGCAACCGAAAACACTTCAGAAACACTTGAGACCAGCGACGCATCGACCAGTACTAATGAAGCTGACGATACGCTAATTGAGCAAGACGCTGATGATATCTGGTCAGAACAAATGCGCCTTGCAGTTGAACTTGAACAAGCCCAAGACGCACCGGTAGAGTCAGACAGTGATGAGTCAAAGAACGATTCCGTATCGGCCGATGATTTTGCTGCGGCGCTGGCGGCTGAGCAGGAACAAGCTGAACGGGAACGATTAGAAACTGAGTCACAAATGGCGCGCTTTGAAGAAGTCTCGCAACCACCGCTGCCACCGCAGGACGAACTCGACGATCTGATGGCAGAAGTCAGCGAATTACAACGACAAATCCCGGAACCCAATGATCATGCTGCAAGCCTGGAAGCCGCAGCAGAATTGCCGTTACCGGATAATGCGTCACTCAACAAACTGATGCAGGAAGTTCGGCAATTACAGCAGGCAGCAGAGTTCAAACCGGTTGCTGAAAAAGGTGAGCAGGATCTCCAACAAATCCTGTCGCATATTCCACGCTTTGGCGGTAAACGTGAGGGCGGCAACGGCTGATTTTGTGAGTGGATTTTTCCACGCAAACAATCGCAATTTGTTAAAATTTCCGGCTGACCTAAGCTGGATTTCCTATGACCGATAAGATTCATCAGGTCGCCGTCGTTGGCGGTGGCGTTTGCGGTACGGCATTGCTCTATATGCTGGCTGAATACACAGATATTAACGATATCGTCCTGCTCGAAAAATACGATGCCGTTGCCAAAGTAAATTCGCACAGCCGTAATAATAGCCAGACTATTCATTGCGGCGATATCGAAACTAACTACTCTTTGGACAAAGCCACCAAGGTCAAAGCGGCTGCTCAAATGCTGGTCAATTTTGCCAAACGCTTGCCCGATACTGACAAGATCATTTTCAAATATCCGAAAATGGTGCTTGGTGTGGGTGAAAACGAATGCCGCCAGTTGCGTCAGCGTTATCAGACCTTTCGCGATGTGTTTCCAGAAATGAAGCTTCTGGAAAAATCCGATATCGGTGCCATTGAGCCCAATGTGGTGATGGTCAACGGTGGTATGCGGCCAGAGCCTTGTGTAGCGCTTGCCGTATTGGATGATTACAGTGCAGTTGATTACCAGCAACTCTCGCAGGCCTTTGTCCGCGAAGCCAAAAAGCACAGCGATAAACAACTGAGCGTGCAGTTTAACTGTCATGTTGAAGATATCGTTGAGCAGGATGGTGTGTTTTCGCTGATCAGCAAAGACCGGGTGATTAAAGCCCGCAGTGTCGTAGTATCAGCCGGTGGTCACAGCTTATTGCTGGCTCAGCAAATGGGTTATGGACTGGAGTTTTCCTGTCTGCCGGTTGCTGGCAGTTTTTACTTCACACCACAAAAACTCAACGGCAAAGTCTATACCGTACAAAACGACAAACTCCCATTTGCCGCGGTGCATGGCGATCCCGATGTATTGGTAGAAGGCAAAACCCGCTTCGGACCGACAGCGTTATTACTGCCATTGCTTGAGCGTTATAACAGCAGCACGTTTTTTGAATTCTTACGGGTATTAAGATTAGATAGCCGGGTGCTGAGAGTATTCTGGGATCTGTTCCGGGTTAAAGATATCCGCAACTATATTTTCAAAAATTTCCTGTTTGAAGTGCCGCTGTTGCGTCGCTGGTTGTTTTTAAAAGATGCCCGCAAAATCGTGCCGTCATTACAATTCAAAGATGTGCAATTTGCCAAAGGCTACGGCGGCGTGCGACCACAACTGATTGATAAGGTTAACGCCAAGCTGATGCTCGGCGAAGCCAAAATCAATCCCGGTACCGGCATTGTCTTTAATATGACGCCATCACCGGGCGGCACCAGCTGTCTGGAAAATGCCGAAACCGATATGCGTTTGATTGCCACGCGGCTGCAAGCACAAATCGACGAAAGCAAACTGCAAGCGACATTGCACACCGCCTGATGGCTAGTTCACCGTACATCACGCCCAATGGCATGTTCTTGATGAATCAGGAACTCAGCGAGCGTTGGCAGCGCCGCCGTGTCGTCGTACAAGCATTGGCGGCGGCAGCGGCGGAGGGCGATCGCAGTGAAAATGCCGAATATATTTACCGTAAAAAAGAACTGCGGGAACTGGATCGACGCATTCGCTATCTGCAAAAACGGATACCTGATCTGAAAGTTATCCATGACACGCCCGATGATCCCGGGCGGGTTTTCTTCGCGGCCTATGTCACGCTCGAAACCGATGACGGCAAAGAAGTCGAATACCGTATCGTTGGCCCAGATGAAATTGACCACGAAAAAGGTAATATCAGCGTCGACTCACCGCTGGCCCGGGCACTGCTCGGCAAAACCGTCGATGACGAAGTGGTGATTCATGTGGCTGATGGCCGAAAACAGTATTTTGTTATCGCGATTCGTTACTGAAATTCCGAGGATTTACCAAGCAGCTGCCCCAAAAACTCATCATCTTTGAACAAGACCGCTTTACTAGATTTCAGTTAAAAAGCCTGTTTGTTTATCGATTTAAGTTGAGTTATACGTTAAGGATTTTTTGAGCTTAATTCAAAGTGTCCGATTATGTGAATTAATCATGACTATTTCTTGACCATAAAAAAACCAAGATCATCGTCAACGCTACCCATACTATGATGGTAAATTGAACACCAATCGTGACATCGGGGTATTGTTGAACGCCATTTACCATGGTGCCGTATGCAGATTTGGCTTGTACAAAACCGCTGAAGATAGCAATCACCACAAGTACAGCAGCAAAATAAAGACCTGTCTTATGAGACAGTTTTTCTGATCTATCAATTTGTTTTCGTAGAGCTCTTTTGTGGAAAACCATCGTACCAGTCAATATGGTTAGAGACATCATCAATCCAAAAAGAAACCAAATCAGCTTACTGCTTAAACCAGCAAAGTTACCAAAATGCAGTGGATCAGCCATATGTGACCAAAGCCAGTAAAGAGGGTAGTCGCTAACTTTCTGATTGAGTAAAACAGACTGATCACTTATTGATATATGTAACTGAGAGGCTCTATCACGCACAAGAACCCCGCCATCCCTACCCTCAACATATAAGGCGCCAGGATGACTTCTGTTAGCAGATATTTCAGTAATAAATAATTCCGGACGAATTCTTTCAACTTCATCTGTAATCGCCTGCAACGATTTTGTTGTGAGCGGGGCGATTTTACTTGGCCTTTCAGCTTCTATTACAGCGCTTTCATCTATACCCACATAGCTAAACTTCCCATCGATAAAATCAACTCGTGACATTTCAAAGAGGTACCATAAACTTGTTACGGCAATAATGATGATTAGCCAAAGACTCCATGTCGCAAATGTTTTATGAAAGCTGTTTACCAGACTATGTTTTCTGAGCTTTGGCAATTGGAAAAAATGCCGCCACCACTTTTTGTAAAATATAAGCGCACTGATGGCTGAGATTATTAGGGGCAAGGCGAAAATAGTAACTAAATAAATCCCAATTCCACCAGGATTAAACAATGACATATGAAAATTTCTAATAAACCGTTGAAAGTTATAGAAACTGTGCGGCCCGGAGACTTTTCCTGTAATTGGATCTATATAAAGCCTCGCGAGATCATGATTTGGTAGCGAGACAATCGCTTGATAACTGGCATTATCATTGAGAGGGCTGTGTATTGAGTGAACAATCGCTGTGGGAAAAGTTTTATTTACCCTTCCCATGAGAGTGGACCATTCGAAATCTTGATTATGTGATTGGCTACGATACTCTGGTGTTATTAACCAATCAATTTCATGAGAAATAACGGCAAAAGTACCACTCCAACAGATAAGAAATAAGAGCAAGCCAAAGGTCGTGCCAATATAACTGTGTACCTTATGCCAGCTCTTATTTCGCAAGTTCTAGTATTCTATTAGATAGTTTTAAAACTCAGACGTGAAACCCACATAGACGGTACGTGGAGTGCCACGGAAAGAAATACCCTCACCAAAACCACTTGTATAATATTCCCTGTCAAAAAGGTTTTTGACGCCCGCCTGGACTTTTACAGTTGATTTATTGACTTTGAAGTCATATCCGACACCAGCATCAACAGTGGTATAACCGGGCATCGTTACTTCATTATTAACGGATGTGAACTGTTCATCTTCGTAAAAGATACCGGCATTCAGCGTTAATGGACGCTCATCAACCTTGATCCCACTATAACTTACCCAAAGCGCAGCTTCATTTTGAGGAACATTTTCTGCAGCGTTACCAATACGGTCGGGATTAATATCTTTAGTAACTTCATTATCAAGATAGGCGTAACTTGCACTGATATTTAGATTAGGAGTGACGGCACCTCTAAATTCAAGCTCAAACCCTTTAGTTTCATCTTCACCAATGGATTCTGTTAGAAAAGTCTCTTGGTTAAAGACGGGTCGGTTTTTCTGCGTAATTTTGAATACTGAAGCTGTAGCCATAGCTCTTTTATTAAATAAATCAAATTTTAAACCGGCTTCAATTTGCTCTGCTTCAAAAGGCTCAGTATTTTCAGGATCAAAACTGAATGATTGTTCAAATGATGAACTGTAGCTTGTATACACTGATGTATTTTCATTGATTTTATAAAGTGCAGCTAACCGTGGATCAACGTTATCAGGTGTTTCGTTAAAGCGGTATGGCTCAGCATCTTCATATGTGTAATCAACTCGGCTATAGCGTAACCCAGCCAAAAGAAGCAGGTTATCTGTTGCCCAAACTTCTGCTTGTCCGTAGATTCCGTAAGCATCTGTCACATCATTTCTTCTGAAAAAGCGAGAAATTTCGCTACTGTCAGATGAAGGCAAGGCCACGTCATTATCTGGGTTGAATACGTTTGTAGTGTCAAAATTTACAATGTTGCCAAACCCTGGGCCAGCATGTTCAAGCTCTGTGCGACGGACATCTGCACCTACTAGGAAACGCCAATCCGTCTCGCCAATCATGACGTTATGGATAAGATTGGTCTCCAACTGTAAATCGGTCGTATCAAGGCTTCTTAAGCTTAAACTACGACCGATTGTGTCATCATCCGCTACGGATTGTCCTGGTCCAAAGGGACGAAGCGCTTTGGAGAAATGTTCATTGCGATGGTAGGTTAAAGCAGCATCAATTTCAGTTTGAGAATTAAATTCGTAGTTTGCTCGTAGCTCAGCGGTATAGTCTTCAGTCACTTTATCGGAATTTTCGCTGCCTAAAAATGTATCGTAATCAAATCGGTTGTCTGGTCGTCCATTTCTTGCAGGGACACCAAATTCGAAAGTTTGATCGTTTCTTAAATAGGTTAGATCTAAATCGACTCGTAAACGGTCATCATCCGAAAGGTAGGATAGCGATGGTGCGATAAACTGTTGCTCGTAATCATTGTCATCAATGAAACTGCTGCCATTATCAGATGCGGTTATGAAACGATATAAGAGGTTATTGCTTTCACCAACTGTACCCGTTGCGTCGAGTTCCAAACCACCTAACGTTCCTCGACCTTCGGTATTTTGTGATAAATCCCCGCCAATAATAAAAGCAGTTTCTCGTTGCGGCCTTTTCGTCTGAATATTAACAAACCCACCCGGTGAAACATCACCATACAACACTGAGAATGGGCCTTTTAGTACTTCAATACTCTCAACATTTGCAAGACTTAAAGGGCCGGTGGAGCGTCTCTGGACACCATTAACCCGAACTAATGAAGATTGAAATCCACGTATTGTTACTTCCTCTTGAACAGATACGTTAGCTGCATTGGGGCCTGAACCAACGCCTGCCACATTGCGTAGCGCTTCGGATACGCTGGAAGCATTTTGATCATCAAATAACGCTTCGGTAACAATCGATACACTGCCAGGCGTTTCCAGCAAAGGCGCTTCGGTTTTTGTGAAAGAGCTGGCTATGGAGGGTTTGTAGCCATCTACTTCTGAAGGGCGCCAGCCCATGACGGTTAGTGGTTTAAGATTTTGTGCTGAACGCTCTTGCTCAGATTCGGTAGTATCATTGGCCGCAACCAATTGAGAATTCAGAGAAATGGCACTGAGTAGCGCCAAATAGATAAGTTTTGGCCGTGAACGAAGCATGGGACTATCCTTATTGTCTGCAAATCTAAACGAGAATGATTGGCATTTTAAGGTGGTAAATGCTTAGTTGCAATATTGTTGTGCAATATTGTTTTGTAATTTATTAAATTTATCACCTGATTCAAGTGCGGATAATCTGAGATAGTTGCTTTCTGAGAACTCTGAATCAGGTAATGGGTGTCATTCATCTCTTATGGTTAGAAACGATTAGTCATGATGAATGGCTGTGCTACGAAGTAATCCAAATTGTCTTTGTCAATGAATACAGTCTAGGATTTTGATTGTTCTGATTTATGTCCCTGTAACAACATGCCGGTCTGCAGCAGCTCGCGTAGCGTGGTCAAACCTTCTTCTGCCTTTGCCAAACCATCATCCAGCATAAGCCGTTCCCCACGATCCATAAGCGCATGTCGCAGTGTATGTTCGTTTTCGTGGTTGAATATCATGGCGAAGTCTTCCTCGGTTGGTTGCCAGACTTCAAAGATACCTATCCGGCCTTTGTACCCCAGTTCATTACACGCAGAACAACCTTCTGCACGCCAGATTTGAGAAGGTGCCTCACGTCCATGCTCATGAAGCCATTTTTTCTCAATATCGTTAGGTGAGTCCTTTACTTTACAATCCGGACACAGCTTTCGCACCAGTCTTTGCGCCGCCACTAGGCCCAGATTACTGGAGATTTCGTAATCGTCCAATCCCAAGTTACGCAGTGCGGTGATAGTGCCTACAGCATCACGGCTGTGCAGTGTCGCCATCAGTGCCCGACCACTGGTGGCAATACTGATGGCCGCGCGAGCTGAGGGAATATCCCTGATCTCACCTATCAATACATAGTCTGGATCCAGCCGGAGCATTGCTTCTGTTCCGGTAGCGAATGTCAAATTATGGGTCGGATTGACCTGGATCTGATTAATCCCCGGCACTTCATACTCAACCGGGTCCTCCAGGGTAATGACGTGACTGTCATTCAATTTTAATTCATGCAGCAAGGCATAGAGTGTCGTTGTTTTGCCGCTACCCGTCGGACCGGCAACCAGGAACATACTGCCGGTGGCATCCATCCAGCGGCGGATCGACGCTGCGCCCTGATCATGTATACCCAATTGTCGGACTTCCATGACTGCATCCGGTGGCGACAGCACGCGAACGGCAAGTTTATCACCAGATACACAAGGCACCGCTGTTACCCGCAGATCCAGTGCCAACTCTTCAATTTCATAACTGAAACTGCCTTCGTCACAGCATACGCTAGGCAAAGGATCAATGCCTGCTAATACCTTAAACTGGTGCGCCAGCCGTTGCCCCTGATCACGTTCAATCCCGATAGCATCGACCATGACGCCATCGATCCTAAGACGAACCTGGTAATGTGTTGGAAACGGATCCAGGTGTATGTCGGTAGCTCTGGCTTTCAGGGAATCGTATAACAACGCATGGGCTCCCAAACCCTCGTCATCTTCATAATCTTCGTTATCAGCGAATAACTTGCGAAACTCGACCAGAATATGGTCGCGCAGGCGGCGACCAAAGCGATGTTTCGTTTGGTTTTCCTGGCTTTCCCGGTTTTTCTTACTCAAGGCTGTCTCCTCGAAAAGACAAAAATCACCTTTGATTGTACCAATAGAAAGATTTATTCAAAGACTGCAGTCCATCTGGGTTTAAATCAATACGATCAGATGCGGTCAAGAATTACGATAAGAAGGTATTGGCATTCTAGCTTGGCCAGAAAATAACAGATATTAGATGAAAGTTGATAGAATCCGGCTATTTCAAACTAACCAATTTGATTGAACAACCGTAGGTTTCTACAAACACTTTAGCTTGTGGATGCCACTTGAGATTAACTCGAACCGGTTTGCCCGATAATTCGTAAAGTATGCCTGATTTGGTAATCGCGGTACCGAACTTGGTTTTGCGATCAAATGAGATTTGGACTATCTCATCGGTAATGACATCAAAATTGTAGTTTGGCGCATAGCCAATAAGATGCTGAGCGCCGGTTTCGATGACTTCGAACAGGTTCCATGAACTCAGGGTGCCACACTCAGATAATGCCCGTGCTTCCATTTAAAATCCCTTTCAATATGCACTTTGCAAACGTTAACTGAATCACAGTTTTCAGGCAAGCTCATTTTGTTGCTTTGTCGACAATGTGGAAGTCGATGTTTAATTATGCCCATCTCCCTTGATTGCAATATGCACATATCCTGTTAATTTACTTATCAATCAGCGACGCTTGAGCGGGAGGATACATGCAGCAGATAATTGAGTGGGCGGACTCTGCCGGATTGGCACTGCTTGCGGTACTCGCTGGTTTTGCGCTGTACAAAACGCTGGTTTTTCTGGTTGGCCGTTTTTCCGAACCAACATCTGTCGCCCGCATATTTTTTGATGCGTCGGCGCGCGCGCTGGGCACCTCGTTATGTCTGTTAGCCTTGAATAGTGTTTTACATAATGTGCCTCAGGATCTTGCCTTACTGGGTGCGATTCAACATATCACCACGCTGCTGCTGATCATTTCTTTAACCTGGGTTGCCGTCGCGCTTACCTCAGCGATTGGTGATGTCATCGTTAAATTGAACCCTGCGCTTGAGGATGAGTGGAAGCGAGCACGCAAGATCGAAACACAAACCCGTTTTCTGGTCCGTGGTCTGAATATCGTGATTGTGCTGGTTGGTATCGGGATTGCCTTAATGACATTCGATTCGGTCAGCAAGGTTGGCACCAGCTTGCTGGCTTCTGCGGGTATTGGCGGCATTATTCTCGGCTTTGCTGCCCGGCCGGTACTCAGTAACTTGCTGGCAGGGATGCAGATCGCGTTGACACAGCCATTACGAATTGATGATGTGGTGCATGTTCAGGGGGAGTGGTGTTGGGTGGAGGAAGTGACTTCTACCTATGTTGTTTTGCGTGTGTGGGATCTACGTCGTCTTATCGTGCCGCTGCAATGGTTTATTGAAAATCCTTTTCAGAATTGGTCAAGAAATAGTGCCGAACTGATGGGTAGTGCCATGATTTGGCTGGATTATGGTGTTCCTGTCGACCCGTTGCGTGAGGAGTTTGCACGCTTGCTAAGAGCGTCGTCCGATTGGGATGGCGTTATTGAATCAGTTCAGGTCGTTGATGCCGGTGAGAAGGCGATACAACTTCGCTTTCTGATGAGCGCCAAAAACTCCAATACACTTTGGAATCTACGCTGCTATGTACGCGAGAAAATGATCGCTTATATCAAGCAACATTATCCAGAATATTTGCCCCGATATCGTGCTCAGCTGGTTGAAAATGATGGTGAATCAGTCCAAGAAACCAGTTAATTAAATTACTTATTCCAGTCCCAATTTGGTTGGGGCCACAATATTATTATGTTTGCCCACGCACAGAAAACGCTTCGAAAGACTGTTAACAATTAAAACGGTTATACCGATTAACAATTCAGGCTAATTAGAAGCTGAATTGCAGATATTCAGGTGGTGTGAAGTATCGATACGTTGTTGTCATCGTTCAGATCTGTCCAGCCAGAATTCAATAGCTAAAATCAATATCAATACGCCGAAGAGGACAAATCATGCAACACGAACACCAATCACACAATATGGGAATGGGCTGGGGCCGGTTTGCGGCGATGATCGCGACGTCGACGTTCATTATGTTTTTCTTGATGTATCAGCTTGTCTATTCATTCGACCACGCAATGTTCAGCTTAAACCGGTTGATGGCCTCATTGGTGATGGGAGCCGTCATGACGGTCGTGATGTTGTCTTTTATGTGGTCGATGTACAAAGGGCAGGCGACCAAAATCACGGTGGTTATTGTGGCGTTAGTGCTGGTGGTGATTTTTCTGTTTGTAAATAGAAGTCAGGCGCTGATTGGTGATGAAGAATTTATGAAGTCGATGATTCCCCATCATTCAATTGCCATAAATAATTCGCGCAAGGCGAGTATCAGTGATCCACGCGTTCGTGAGCTTGCGGACGAGATTATTGCGGCGCAGGTGCGTGAAATAGCTGAGATGAAGCTGCTGCTCAAAGACATTGAACAAAATGGTGAACAAGGTGAGGCAAATCTTGCCCCGCGCTCTACTGAAATAACACCCGAAATGCAGCGCAAGATTGATCAGGTGGTGCAGTAATAAGCTCCTGCCCCTAATGGATTAGCGCGGAAAATTAAAGAGGGCAGCGTCGAACCTGCCCTTTTTCCTGAGTCCTCATGCCTTATCCAGTGCCTGCGTGATATCGGTCAGAATGTCGTCAATGTGTTCGATGCCGACCGAGAGCCGAACCATATCAGCGGGAACTCCCGCTTTTTTAAGCTCTTCTTCATTGAGCTGACGATGTGTAGTGGTGGCTGGATGACAGGCCAGTGACTTGGCATCACCGATATTGACCAGCCGTTTAATCATCTGCAAAGCATCAATAAATTTTGCCCCGGCTTCAGCGCCACCATGGATGCCAAAACTCAGAATCGATGACGGTTTTCCGTTCATATATTGCTGTGCCAGCGTGTGATATTTATCAGCAGGCAGACCGGCAAAATTGACCCAATTAATCTTGTCGTGGCTAGTCAGAAACTCTGCGACTTTCTGGGCGTTTTCGCAATGTCGTTCCATTCGCAGAGACAATGTCTCAATGCCTTGCATGATCAGGAATGCATTGAAAGGGCTCAATGCAGCGCCCATATTTCGAAGCGGCACCACGCGCGCGCGGCCAATAAAAGCTTCCGGTCCCAGCGCTTCGGCATAAATGACGCCGTGGTAACTGGGGTCGGGCTCATTAAATTGCGGGAAACGGGGATTATCTTTCCACGGAAATTCACCTGAATCGACGATGATGCCGCCAACCGTAGTGCCGTGACCGCCCATATATTTAGTCAACGAGTGAATAACGATATCGGCGCCATATTCGATTGGCCGGCATAGGACGGGAGTAGCCACGGTATTATCAACGACCAGTGGAATGTTATGTCTGTGTGCTATGTCAGCAAGTTTTTTCAGATCAACAATGTTGCCGGCAGGGTTACCAATCGACTCGCAAAACAATAGTTTGGTGTTGTCATCGATCAAGGCTTCAAGTGCCGCCGGATCTTCGCCGGGCGCCATGCGAACCTGAATACCCTGTTGGGGCAGGGTATGGGCAAAAAAGTTGTAACTGCCGCCATAAAGCTGACTGACTGAAACAATGTTATCGCCAGCCCGGGCGACGGTTTGAATGGTCGCGGTAATAGCAGCCATGCCCGATGCCATCGCCAATGCGCCAATACCACCTTCCATTTCTGCAACACGTTGTTCCAGAACAGCATTGGTCGGATTCATGATCCGCGTGTAGATATTGCCTTTGACTTTAAGATCAAACAAATCGGCACCATGCTGGGTGTCGTCAAAGTAATAGCTGGTTGTCTGGTAGATGGGGACTGCAACTGAATGTGTTTCAGGATCACCGGCAAAGCCGCCGTGAATTGCTGTCGTTTCGAGTTTCATGACTGCTCCTTGTTATGAGTGACAATTTAAGTTTCAGAGCCGCGTTCACGGCAGCAGACTAAGTTATCAATGTCGGGAAAACCGTATAAATACCATCATATACTTGATGCACCAAAATAGGGAATCATGGGGTAAATCAACACATTATTTCGTCGGGTACTTCAATTCATTTCAGCTTAATAACTATTTGGGCCGGTATAAAAGCTTCTGTTATGTGTTGTCGGATTATTCTCAACATTTTTTAAGAACAATAATATGTATTAAAAAAATGTACTTGCTTACCTGAAACTAAATGATACGATATATCATATTTATGGAGGCAAAATGAAAGACAGATTAGCAATCGTGGTTTCCAGCACCTGCTTGATTCATTGCATGTTAACGCCATTAATTATTGGGTTGGGTGCGATGGGCATGATAGGACAGTGGTTTGGCTCCGAATGGGTGCACAAGATTCTGTTGATTCCGGTAATTGGGCTGGCATTGCTAAGTTTGCCGCCGTCTTATCGCTGTCATCGACAACATTGGCCGTTACTGATGGCGATGCTGGCGATTGCAGCCCTGTTAAGTACATTGGTTTTACCAGAATCGTTGGAATTGCTGCTGAGTGTACCGGCGGCACTAGTGCTGATAATGGCGCATAGCTGGAATCACTTTCTGATGCGACAGTTTAAATCCGTTGCAGGCGATGCTACCAATGGATGAGCAGGCTTTGCTGAATACGCCGGTCGCAGATTATATGAATGAAGCGCAACGGGCATTTAAGCAATCAGAATTTCCTCTACCGCAAAGCATTTCCGGTGATTCGCCTGACATTCTGGCTGATATTTACCGTTCTGATACGAATCTGGTGCGTTGGCAACGGCCTTTGGATATTGATTTTGATGATGATATCCATTTTTTGCTGAGCCGGCCGGCCCTGACCGCCCGGCAGGTGGTGGCTGCCGATCTACCTGCAAGCGCACTGGCAGAGATGTTACGGCTGGCAGCAGACAGTGCGTTGATAGCCGATATCAGGCAATTGATTGAGATGTATGCTGATTTGTTTATGCTGCAACAGGTGGGTGTAAGATTCGAGAAAATCGACAACACGATGTGTCCGCGTTTTCATACCGATCGACTGGCTTGCCGGCTGGTTACCACTTATCATGGTGCCGGTACGGAGTGGTTAGCAGAGGATAATGCTGATCGCAGTAAATTGGGGACCGGCGCCGCTGGTTTGCCGGATAATCAGTCAGGCATTTACCTCGATGAGAGCCAAATCTGTTCTGCAACGGCTGGTGATGTATTGTTATTGAAAGGAGATGGCTGGCCGGATAGTCCGGTTGCCGGCATTATTCACCGATCGCCACCGGCAGATCCGAACCAGCCGCGCTTATTGTTAACATTGGATTTTGCTGATTAGACGAGGTTGCCGATGTCTTGCCCAAAATGGAAATTAGCTGCTTTGCTGGTAAGTTTGCTGGTATCGCCGGTAATGGCGCATGAGCAACATAGTCAGGCGTTAACAACAGCAGCGCATGTGCATGGTCAGGCAACATTGAATATGGTGATTAGTGCCGGTGTGGTATTGGCCGAATTCCATTCACCACTTGATAACTTGCTTGGTTTTGAGCATAAACCGGCAACCACAAAACAGCAGCAGGCCTACCGTGCCATGCTGGATAAGCTGCAGGATGCAAATACAATCTTCATGCTTAATAGTGGAGATTGTGAATTGGCCTCGGTACAGATAAGCGATCCATTTGCAGAAGCTTCAGCTGGACATTCACACAATGAACTGTCTGTAGAATATACCTTGGACTGTGCAGATTCGACGAGTATTAGCGGCTTGCAAACCGAGGTGTTTTCAGTGTATCCACGCTTGCAAAAAATCGATGTGCAACTTATCCGCGATGCCGGACAAAGTGCTTTTACTCTGACCGCAAATCAAGCTGCTCAGCAATGGTAATCGGGTAACAATCTTATGGCAGATATCGAAAAAGTACTGAGCCAGGCTGAAAGCACCTGTCAGCAACAAGGCGCGCGACTGACCAGTAAACGACGGATGATGCTGGCGATTTTGCTGGAAGCAGGGGTGCCATGTTCGGCTTATGAAGTCGTCGAACATTATCGGGCAAAAACCGGCGAAACTATTCCGGCCATGTCTGTTTACCGGATGCTCGACTTTTTGATGACACAGGGCCTGGTACACAAACTGGCGTCAACCAATAAATTTCTTGCCTGTGGTCATATCACTTGTAGCCACAGCCATCAGGCACCGCAGTTTTTGATTTGTGACGGGTGTCAGACAGTGCAGGAAATCGGCGTCGATAAAACGTTGTTTAATGCTTTGCAAAAAAGTATTAACCAGCAACATTTTCAACTGAACAGCCCGCAACTTGAACTGCATGGCCTGTGTGAAGGATGTCAGGCACACTGACAGCAAATTTGCTGATGATTACTCGGTATAAACCGTAATATTTTCTGCCTGCATAGCATATGCCGATACGGCCACGTCATTTTCGGTCAATGTGGTGCTTAGCTGGCCTTCAACCCAATAGGGTGTGTAAATATCATCAACCTGAATGCCTTTTTCATGACGGACATAAATGATCTGATTAGGCGGCGGCGGTGGCAGGTGGATACAAGCGCCAAAATAAGGCACCAGAAAGAATTCAGTCACTTGCTGGTTATCATCCATATTGACCGGCACGATAAAACCGGGAACACGAATATTGCGCTTATCGAAACTTTCTACCACTTTCGTGGAGACCAAAGCCTGTTGGTAAGGATCGTCTGGTTGCCCGGATTGCTCCAGTGCACCAACCATACTGCTGGCCAATTGATCTTCGAAACTGCCGTCTTCAATATCGTTTAGATAATCAGGTGGATTTTCCAACGCATACAAGTCTTCTTCTGGCAGTAGATCAATCCAGTCAATTTGTTCGAAACTGTTAGCAAAAGCCACTGACAGACTGCAGCAAAGCAGACTGAAAATCAGTAACGGCACAGAAATCAATCGGCACATAATCGGTCTCAGTTGCAAAAAATAAATAGCATGTATCATCATCACGCAGACAGCAAACCGGAAAAGCAATGCTCTCGATAAAACAATTACTATTTCGTTATGCAGCAGACCAGCCAGCGCTGCTGAACATTCCTCACTGGCAATTAAAAACGGCCGGCCGGGTATTTATCCGCGGCGCGTCCGGTAGCGGTAAATCAACGTTATTGAATCTGATCGCCGGCTTGCTGACGCCTCAGCAGGGTGATATCCAAATTAGCGATACTGTCATCAATAAACTTTCAGGGCATCAGCGTGATGCTTTTCGTGGTCAGCATATTGGTATGGTGTTTCAGCGCTTTAACCTGATCCCGTATCTGAGTGTGTTGGATAATCTGCGGCTTGCCAGCCATTTTTCAACACTCTCTGCAACAGAAGCGCAGCAACAGGCGGCACAATTACTCGACAAATTGGGTTTATCGGCCAGTCTGCATCGACGCCATGCCAATGAACTCAGTGTCGGTCAGCAACAACGGGTTGCCATTGCCCGGGCGTTAATTAACCAGCCGGCATTATTGCTGGTCGATGAGCCAACCTCAGCGCTGGATAGTCAGCACCGCGATAAGTTTATTGCCTTATTGCTGGAGCAATTGGCCGGAACGGATACGGCGCTGATTTTTGTCAGCCATGATGAGGCATTGGCCGGACATTTTTCTGAGCAGCTTGCTATTGAGCAGTTTCAGCCGGAGGCCGGTTTATGATGCTATTCAAACTGGCCTGGCATAGTCTGATGTTTCGCGCCGGCAGTGTGTTGCTGACGGTGGTCATGCTGGCGATCAGTGTATTGGTACTGGTCAGCGTTGACAGCATTCGGCAGCAAACCAAAGCCCATTTTCAGCAATCGGTATCGGATGTTGATTTGATTGTCGGGCCGCGTACCGGGCAGACCAACCTATTGTTGTATTCGATTTTTCATATTGGTGTGCCGTCCAATAACCTGAGTGGTGAAAGCTATCAGATGCTGCAAACGCTGCCTGAGGTCGATTGGCATATTCCGCTGTCTTTGGGGGATTCGCATCGCGGTTTTCGTGTGGTCGGCACACAGCCAGTAATATTTGAACATTTTCGTTATGCCAATAAACGGCCATTGCGGTTTGCAAGTGGTCAGGCTTTTAGTGAGGTATATGAGGCAGTAGTGGGGGCTGAAGTCGCCAAAAAACTCAATTATCAACCCGGCGATAAAATTACCCTGGCACATGGCATTGCCGATGTCAGTTTTGCCCGACATGACGGCCATCCATTTATCATCAGTGGTGTATTACAGCCCACCGGCACACCATTGGATCGCTCGGTTTTAGTTGGTTTAGAGGGTCTGGATGCCATTCACGAAAACTGGCCTGGAGCTGCTGTAACGAACACGGAATTGCCAGAAGTCACCGCTGTGATGCTGGGACTGAAATCGAAAATTCAGACATTTCGTCTGCAGCAGCAGATTAATACTTACCCCAATGAGCCGTTACAGGCGATTTTGCCGGGCGCAACATTGAGTAACTTATGGTCAATGCTGAGCGGTGTTGAACAAAGTTTGCGGTTTATTGCCTGGCTGGTGTTACTGGGGGCACTGACCGGTATGGCCAATGTGTTGTTATTATCAATGCGGGAGCGACGGCAGGAGTTAGCAGTGTTACGTGCACTGGGTTACCCACGCTGGTTTTTGTTTATGCTGCTGCAATTGGAAGCGGTATTGATTACCGGCACAGCCATAATCGTGGCAGCGGTTTTGTTACTATTTACTGAAAATGCACTGCGCGGCTGGTTGCTGGATGAATTTGGTTTGTATTTATCAGACGGATTATTACAGCTGGAAACATTGCCGTTACTTGGCGTCGTATTGCTGGCAGCAATCATCACGGCAATATGGCCGGGCATAC
The DNA here is from genome assembly GCA_964474075.1 of uncultured Methylophaga sp. Lineage (GTDB taxonomy): Bacteria > Pseudomonadota > Gammaproteobacteria > Nitrosococcales > Methylophagaceae > Methylophaga. The sequence goes on from CAYYRO010000022.1 coordinate 17,603, forward strand.
AGGCTTACCGGCAAGGATTAAACCGGCAGTTGAATTAGCTGCCGGTCAGATTATTATTGCGCTGGTTTTATTTGCCAGATTTCGCCACTGTCATTGGCGAGATACAAATACCCATCAGGGCCTTCGATGACATTACGAATGCGCTTTTCTTTATCTTCAAAATAGCGATGTTCATCAACGACTTGCTGACCATCCATTTCGATATGATTGAGATGCTGCAGAACCATGGCGCCGGTCAATAAATCGCCCTGTAATGCCGGGAAGGCATCGCCTTGATATTGCACCAGACCGCTTGGGGCGATTGACGGTACATAGACTTTTTTGGCGTTGACCATGCCTTTAACTTCCTTTTCACCGACGGCAACCGGACCCCAGTATTCCTTGCCATGTGAGGCTTCCGGCCAGCCATAATTTTTGCCGGGCTCTACCAGATTGATTTCATCACCACCGCGCGGACCGTGTTCGATTTCCCATAAGGTATTGGTTTCACGGTTATAAAACATGCCCTGCGGGTTACGATGGCCGTAACTCCAGATTTCCGGATGGGCATCATCCTGTCCGACAAACGGATTGTCATCGGGCACGCTGCCATCAAGATTCAGACGCAGAATTTTGCCATTATGGCGAGACAGATCCTGAGCGTGATCCCGCACGCCGCGATCACCAATACCAAAAAACACATGGCCTTTGTGATCAAACACGATACGGCTGCCGTAATGCTGGCCTTTATCGGTGCGAGAATCAGTGATTAGCAAGTCTTGCCAATCGGTGAGTGCATCACCGTCAAGTTTGGCTCGGGCCAGAGTAGTAGCGCCCTGACCATCAACGTCTTTGCTGTAAGTAAAATAAATCCAGCCGTTTTTTTCGAAATCGGGCGCTGTGGCGACATCGAGAAAACCGCCTTGACCACTGATCACAATATCTTCGGGTGTATTGCTGATGCGGGTTTTGTTACCGGTTGTAATATCCACACGGTTCAAACTACCGCCTTTATTAGTGACCAGCAGGTGTTGCTGATCAATAAACGTCATACCCCAGGGCGTGCCCAGATTCTCAGCAATGGTGCTGACATTCAGTTCATCCATTTTCAGCGGTGCAGCTTGCAATGAACCCGTTAATGCAATCAGGCCGATAGCCATCAAAGTCTGATGTAGTGCCATCATCAACTCCTGTTATGAACTACAAGATAACATTGAACAGCCGGGTTTTTGCCGTGCCCAATCAGGCCGTTTACCGGCGTAATCTTCATATTCGGGTTGCTCGTCGTAGGGCTTATGCATGATGTCCAGCAGTTTCCAGATTTCGCTGAAATCACCGTCTTCAGCTTTTTCAATCGCTTGCTGGGCGAGATAATTACGCAGCACATATTTGGGATTAACCTGGTTCATCGCAGCTTTGCGATCAGCATCGCTGATGCCATCTTGTTGAACGCGCTGCTGATAACGGCGCAGCCAGGCGACGATATCTGCTTTATCGTCTTTGCTTATGCTTTCCGGTGCGTACCAGGCGTCATGCAATAGCGCTAACAGCTCGTCATCAGATTGCTGATCATTTTCGCAGGGGATTTCGGCCAGCTTGCGATAGAAAATGGTCATATCGGTTTCGGTCAGCAGCATAATCCTTTGTAGTTCCTGATTAAGCTCCTGATCGCTTGCTTCAACAAACTGTTTCAGACCCAGTTTATCGGCACGCATTTGCTGCCAGTGTTGATTATAAAAATCGACATATTCATTGAGGATTTCACGCAGCGGTTCGGCATCTTCAATCAGTGGATAGATCGCATTGCCGAGTTGCAGCAGATTCCATTGGATTATTTGCGCCTGATGACCAAACCGATACCGTTTGCCGCTGGCATCGGTGGTATTGGGCGTCCAGTCCGGATCGTAATTATCAATCCAGCCATAAGGACCGTAATCAATCGTCAGGCCAAGAATTGAAGTATTGTCAGTGTTGAGTACGCCATGGACAAAACCCACCCGCATCCAATCAATCACCAGCTTGGCACTTCGCTGACAGACTTCACGGAACCACTCGAGATAAGTTGTGGTTTTACCCGGTTCGCCTAAATCTGGAAAGTGGTGGCGAATAGTGTAATCGACCAATAATTTGAGATTTTCGATGTCGCCATTGGCATTGAAAAGTTCATAGTTACCAATGCGCAGAAATGATGGTGACACACGGCAAACAATGGCGCCCGGCTCAGCTTTTGGCCGGCCATCGTAAAACATGTCTCGCATAACTTCTTCGCCAGTGGTGACCAGACTCAGTGCACGCGTAGTAGGGATGCCCAAATGAAACATGGCTTCGCTGCATAAGAATTCACGAACCGATGATCTTAAAACAGCAAGTCCATCGGCTGAGCGGGAGTATGGCGTTTCACCTGCGCCCTTGAGTTGCAGCATTTGCAACTGGCCGTGAATATCCTGAACCTCACCGAGGTTGATAGCGCGACCATCACCGAGTTGGCCGGCCCAGTTGCCAAACTGATGACCGCCGTAATTCATCGCATGAGGCTGCATGCCTTCAAGCAATTCATTGCCGGCAAACACTTCAAGAAATTGCCGGCTGTCACAATCAACCAGTCTTATGCCAAGATCTGTGACCAAATCCGGGGAATAGGCAACTAATTTTGGATTGCTAACCGGCGTCGGATTAACAAAGGTATAACAGGCACCGAGCACCTGACGGCGAACATTTTCGGTATCGGGATCGGCAGGGAGTTCACGCACAAACCGGTTATCAAATTCCAGTCGTGACATGGGCGTAGTGGTAGCGTCGTTTGGATTAAAGTTTTCAGTAGTCATAGCCCTATTACAACAGAAAGTAGCCAGTGAAGCCACCGGCTACTCCTGCTTATAAGCATTAACTACAGGGCTTTTTAAAGCCTGAAAAAGCAGATTACCTTACGCCAGAGAGCTTCGCTGTTGCTGTAACTGACTCAATGATTGCTCAAGTTCAGCAAGCTTGTCTCGTTCTTTGGCAACCACGTCTGCTGGGGCTTTGGCGACATAATTTTCATTGCTTAGTTTGCCGCTCGATTGCTTGATAATTTTATCGAGTTTGACGATTTCTTTATCAAGGCGGGCAATTTCAGCGTCTTTATCGATCAGACCTTCCAGTGGTATCAAAATTTCCATTTTACCGACCAATGCGGTGGCGGCGGCCGGCGCTTCGCCGCGCAACAACTCAACTGATTCGAGGTTGGCGAGCTTACTGATAAAGTCGCGATTTTGTTGCAGGCGCTGCTCGTCCAGTTCGGCGGCATCTTTTAGCAATACCGGCACCGATTTTTTCGGCGCGATATTCATTTGTGAGCGAATCGAGCGGATGCCAGTGATAAACTGCATGACCCATTCCATATCGGCGACGGCTTTGGCATCAATTTTGGCTTCATCAGCCACCGGATAGGGTTGGCTAATAATGGTATCGCCCGATTTGCCAGCCAGCGGCGCGATGGTTTGCCAGATTTCTTCGGTGATAAACGGCATGATCGGATGTGCCATACGCAGCGTGGCTTCAAGAACCCGTACCAACGTCCGTCGGGTACCGCGTTTGGCGGCGTCAGTTGCTGTTTCGCTGTTCAGAACTGGTTTTGATAATTCCAGATACCAGTCGCAATAGTTATCCCAGACAAACTCATAAATCGCTTGCGCCGCCAAATCAAAGCGATAGCTGTCGATGGCTTTGCTGACGGTTTGTTCGGTTTGTTGCAGCAGCGAAATAATCCAGCGATCGGCAAGACTCAGCTCGACATCGTTGTTATCAATGCCGGTATCCTGGTCTTCAGTGTTCATCAGCACATAGCGGGCAGCATTCCACAATTTGTTGCAGAAATTGCGGTAACCGGCAATGCGGTTCATATCAAAATTGATATCCCGGCCGGTGGTGGCCAGCGAAGCAAAAGTGAAGCGCAATGCATCGGTGCCATGCGGTGCAATACCGTCCGGAAATTCCTTGCGGGTGGCTTTTTCGATTTTGGCGGCCAGTTGCGGCTGCATCATGCCACTGGTGCGTTTACGGACCAATGTTTCCAGATCAATACCGTCGATAATATCAATCGGATCCAGCACATTGCCCTTGGATTTGGACATCTTCTGGCCGTGGGCATCACGCACCAGACCGTGGATATAGACTTCTTTAAACGGCACATCACCCATAAAGTGAATGCCCATCATCATCATCCGGGCGACCCAGAAGAAAATAATGTCAAAACCGGTCACCAAAACACTGCCCGGATACCAGGTTTTCAGCGCATCAGTATCTTGCGGCCAGCCTAAGGTTGAAAACGGCCATAAAGCCGATGAGAACCAGGTATCGAGAACATCTTCATCCTGATTAAGAGCCAGATCGGCAGGCAACTGGTATTTTTCACGCACAGCAGCTTCATCATCACCGACATAAATATTGCCATCGGCGTCATACCAGGCCGGGATTCGGTGACCCCACCAGATCTGCCGTGAAATACACCAGTCCTGAATGCCATCCATCCAGTTATAGAAGGTTTTATCCCAATTACCGGGGACAAATTTAACCTTGCCGGATTTAACGGCCTCAACAGCCGGGCCGGCCAACACATCGGCTTTGACATACCACTGGTCGGTCAGAAATGGCTCGATAACAGAGCCACTGCGATCACCGCGTGGCACCATTAATTTGTGGTCTTTAATGCTTTCTAATAAGCCAAGCTCATCGAGGTCAGCTACGATTTGTTTACGGGCTTCAAAACGATCGAGGCCCTGATATTTTGCCGGGGCATTATCATTGATAGCCGCATCAATGGTCAGGATATTGATGATTTCCAGATCATGACGTTTGCCCATTTCGGCATCGTTAAAGTCATGCGCCGGGGTGATTTTGACGCAGCCGGTACCAAATTCCTGATCGACATAATCATCAGCGATAATCGGAATTTCACGGCCAACCAGTGGCAGGGTAATGGTCTTACCGATTAAGTGTTTATAACGCTCATCTTCAGGATGCACGGCAACGGCGCTATCGCCGAGCATGGTTTCCGGACGGGTGGTGGCGACAACCAGATGACCACTGTCATCCGTCAGCGGATAACGGAAATGCCATAAGTAGCCGTTTTCTTCTTCGGATAATACTTCCAGATCAGATACTGCCGTGTGCAACACCGGATCCCAGTTCACCAGCCGTTTACCACGATAAATCAAACCTTCGTCATAGAGCTTTACGAAGACTTGCTTAACGGCTTCGGATAAATCATCGTCCATGGTGAAGCGGTTACGTGACCAGTCTAGCGAAGAGCCTAAACGGCGCAGCTGGCGGGTAATATTGCCGCCGGATTCTTCTTTCCATTCCCAGACGCGGTCGATAAATTTATCGCGGCCCAAATCATGACGGGTTTTATTGTCGGCATTTAACTGGCGTTCGACCACCATTTGCGTCGCAATACCGGCATGGTCAGTACCCGGTTGCCATAAAGTGTTATCACCTTTCATGCGGTGATAACGGGTCAGTAAATCCATGATGGTGTTATTAAAACCATGGCCCATATGCAGACTGCCGGTGACATTCGGCGGTGGCAGCATAATGGCGTAAGGCGCGCCTTCACCGCTGGGTTTAAATTCACCGCGTTGTTCCCAGAATTGATACCAGCGTTGTTCAATGGCGTCAGGCGTGTAGGTTTTATCCATGGATATTAAATCGCGTTAATGGCAAAAAGAAAGCGGGCATTATACCCGCTTCAGATGGTGCCGGTCATGGCTGCGTTTGCTCAGAGATGATGCGTTTCTAACGGATAACCGCGATCCTGATAAAACTTATAGCGTTGCCGGCCATATTGTTTAACTTGTTCATCATCGTCGATGATTTCGGCGAGGCGTTCGAACTGACTAAAAAACATCGGTTGCTCAGCGTTTAGGTTAATCAAAACATCCATCAAACGCGGTGGCGGTGTGTTGTCATGACTAATCAACACGGGCGCCGCAACGGTATTGGCGCTTTCGAGGATTTGATGGGGTACAAAGCTTTCGGGCCGAAAAGTCCAGAGTGCTTCATCCATCGCCGCACTTTGTTGCGCATTTTCAGTATAAATAAAGACCTGATGACCTTCGCGCCAGGCTTTCTCCGCCAGCCGGCAGGCAATTTGCTGCCGACTGTGGATATCCTGACTTTTTAGAATATAAAAACTGACTCGGGTCATTAGGCGTTATTGGCCAATCCGGTTTAATAAATATTGCATCAACATAGTGACTGGCCGACCGGTCGCGCCTTTTTCTTTACCACCATTCCAAGCAGTTCCGGCAATATCCAGATGCGCCCATTTGAATTTTTTGGTGAAACGCGACAAGAAACAGGCGGCGGTGACACTGCCGGCTTCTTTACCGCCAACATTGGCGATATCAGCAAAATTGCTGTCCAGCTGTTTTTGATAATCGTCCCACAGCGGCAACTGCCAAGCGCGGTCGTAACTATCATTACCGGCTTTCAGCAAGGCATCAGCAAGCTCTTGATTATTTGCCATCAAACCGGTGGCATTACTGCCTAATGCAACTATAACTGCGCCGGTCAGCGTCGCGATATCAATAACGGTATCGGGATCAAAGCGTTCACTGTAAGTCAGAGCATCACATAGAATCAGGCGGCCTTCGGCATCGGTATTGAGAATCTCGATAGTTTGGCCTGACATGCTGGTAACCACATCACCAGGTTTATTGGCATCGCCGTCCGGCATATTTTCTGAGCTTGGCACCACACCAA
>CAYYRO010000023.1:0-23790 GCA_964474075.1 uncultured Methylophaga sp.
GTAGCTCAGCTGGTCACCAATCGCTTCATCCAATCCAATAAAGCTGACGATAACAACTCCGGTTTGGTCAATAACGCATAACCGCCAGCCCCAAAAACACGAGGAAGGTAGTTGGCTGCCTGACGGTCAATTGTCAGACAGAAACAATGAATATCTTGCAGGCTTGCTTCCGTGACTGATTGGCGCATGTCTTCAACTCCATAACGACCTTCATAGTCGTCTTTGTCACTGGGTTTGCCATCGGAAATCAGTAATAGCAGTCGATGAGCTGCCGGCTGGCGCATAAGATCTGCCGTCGCGTGACGAATTGCGGCACCCGCCCGGGTGTAATGCTGCGGCTCCAGGGAGCTGATCCGCAAAGCAACCTCATTGCTATAACGCTCTTCGAAGTCTTTTATTTGCCGTACGGTGACTGCATTCGGTCCTTCCCCGGAAAATGCCTGAACCGAGTATGGTTCGCCAAGCCCTTCAAGCGCTGCACAAACCAGTAACAAGGCTTCTCTCTCCACATCGATCACACGACGGTTCGCTGCAACCCAACTGTCTGTGGAGCCGCTGATATCAATGAGAAGCGTGATAGCCATGTTACGAGAGGCCGTTCGACGAGTCTGATATAAAGCCTCGTTCAGATATTTACCTGCCCGGAAATCCGCGTAGCTGTCAGTATAGGCATCAAGATCAATGTCGTCTCCGTCCAGCTGTTTGCGACGGGTTACCCGCTGGGCCTGGAGCATTTCAAAGCGTTTACGTATCGCAATCAGCATAGATTCGTGTTCAGCCAGGATCTTATCAACCCATTGTTGTGAACCAGTCTGCGACGAAAGCAGGCGAACAGTCGCGCCGGGATCGCGGTAAATTCTTTGGCGGTAATCCCATTCCGGATAGATAAACCCTTTGCCCTCAGCTATGGCAGCTTTAAGCTCCTGACGGGCGCGGGCATCGGGGGGATCATCGGACAAAAGCACTTCCTTGGGACGGCCAGGTGTTGAAACGAGACGGGCATTCGACAGCTCGGAAACCATATCGCCAAATTCATCGGCACTGGTTTCCTGATCGCGGTCCGTAGGCCGTTGCAGTCCAAAAGGATCTTCGGCGTGCTGATGTGGCTCGTCAGCCTGCACCATCCAGACTCCGGGCTCCGGATTCTCTTCTTGTTCATCCTTTGTGGCTTCACGCTTTTCAGGGCGGCGGGAAAGCCTGGCCGATCGTGGGATACTGTCTTCAGAATTACTGATATCAGCATCTTCTTCCTCTGCTGTCAGTACTTCAGCAGGGGCGGAAGGTACCCGAAATTCCCCGGTCCACCAGTCCTTAACCAGCGGATAAGGACCGAGTTGGCGTTCCTTAACGCCATTTGGCAGCAGCTGAAACTTCTGAATAACATGCGAGACATTAGCCATAGAGCCCTCTGGTGAGGATGCCAGTGGTACTTCTTTGTCGGGATGACCGCATTGACTAGTCAGCAGCCTGCGTAAGAAAAGCTCTAACGGTTTCCTTGAATCGGAAAAACGTGCCAGTAATGGTCTATCTTTAAGTGCTTTTTGGCGCAATGCATTCACCGAGATGGCAACGCCGGGAAGCAATGCAACCAATGCTTCGTCTGCAGCGTAGGCTTCAAGCAAAAGATAAACATCGGCTCGTAAGGCGCTACTTTCGAAGTTGCCTAGCGCTGCGCCACCCCGGCGCGCTCTTATTGCTTGTTGTAGCGCCATCACACGATAAATTTCGGTGGCCCTTAGATCAGTGATTTCGGAGTCCGGTGGCAACCAGAGAGCCGCACCGTTGGTGGCGGGTATCGGAAGTTGTCTGCGTGGATTTCGATCATGCCGAAACCACTTCGACAGCAAAGTAGCTCTTGCTGGCAACTGGGCTGAGCGTATAGGGTAACTGCTGCCGAAGATTGCAGTGATCAGCAGATCCAGACGCGCTGCGACATCACTGAGTGTAATTGTCTGTGGCAACTCAGGTGGTGTTCTGTGCTTACGCCAGAACCTCTGAGCAAATACGGTGGCATGACGGGCAGCATCGCTGATGAGTTCTTCCGGTTCAGCCATCGCTGACTCCGCAGACCTCCGGAAAGCCGGTTTTATACAAAGGTTGCGTCAACCAGATCACGCATGGCGCCAACCAGCGATTCATCGTCGGACAATGGCGAAATAAGTCCAGCGTAACAAGCTTCACGAATAGGGACACCCTTTTGGGCCAACAAAGCGGTGGCAATCAATAGCCGGGTACTGGGTACTTCCGCGAGGCCCCGATCTCTTAGTTCGCGTATACGGTTTGCCAACGATACCAGCGCCTGAGCTGTCGGGTAGTCCGTTCCACTTTCTTCACGGACAATGGCGATTTCTCGTTCGGCGACCGGAAAATCCAGGTCCATCGCGACAAATCGCTGACGTGTGGAAGGTTTCAGATCTTTCAGCATGCGCTGATAGCCTGGATTGTATGAAACCACCAGCTGAAATCCCGGTGCTGCTTTAATCGTTTCCCCGGTTTTATCAATTGGCAGTATTCGTCTGTGGTCGGTCAATGCATGCAGAATGACAATGGTATCCTGCCTAGCCTCAACAACTTCATCGAGATAGCAAATCGCCCCCTCGCGTACAGCTCGGGTCAGTGGCCCATCATGCCATTGGGTTCCATCATGCCGAATCAGAAAACGACCAATCAGATCGCTGGCCGCAAGATCATCATGACAGGGAATCGTAACCAGTGGCCTGCCAAGCCGCCATGCCATATGTTCGACCAAACGCGTTTTACCACAGCCGGTTGGCCCCTTGAGCATTACTGCGAGGTTTTGGGCATGACAATGCTCAAAAATCTCGACTTCATTGCCCATCGGCAGATAAAAAGGCTCAGCTGCAACTTCAGCTAATGACGGTTTTTGCAGATGCTCAGCTTTCACGGTTGTGCGGCTTCTTTGTTGCTTGTGTCAGCTTCATCAAATACCTCAAATTGAGGTCGGTAGCGGAAAAAGTCATAAATGAACAAAGCAACGCCAACCGTGAAAATGGATGCCGTCGCGATTAGCATCAGAAAATGCACCTGAATTTTCAGTTGCGCATCAAGGTACCCCATCCCCATAATCCGCTCCAGATACACCTGACCAATACCGGCCGTCGCGAACGATAAAGTCATACCAAACATGCCGGCTAATTGTAACCAGAATGCCCAGTAGCCTAGTGAAGTGCCTTTTTCCGGGCGGTTAGTCATCTTGGGTAGAGCGTAAGTAATCATCGCCAGTACAATCATGGCATAGGCACCATAAAAAGCGGCATGACCGTGCATCGCCGTAATCAAAGTGCCGTGAGTCCATTTATTGACCGCCGGCCAAGTGTGGGCAAGGCCCAACAAACCGGCGCCAAAAAGCGCAAAAATCGTGCTGCCAATTGTCCAGTGCAATGCCAGGGTATTGGGATGCGCTAAGCCCGAGCGCCGCATGGCGGCATATGCAAATGCTGCCATGCCGGCCAGTGCTGCCGGTTCTAGTGCACTGAAAAGTCCGCCGATAGGTAACCAATACTGGGGTACACCCACCCAATAGTAATGATGTGCGGTACCGAGAATACCTGCGATAAATACCAATCCGACTATCACATAAAGCCATTTTTCCATGACTTCACGATCGGCACCGGATAAACGGATCAGCAGATAGGCCAGAAATGACCCCATGATCATCATCCAGACGCCTTCTACCCAAAGGTGAATAGTCCACCAGCGGTAATAGATAGATATGGTGTAGTTTTCGTAATGAAGTAATGCTGGAAAAAACAATAGTGCAGAGCTACCGAGCCCGAGCAGCAATACCCCTTCGGTTGTGGTAAACCGACCGGATTTTTTAATCGTCATGCCGATGTTATAAAGAAAAATAAGCATGCAGATCACAATAACGATTTTGTGAGGGAGGGGTTGTTCCAAAAGTTTATTGCCGGTGCCATAACGAAATAGATAACCGATAATTGCGGTCACACCCATGCCAGTCCAGAGAATTAGCTGCAGATAAGCAAGCTTGACGCTGTGGAGTTCGCAACGCGATTCATCCGGAATCATCCAGTAACTCGCTCCCATAAACCCGGTCAACACCCAGACAATGAGCAGGTTCGTGTGTATTACTTTGGTGACGTCGAACGGCAGGATGTAAAGCAGCGGGTCAGGGCCTAAGTATTTAGTAGCGGATAAAAGACCAAATACCAGCTGTAATCCAAACAGGACCATAGCCACGGCAAAGTACCAATAGGCAACTGATTGCGATTTATACCGCATCTTTATTCTCCTTGAAGTTTCTGTCTTCTAACACTACATGAGGCGAAAATGTCGCAAAGATCATTTAAGCGTTGCCAGATAGGCTGTCAGTTGCTTGAGCTCTTCCTCGGTGAGACTCTCGCCATAGCCATCCGGCATGAAAGATGTTTCGCCGTCAGAGTACATCTCACCCGGCACCAGATAAGCACCGGGCGCAACAATAGATTCACGAATGTACCCGGCAACATCTGTTGCTTTGCCATCGTATTCGGGAGAATCAATAATCTCAGCAGCGGTTGTTGCGAGCCCAGCCAATGAAGGACCTGCCATATCGACGCCAGGCTCAGTGGAGTGACAGGAAGTGCAGGCGGGTTGCGCTGTTTGGAATATTTGCTCGCCAATTGCGCGGATGTCATCGTCGGCATCTACTGGTGTTTCTCCCTTAGGCACACGGTCGGCGATTGCACCACCACCAACACCGCTACCGGTTACGGTAATAGGACGCGGCGGCCAGCCTTGATTATCTACATTGGAAACCCAGTCCAGGAAAGCGATCAGATCGGTTATTTCTTTTTCACTTAAATCTTGAGTAGGCATGAGACGGCGATGTTTTTGCTCATCGTAAAATTTCGATGGATCACGCATGTAAGCGATCAGATAAGCTTCACTTCGGTGTTTGGTAATTTTGGTCAGATCGGGCGCATAATAGGCACCTTCCCCAAAGATGGTATGGCAGTTAATGCAGTTATTTTTATGCCAGACTTTCATGCCATGACTGACTTCTGGGGTGATGTCTTCAGCATTAGTCAGTTCGTCAATTTGGCGGTGCGTATCAAGGGTAAGTACAAGAAAGATAAAGGCTGCGATGCCGGTGGATGCGATCGCAAATATGCGAGCCTGCCGATTAGTCATAGTTATCCCTCGCTTTAGACGCTGATTCCATTCCAATAAAGGATCGATATCGATGCAGCGTAGAAAATGCCCGATGCCATAAGCAGTAAAACGACATAGCTAACTATGCGAAATGGTTTGTAAAATTTTTTCTGTTGCATGCGAACTCCCAAAAAAAGTTGAACATGATCGATTTCAACCTTGCATAAGGTTAAAGGAGTCAAATTCACCACCCGTTTTTCTCAGCTTATCTCGTTGTTTCCTATCTTTATTATTGATTCAAATCAAAAGATGCCTGTCAGTAAATGCATTTAATTGAATCCAATCAATATTTTGCTTTATCGTTAAGGTCTGAGGGATAAAGACCATTTAAAATGAGTATATAATTTACTTATTTAATTTGTAAAGGAACAGATAAGAACTGCATCAATATTAAGATTATCAGGCAGACAGTGTCGGTACTTCAGAAGGATGGTGGGGTATTTACAAGATGTTATAGAACAACGAGTGCATCCTGGTGCAGTGTAATACTGTGTCTCGTTAATTTTGCTGCAATAACAAAGGTGCAAACCCACCACTGGGGGTACGTAAATTGGTGGCCTGACCGCGATAGAGCCTTGCTGCGGCGAGTAACAGTGTGCCTTGGTAGGTATACAATCGCACGTCAACCTTGAGCATTTCGCGTTCACCATCAACCAGAACCAGACGCTCTGATGGTGGTACATAGGCTTGGGCCACATAGTCACTTTCAAGAATATGGGCGAATGTACTTTTGGTTAGTTTGCTGCCTTTATAGACACCTTTACTGCCGTGACCTGCGACCGGTTTAAAGAACCACTGCCGGCGTTCTTTCCAGAGCCAATCTTTATCACTGGCGTTGACCTGAATAGTGTATGGAATACCCTTTTTCAGACGTTCAGCATTTTCAACGCTTAATCCCCAATCCAGCAGGGTTTGCTGATCGGACAACATAGCGAGGTTTCGCTTATCAGCAAACAAGGCGTGGGCATAAGGATTCGGTGTAATAACCGCAGCGTTCTCTAACCAGGCTGCACGCAGGGCAGCATGTTCCGGATCATCTAATCCGAAATCAACGAGGCGGTTATAAACCAGATCGATTCGCTGGTTATTGCCATACAAGACGCCCGATTCATAGTTGAGATCTTTTGGGTCTAAGATGACGACATCAATGCCATGTTTAATCAAAAGCTGTTGCGCCAGTATGAATTCTGGATAGAGATGCTGTTCTTCAGGTGCATCGTCGAGAATGGCTATTCTCTCCGGTTGCCCGCTACCACGCTGGCTACGCCATTCACTTATGAATTGAGCAATGACAGCATCATCGAAATTTTCAGCCCAGGATTCGTGGGTAGCGCCATCACAACATTGCAGCTGAGCACGGGTCAGGATGGCATTAAGGAAAGCGCCACCGGCATTGGTGTTGATCTCAATAAGCCGGGGGCCTTCCTCGCCGAGATGAAAATCAAACCCCATAAAAGCACCTACGGGGCCAGGATTAAATTGTGCTGTTTCTGGTGCCCAAGACACTACCTGCCGCTGATAATCAGGAAGTGAAGCAGCTGCTTCGATGGCTTTAACAATGGCCAGCATTTGCTTTAAGTCTGAACCCGGAACAAAAAGGGCAGCACTTGAGAACAGTTTGCGCATGTCCGAAGTAGACAGGATTTCGTCAGCATTCTCGCCCAACTGGCTGTTGAGCTCCTGAACAAGGGCTGACCAATCAAGCGTAACGCAGCTGCAGTGCTGGTTAAGCCTTACTGATTTTGAGCGTTCGAAAGCGCTATCAGTTTCTTTCAATGATTGTCCTTTATGTTTTGTTAGGCACTCATCAATGCTACCGGGCAAAAAAACAGTGCCCGAATTGATCCAAAGACGTATGCTCAAGTTGTAATTCAGTTATGGTAATTTGTCGAATGCTTTTTACTACTAAATTTTTTTGATGCCTCAAGTAATAAAACAAACGCTGCTGGTATTTATCTTGCTGCTGATCATGGCGCTGTTCTGGCGATATTTGGTTAATATTGGCTACTTGAGCGAAGCATCATTACTGCAACATGCAGTCCTGATAAGGCAGTTTGAATATTCATTGTGGAGTTTGATTGGCATCACGTTTCTATATGTTGTTTTGCTGGCAATCATGTTTCCACTGACCATTCTGGTGGTGGCGACTGGCATGTTGTTTAGTACGGAATGGGCGATGCTCTGTGCCACATTGGGCGCATTAAGTTCTTCTGCTGCGGGTTATGCTACCGGTCATTGGGTGGGACGCGAAACCATCGAAAAGTATGGTGGTAAAAGGGTTCGTCAGGCAGAAAAATGCATTCAGAATAATAGCTTCAGCAGTATGGTGTTGATCAATTTGTTGCCGATCGCCCCCTTTACCGTGACCAATATGCTCGCTGGTGCTTTCAGACTTGATTTCAGCCGATATATGCTCGGCTCGGCAGTAGGTATTATCCCTGGCTTATTTATTGTCATTGCTTTTGGTGGTCAACTTAGCAGGCTAATCGTCGCAGATGCAGACGATCTGCCATGGTCAGCGGTTGGGATCGCCGTTTTGCTGATAACTTTGTTTGTCGGATTGCTTGTCTATTTAGACAAGCGCTTAAAGCGGCAACCATAGCAAACCGTCTTTACTGCGGTTGATGATAAGTTGCCAGTACTTCGCTATAAAATTGATCAATATTTTTGGCAACAGCGCTGCTGTCATGCTGCCGTGCAAAGTCGATGGCCTGCTGTGAAAACTTTGCCCGCAGTGATTCATCCTCAATGAGCAATCTGAGTTTGTTATTCCATTTTTCAATATCATCCAGCGTTTTGAAACCGGTTTGACCATCCATAATCACATCATCAATACCGCTTGAACGGATGGCGACCACCGGCAAGCCCGCAGACATTGCTTCTAAAACGACCATGCCCTGCGTTTCTGATTTTGAAGCAAAGACAAAGATATCCGCCATTTGATAGTAGGCGGGGATGTCTTCAGGTGAGACAGCGCCAATAAGCTGAATGGTTTTTTGCAGCCCATTGGCCGCAATCCGGTTTTCCAGATAACGGCGATCATCCCCTTCACCGGCGATCAATAGCCGTATTTTGCTTTGCGTAGTTTTATCCAGATTAGCAATGGCATCAATGAGGAATTTGACATTTTTTTCTCTGCCCAGACGTGACACGCTGATTAGCACCAGGTGCTTTTCATCGATGCTGTGCTGTTGCTTTATTGTCTGTGGCGTCAGTGAGTGCGGACTATTGAACCGGTCAAATTCAACACCACTGGGCTGCACACAAATGCGACTTTTGACCCCGACCAAACGCAAATATTCTTCTGTGGAATAGGTCGGCACGACCACCCCATCACATTTATTACAAAAGCGGCGAATCAGTAAATGAGAGATAACATTCCGAAATAATGCGCCGGGCAGCGGTACGTAATGCGCGTACATTTCCAGCCGTGTGTGATAAGTATAAATAACCGGGCGTTTATGTCGCCGGGCCAGCCACAAACCAACCGAACCCAGCCAGAAAGGGTGATGTACATGAACCAGATCAGGGTTTTGCTGCTGGAAGATTTTTCTGATTTTGCTTTGAAATGGATTGGTCAGCCTGAATTCGGCCTTGTTACCAAAAGCAAACAGCGTTTTCACTCTAGTACAAAGTGTCGTGGACTGCTTCTCTCCGGGATAGTCCGGCGCGAATATATGCACTTGGTGTCCCCGCTCACGCAGACCCCTGGCCAGCCGGTCAATTGAAATGGTGACGCCGGAGATAAAAGGAAAGAAATTATTGGTAAAAAAGGCAATGCGCTTGGGTTTATTCCGATAATTTGAATCATCAATCGTAAAATGGGTGTAAAAGTCACGATCCTCATAGATGATTTCACGCAGTTTGAGCCCAATCAGTACCAACAAGCTGACTACAACTAAAAACCGGGTAAAACTGACATAAAAGAAAGTATAGATTGCTGACCATATGCTGCTTAGCGTTCTTTGAAAAGAGGACTGGCTGATGCGTGGTCTGACAGGTTTTATGTTGATTTCATCAGCTGCAACGTCTACTTGAACGTAATGATGGTAGCTGTTTTCGTCATCAACAATGACACCACCAGCCCCCCCGGTTGTAACGTAACGAACCCCGTCTATTGTCTGATCGGCATACAGCGCCAGATTGGCAGAAAACACCACATCGACTTGATGCTGCTGAAACAACCAGTGAAGTTCCCGACCGATTTCTTCGTCATTAAAGTAATTATTGTCAGCAAAAGCCGGCGTATTTTCCAGCGGTGGGTGTACTGGTAAGCCCAGAAACACAAAGCGATTGGTCGCTGATGAACGACTTAATTCCTGACTGAGCCATTCCATTTGCCACTGATAAGGGGTATTCCCCGTGTTATCCAGAAAAATAAAGTGATTGCCGTTGGCCGAGAAAGAAAAGAAAGGGGGACCGAAATGTTTAAAAAAACGAAAATCACCAAAATTACTGTCTTCGTTTTCACCATAAGTCAGCAGCCACGGCATATCCAGGCTTTCCAGCATTTTTATCAGTGAACGGTAGTTCTCTTCTGCGCCATCACTAACCGCGTTACCCGCAGAAATCAAAAAAGCGGCCTCGGACTGATTTAGTCTAGGAATAAACTGCTTCTGGAAAATACTTGAGGAATTATTGATATTACCGACCACTACAAACTGAAGTTGTGTGTTGTCTCTCAGCGTTTTTTGTATAGCTTCAATTTTTGACAGATGCAGGGAAGCGTATTGAGTTTCGGAGAGGTTCAGATAGATCTGATATCCCACCAACAAAATGATCAGGGCGGCATTAAGGTAGTAAACAATTTTCAGCTTGGTTTTTCTGAGCATTTAATTGGCCGGGAAGTGGGCTGTTGGATAGCGTCGTGACATCAATACAGAATATCAGGCCAAAACGATCAGCGCTTTTAACTTTAAAGATAAAGTAACTACTGGCTCGAACAACGTCAGTAGATTTACTGTACGTAAGCGTTCAGAAACAAGTTTTTGTTGAGGACAGTGATTTGTCGTTTTTGATCGGAATACAGCATCACAATTAAGACGTGATTACACGGTAATACCCCATCTTGATAAAAGGCTGATATCAGCTACGTGTTATCCCATGATAAAGATGGATGTTGTACCTTCTGATAGTCTGAACCTATGAATCGAAGCTGATCCAATAAACGGGCGTAGATTATCTTCAGTCACTTTGATAAGAATCCCCGCAGAAATGCGGAAGCGTCAATCGTACAGACTGGCTTGGGTTAAGCGCCGATTTATCAGCCTATTGAGATAAGAATTAGCTGCCAGGAATGTAATTAATGACCTTCGAAATCGCACTTGTTTTTTTGATTATCGCTTGCGGGCTTTATCTTTTTGCCTCACAGAAATTGCCGGTCGACGTTACGGCTTTAACTATTCTGGTCACGGTAATGGCGATACCGCAGCTATTTCATTCGCAATGGCTGATGGATCGCGGTGTTGACCTGAAATCGGCATTTCCGACCATACCAGAAAGCCTGTCCGGTTTTTCCAGTACGGCAACCGTAACGGTCATGTGTATGTTCATTCTTTCTGGTGGTATTCAGCGTTCAGGCATGATCAATTTATTGGCCCGGAAACTTATTCCCTTGATTGGCAATTCCGAAATTCGTCAGATTATCGTTGTGGCTGCAATGATTGGTGTGGTCTCAGGTTTCATCAACAACACCGCCGCGGTGGCAATAGCCATTCCATTGATGCTGAACCTGGCTAAAAGTAACAATTTCAAGGCTTCGCGTGTCTTAATTCCGCTTAGTTTCTTCGGGATGATGGGCGGCACATTAACGGTAGTAGGTACCTCTACCAATATTCTTACATCCTCCATTCTTGCTGATAATCCAGCATTTAATCGGCCGTTGATGATGTTCGAGTTCACGCATATTGGCATTTTGGTTTTACTGAGCGGACTGATTTACTTCCTGACTATCGGCCGCTGGCTCATGCCCCGGGAGGATGCTAATCCTGTGGCCAATGAAGATGAACAGAAATTTGTCTCAGAGTTGGCGGTTACCAACGGGAGCAATCTAATCGATCAGACGCTTGAAGAAGCAAACTTTGAAACAGATACCGGCGTAAAAGTCATGAAGCTTATTCGCGGTGGCAAAGTCTGGAGGAAGAAGGCGACTAAAACGACGATAAAAGCTGACGATGTCATCATCGTCTGCACCACAGTGCGGGAGGTCATGGATCTGATTAAGAGTGAATGGGTAGATGTGCTGTCTGAATTCACCGATGTTCGTAAGGCGCACGCAGACACACAGATGGTGCCGGTGCTATTGCGTAATCGCCAACTGTTCGACGGGCGTAAAGCCAGCGAAGTGGATTTTTGGAAACTTTATAATGCGCGGTTAATTGGCCTGGATACCAAGAGAGTCGGCTCAAGACGTCTGGCCGATGAAGAACTCCGTGTTGGCGAAATTGTATTACTGGATATTTCCAAGACCGCCCTGAAACGCCTGCATCGTAGTTACGATTTGGTCGTACTTGATGAGTATGAAGATTATTTCAGTCCGCGTCGAATGATTACTGCAGGCAGCATTGTCGCTGCCGTTATCCTGTTAGCGGCCGCTACGCCATTGCCTATTGTACTGACAGCGATCGCCGGTGTAATCGCCATGGTCGTGACTCGCTGCATCCCTTATCAGGAAATGTATCAGGATGTGTCCTGGAGTGTGATCTTCCTGCTGGCCGGCGTCATTCCGCTCGGGATCGCGATGACTAAATCAGGCGCGGCCGATTGGGTCGGTTCTCTTATCGCGCTGAATGCAGTGGGCTGGCATCCGATATTTATCCTGATGGCGCTTTATGCCATCACCACGGTACTCACCGAGATGGTCAGCAATAATGCATCAGCTGTGATTCTGGTGCCCATCGCCATCTCCTTATCCGAACAGTTGGCCCTGGAGCCACTGGCGTTGGTGCTGGCTGTAATGTTTGCGGCATCAACCAGCTTTTTATCGCCCATAGGCTATCAGACCAATACCATGATTTATGGGACGGGTGCGCTCAAATTCACTGATTTTGCCCGGGTGGGCGCGCCACTCAATGCGGTGCTGATGGTGGTCACCAGTTGCGCTATTTATTGGACGATTTAAGTCTTAAACAATCGGCTTTAGTCAGACCAAATGAATGGTCATTACAAATTCATTGTCAGAGGAGAACTTGAAAATGGTTACAGATCATGATGAAAAAATGCATTTAACAGATATAAGCTTAAATATTACACAGCAAGTTTCTGAGCATAGACGTTGGTATATTTTTCAGGGAATAGTTTTTGTTGTTGCAGGGTTGTTGGCCATTATTCTCCCTGCGGCTACTGCAATTGGATTTGGTCTGGTGATAGGCGCTCTGCTTCTAGTCAGCGGGTTTATTCAGGCTATAGCCAGCTTTGGCTCCAAATTGCATTGGTGGTCTTTGGTATCAGCATTCCTATCATTGATTGTTGGTGTTTTGATGATTTTTAACCCCGTTGCAGGAACGGTCGCTGTCGCAACTATTTTGGCTGTATTCCTGGTTTTAGAAGGTATTACGGAATTATTTTTAGCCTACCAACTCAGACCAGTTAAAAACTGGGGATGGTTATTATTATCCGGACTGGCTTCTTTGGTGCTTGCATATATCGTTTTTGCCGGTTGGCCGAGTACATCGCTTGTTGTACTTGGAATAATAATTGGAATTAATTTGTTGCTATATGGCGTGGCATTATTAGCAATTACCAAAGCAGCTACCGCATAAATGCATAACATTATAAAAAGCTGAATTGGTAAGGTCTGATAAAGCTGCTTTTTTACGACTTTGATTTAGCTTTTGGTGTTGTCTCCAAAAGTTAGTGTTATAAAAAAAGCCCCAACACTTTTCAGTGTTGGGGCTTTGATCTTTTAGCAATTGCCCTCAAACAGCTATTTGCTGATGCCAGTCTGTAACTGGCGTTAGAGTGACAATCTGTTTAATCGAAAAATTACATGCTTTCTGCTTCAGAGATAGCCTTTCTGGCCAGACGTCCGACAGCGCCAGAGACATCAGCATTTTTAATCTGTTCCAGGTTTACCGGCTCGCCTACGATAATCGCGCCACCCATACCAGCACCAATATGCGGCGTGCATTTGTATACATAGATGCCTTCTTCTGTGAAGGTGCGTTCATAGTTTTGGCTCATTGGCGAGTTCCACTTCTCTGCACCTTCTGGAATCAATCCATCGATAGATTCAGAGTTGTGTGTGCTCATGTTGCGCCATGCCACCGTATCACCAGGATTAATTTTGACGACCAGCGGCGCGAATTTCAGGCCTTGTGCCGTCACCTCGTGCGTTTCTGCTTCATCGCTTTCTGACATATTAGTTTCAGTGGACGCGTTATTTGATGCTGCACTGGTGCTTGTTTCTTCCGGCTCAGTAGTTGTATCAGCGGTTGTATCAGGTTCAGCAACAGGCTCGCTTACCATCGTGTCTTCAGGTTCTGGTGCTACTGTTGAATTGTCCTGAGTCATATTGCTCTGATTTTCGGAGCTCATTTCAGCTTCTGGATTCTGTGCCGTATCAGAGCTCTCATCGTTACCGCAGGCTGTGACCAGCGTTGCGGCCGCGAATGAGATGGTCAGCGCCATGGCAATGTTTCTCGCCTGTGTAAACGTCGAAGTTGCTTTAATCATCTTACGTACCTCCATGATAAAAAAATCTTGATATACATTTCTACTGTAGTGACAAACGATAGTCGGTTCGATATCCCACTAAATCTAGATATTTCGCTTTGTGGGTCAAAGAAAGCAGACTTTTTGATGGTAATGTGGCAAACAAAAAAGTCCCAACACTTTATCAGTATTTAGGTTTTATTTGTTTAATGGAGGCCAAGACCGGCCTCGAACCGCCACAGCCGAACCCGAGAGATTTTAAGTCGTATTAGAGAGAAGGTGGTTATTTATAAATCAATGACTTAGTATCGTTTACCCTGTTTGCAAAGCCAATCTACGTTTAATCAGGTGTAGTATTAATGGCTATTTTAATGAATAACCTATCCCTGCATCGGAAAGTAATCTCAGGATCCCAGATTCAAGTCCTAGTGGGCACATCATTAAAATCAAGCGGTTAGCCGTGTTTAAATGCCTGGGGGATTTTGCGGGAATCAGAGCTGATTTCGTCTATGCTTCCCAAGGTAGTCCAAGTTCCAACACAAATATACGGAGAATGTTCGACAATGGCAGATACACGAAAATATTCATCCAAAGTGGTAGACGGTACTGGTAAATCACCCGCAAGAGCAATGTTACGTGCAGTTGGTTTCAATGATGCTGATTTTCAAAAACCACAGATTGGTATTGCCTCTACTTGGAGCATGGTTACGCCCTGCAATATGCACATTAATCAACTGGCTAACTTTGCCTGCCAGGGAGCTGACGAAGCCGGCGGGAAAGGGATCATATTTAACACTATCACCGTTTCTGATGGTATTTCAAATGGCACCATAGGCATGAAATATTCATTGGTGTCACGTGAAGTCATTGCCGATTCGATCGAGGCCGTAGTCGGCTGTCAGGGATTTGATGGACTGGTCGCAATCGGCGGCTGTGATAAAAACATGCCGGGCTGTCTGATCGGCCTTGCTCGTCTTAATCGTCCTGCCGTATTCGTCTATGGTGGGACAATCAAACCCGGTGCGAATAATACCGATATTGTTTCTGTATTTGAGGCAGTTGGACAACATGTCCGGGGAGATATGAGCACCGATGAGTTAAAACAAATTGAAAAAACGGCCATTCCTGGTGCCGGATCGTGTGGTGGTATGTATACCGCCAATACCATGGCTTCAGCTATTGAAGCATTGGGTATGAGTCTGCCGAATAGTTCTGCGCAAGAAGCCGTGTCTCCGTCAAAAATAGAGGATTGCCGCCGGGCAGGCGCTGCGGTGATGTCTCTGCTTGAGCAGGACATCAAGCCCACCGACATTATGACGAAGCAGGCCTTTGAAAATGCTATTACGACACTCATCGCTTTGGGAGGCTCAACCAATGCTGTTTTGCATCTCTTAGCAATGGCAGATGCGGTGGATGTTGAACTTACAATAGATGATTTTGCACGAATCGGCCGTCGAGTCCCGGTATTGGCTGACCTGCGTCCCAGTGGCAAATATATGATGTCGGAACTCATCGCTATCGGTGGCATTCAGCCATTAATGAAAAGTCTTTTGGATAAAGGCTTACTGCATGGAGATTGTCTGACGGTGACAGGCAAAACCCTGGCTGAAAATCTGGCCAATGTGCCACCTTATCCCACTGAGCAGGACATTATCCGTTCATTTGAAAACCCCATAAAGAAAGACAGTCACCTTGTCATTCTCAAAGGTAATTTAGCACCAGAAGGTGCTGTTGCTAAAATAACTGGCAAGGAAGGTTTACGTTTTACCGGCAGGGCCAGAGTGTTCCACTCTGAAGAAGAGGCTCAGGAAGCCATTTTAAATGGCACGGTAGTGAAAGGCGATGTCATCGTTATTCGTTACGAGGGCCCTAAAGGTGGTCCGGGTATGCGGGAAATGCTCAGCCCAACTTCAGCCCTTATCGGCAAAGGTCTCGGTAAAGATGTTGCCTTGATAACCGATGGTCGATTCTCTGGTGGCAGCCACGGTTTTGTCGTTGGACACATCACCCCCGAAGCATTTAATGGTGGCCCTATTGCACTAATAGAAAACGGCGATGAAATCACGATTGATGCAGAAAAAGCTGAGATAAAACTTAATATCAGCGAAGAAGAGTTCCAAAAAAGGCAAATCGCATGGAAACCTGTTCCACCTCGTTATACCAGAGGACTTTTAGCAAAATATGCCAAAACGGTTTCTTCCGCTTCGGAAGGAGCGGTCACCGATAAAAATCTATGAGTACAATAAAAATCAGATTTTAAAACGCTTGAATTTTTAAATGTCAGGATGATAGCTACGGATAACATCTGCAATACCACCGGTGGTGGGTTCTTTATCACGCGGCTAATCATCGAGCCCAAATTGCGGGCAGCGGGAATCAGAAAGAGGGCGGGTTATATACGCTGTAAGAACTGGGGGCCGGACTCGAACCGGCACAGCCGAAGCCGAAGGATTTTAAGTACAAGTTCAACGTCTTTGATGGTTTTTAAAGCGTCAGATCTGTGAGTTTTTAGCCTTTGCGATATGCTAACTACCAGTAATACACCTAGGAAATAACGTTTTTTACAGTGCTCAGTCGATGGATTAGAAAGTTTCAATCAGTTTAAATAACAACTCAAGGATAGGGTACTTATGCATATTGCTACGATGACGCTGATTATTCTCTGTGCCGGACTTGCCAGCCAATTGCTGGCCTGGCAGTTGCGTCTCCCTGCGATTGTTGTGCTAATTATCTCAGGCCTTTTACTGGGCCCTGTAAGCGGTATCATTGAGCTTGGCTTATCACAAACCGAACTGACGGAGCTGATAGGCTTAGGCGTTGCCATTATCTTGTTTGAAGGCGGGATGGACCTGAAGCTTGGCGAATTGCGGAGAGTCGGCTATGGCGTCGGCCGCCTGACAATAATTGGTCCACCACTCGCATGGATTTTTGGGGCACTGGCGGCACATTATGTTGCCGGGCTGAGCTGGCCTGTAGCTTGCGTTTTGGGTGCCATTCTGGTGGTGACAGGTCCAACAGTGATTATTCCAATGCTTCGCAATGCTCGTCTTAACAATGAATCATCGGCGTTGCTGAAATGGGAAGGCATTGTGAATGATCCTGTCGGTGTCTTGCTGGCGGTGCTGACCTTTCAATACTTTACCCTTGCCAGCAATGGTTGGTTTGAGGCGATAATCGGGCTTGGATCAGCAATTACCGTGGCAGGAGTGTTTGGCGGTCTGGGTGGCTGGTTCATTGGCTGGCTCTTCCGTCGTGGCGCTGTCCCCACTCACCTCAAGGCACCGTTATTGATGGTCTTGGTGCTGGTGGCTTACTGGGCGAGTAACCTTATCCAGCATGAGGCCGGGCTGTTGACCGTGACTGTGATGGGGCTAGTCATTGGTAACATGAAACTGGTCGAGCGTGAGCCATTGCGTCATTTCAAGGAAAATCTCACCATCGTGCTGTTATCAGTACTTTTCATCGTTATTCCTTCCCAGCTTAAGTTCGAACAACTGGCGTTGCTCGACTGGCGAATAGCGGCTTTTGTAATCATTGTCTTGTTACTGGTGCGTCCGCTGAGCATTGCTCTGGCTACGCTGGGTGCATCCATGCGTGGGAAGGATAAGTTATTGTTGGCATGGATCGCTCCGCGCGGCATAGTGGCAGCAGCCACAGCAGGGATTTTTGGCCCGGAGTTGGTCGCCGCAGGCTATCCGGATGCTGAGGCGCTCTTGCCGGTCGTCTTTCTGATCATTCTTGTAACCGTAATTGTGCATGGATTCACGTTGGGGCCGTTGGCGCGAAAAATGTCGCTTGCCGCAAAAGAAGAAAATGGTTTACTAATCGTTGGGGCCTCGCCCTGGACACAGATGCTGGCAAAGGCGCTGAATGATCTTGAGGTAGATGTAGTGGTAACCGATGGGTCTTATCAGCGCCTTAAGCCGATACGTATGGAAGGTATCAAGGTATATTACGGTGAACTCCTTTCTGAACATGCCGAGCATCAACTGGAGTATGAACATCTGAGCTATGTGTTGTGCGCTACAGACAACCATTATTACAACGCGCTGGTCTGTAAGGCACTGGGTGGGGAATTTGGCCATCATCGTACATTCCAGCTGGCGCCTCACCAAGAGTCCGATCAAGAGCAAAAACGCCTCACGCTGCAGCAGGGGGGCTATTTTGCCTTTGAACCACCAACAGATTTTTACACCTTGCAGCAGCGTCTGAATGATGGCTGGACGCTTCATTCAACCGGTCTGAGCAAAGATTTTGATCTTGACCGACTGAAAAGCCGATTGGGTGAACCTGGCGAAAACTGGGTAATAATCGGTAGCCTTTCGCCTCAGGGGAAGTTGCAGATTTATGCTAATGAGCAAGGCGTTAAAGCCAAGGCAGGTTGGACTTTGCTGTATTTTTCGCCCGAGTATAAGTCGGAAGCTCAAACTGATTCGAGTAGCGAATTATGATTTTTGGTTGGCATACAGGTTTAAAACTTTATCCGTCATGGCAGCCAAACAATGATGAAGTTTATTAGATAGTTGCGGTTTAAAACTTCTAACCCAGTTCCGGGTCGTTGTCAGTTCAAATGTGACACATCCAGAATATAGCTGCTTGTATCATACAAGCACGTTATGACTATTTTCTGCAGCAGCAATCATATCTTAAATATTTAATCGGCTTAGTAATGAGCGACCCACTGATGGTTTTTTTAGGAAAAATCAGGCCGAGCTCATCCAGATGTGGTTGATTTTAATGGGGTTGTCAGCTTTTTTTGCAAAAGCTTGCAGATTTTTTACAGCCCTAAAGTTTTCGTAAAGGTGCTTTGAGTTTAATTGTGGCTAGGGCTGGACTCAAACCGTTACAACAGTGTAAACGTGAAGGATTGATATCTTGATTAAAATGTTTTTAGCCATCAGAGCGTGAGAACAGAACGTCATTCAAGTAGATCATTCTGATAACGTCATGTGATGTCCGCCCGATATATTTAACACTTTCGTTACGAATATTGAGTGTCATTATCTCTAGCAGTTGATGCTCATCTTCAATTTGGTGCTCAGTAGGTTCTTTTAGGTTCTACCCCGTTTCCACGGACGGTTTTAAAACACTCGCAAACTTCATATCTCGCTGAGCAACTCTTCTTCTCATTCGAGGATTATGGAATCGCTCAATATAGTCAAATAAATCAGCTTTGGCAGAATCCAAGGTTGGATAACGCATTCGGTTTGTCCGTTCTCTTTTGAAAACACCCAAAAAGCCCTCACAGGCTGCATTATCGCCACAATGACCGACCGCACTCATGGAACTTATCAATGTGTTTTTACTAAGCAATCGCTGCTTCTGAATTGGCTGCCTCGATCAGAATGTAAAATCACAGGCTCACTTCCCTGACGCTGCCAAACGGCCATTTCGACAGCGCGCAATACCATCTGCCGATCTTGCCAGTGATGCATTGACCAGCAAATTACAAGTTTGCTGAACAAATCGAGAACAACGCACAAATACAGCTTGCCTTCGCCTGTTTTGAACTCTGTGATGTCGATGACCCACTTGGTCTCTGGTTCCAGAGCCATGAAGTCCCGCTCCAATAAATTACTAACCCCAGGCGGTGTTAATAATGGCGGTTTCTTCTATCCACGCTTCTTTTTTCTCGGCCATCCTTGAAGTCCCGCAAGCGTCATTAAGCGTGCTATCCGATTTTTGCTGGCTGTTTTACCTTCAATCGTCAGATCTTCATGCATGCGCGGCGCACCCAAAATACCGCCACTATCTGTATGAAGTTCAAGAATGCGTATCAGCAATAGATTGTTATCAATCTTTCGCTCACTCGGTAAACGTGATTCCCAGCCGTAATAACCACTAGCGGAAACTTCCAGACAACGCCACATTAAGCGTACGGGAAACTCGACGCGACAACGTTGGATCGCCTGATATTTCAGGACGACTCCCTAGCATAGAACGTCGCCGCTTCGCGTAAAAAATCCCGTTCCTTCTTCACCCGCGCCAGTTCACGCTTAAGACAGGCAACTTCTTCATCTCGGGGGCTAACCGTGCCAGTAAAGGCCTGTTGGCCACTCTGATCTGCTTCACGTCGCCATCTCGTTAGCAGATTTGGGGCAAGGCCCAGTTCTTGAGCAATCTGAGCACAGCTAACACCGGGCTGTCGGGTTTGTTCAACAGCACCATGTTTGAATTCTGGACTGTATTTTCTTCTCTTTGATAAAAACACTCCTTTTGCCAATTATCAGGCTTCTTTGAAATGTCCGCAAAATCGGGGTAGAACCCTTTTGTGAGAAGCCTACTTTAGAGTGGCCAGACCAAGGGGACAACGCCGAGAATGACAACGAAAGCGATCAGGTTTAAGCCGAGGCCAAATCGAAGATAGTCGCTCGCACGGTAATTACCTGGTTCTTTAACAAGGAAAGGAGCCGGATGGCCATAGGGCATAAGAAAGGTGCAGGAGCAAGCGATCACAACGGCGACACAGAAGGCGCGTGGGTCGGAGTCGAGCATGTTCGCTGCATTGATTGCGATCGGCGTCATGATAACGGCTACAGCCGCGTTGTGAATCGGCTGGGTGAGCAGCATACAGAGCAGCACGATCCCTCCCATGACTGCGAGCGGGCCGAAATCTCCCAGTAGAGAGATCAGAGAATTCCCTATAAAATCGGCCGCACCGGACTGATGAAGAGCAACGCCTAGAGGATAAATACCACCGATTAAAACCAGTGTGCGCCAGTCGATTGCCTTATAAACTTTACGTGGATTTACTATGCCGAAAAGCAGCATCGCGGCGGCACCAGACAAAGCGGTCACTGAGATCGGAAACCAGTCTAGAGCGGCGGTTAGAATGACGGCAAAAAGAATCAGAGCGGCAAGCGGTGCCTTTTTCTTCATTTTGGTAGAAACTTCCGGTTTTCCGGGCTTGAAGTAAATCAGCAGTTCTTTTTCCGGATTGAATTCGCGAAGCCGATTCCGCGGGCCGTAGAAAAGAACGCTGTCTCCCTCGCGCAGTTTGATGTTCCGGATGCCTGTCCGATGAGGCCGGTTGTCCCGGAAGTAGGCTATGGGTGTTAGACCGGACTCTTCGAGAGAGTGGAGTTCGCTGATGCTCTTGCCAATTGCCTCGGAACGGGGTGGCACAACTGCCTCAGCAAGTTCCGCTGTACTAATTGGAAACGCCTCCTGCCCCTTGGGTAGTCCGAGGAAAGTAATTCCCTCACGCGCTTGGCAGAACTTGCGAACCACTTCCTCTCGACCCTGCAGAAGCATGTTGTCGCCTTCCTCTAACTTGAAGCTGGCGGTAGGGAAAAGTAGTCTATCCCCATTACGAACCAGGGCGATCAGGGTTAGGCCGAACTCGTTGAAATCAAGTTTTTCGATCGAGTAGTCTTTTTCAGCCAAGTCTTCTGAAGCCCAGACTTCAAACAAGCGATCCTCCAGTGCGTAGGTTTTGGCCAGATTTGCGGTGACAGGTGTATCGGTCGGGGAAGGGACACGCTCGGCCCCGGGTAGCAGTTTTTGTCCAAAAAGAAAAATATAGAGCAGGGCTGCAGCGAGAAGAACCACGCCCACAATTGTGAATTCAAAAAAGGCGAATCCTGTCCCTTGCTCTCTTTCCAGAAGGCTGTGTACAACGAGGTTGTGGGAGGCGCCAATGAGTGTGAGGTTGGCACCGATCAAAGCGGTGCAAGCCATCGGAAGCAGAACTTTGGATTGGGGGAAATTCATCTGCTTGCAGAGCCGCAGGATGACCGGGATAAAGAAGGAGGCAGCCGCGACAATATTGACAAAACCCGACAACAGTCCAGGGATACCGGTATTCACAAGAAGCAGGCGGGACTCACTTTTCCGGATGATTCGTTCGAGGCGCCTAGCCACCCACTGCACCACGCCCGTTCTCTGTAAGCCCTCACCGATCACCATCAGGCCTGCGATAGCCATGACAGCGAAACTGCTGAAGCCGGCGAAAGCCTCTTCAGGCTCGATGACTCTGCTTAAAACCAGCGAAAGAAGCACTAGAATGGCGATCAAGTCGGGGCGAAGCCAGTCGCTCACGAACAAAATAAAAGCGATGACCAGAATGAAAAGGACTAAACCAGCTGCGATGCTCATAAGTAGTTAACCTGTTATTTTCTATTTAACATGTATATTTTCTTATTGATCAAGCTAGTACCTAGTAAAAAGCAAAACATTAAATGGCGCAATACATCTTTGCGAACAAAATCGTAAATAGGTGTTTTTTTTGTGATTAATGATTAAACGACAACCGACACTTATCCTTGCTTTACCCCATTAAATAGCAGACAAAAAACCCAGCGCTAAGATTAACGCTAAGTGTCTGATATATATGGTGGGCTTCAAAGGACTCAAATCTATGAGCAAGGGATTATGAGTCGCCACAATAAACGATGTTAGAACTCTATATATTTACTAATAACTTCATTCTAATAAAAAAGCCCCAACACATTTCCGCATTGAGGCTTTGATATTTCTGATGGGGCCGGAGCCACATTTATATTGTTTTCGTACCTTTAGATTATTAAACATACCGTCACTCACATGAGGCTGCCCTGCCCCTTTTAGTGGCATTACAAACATGATGATAAGTGTGCGGCCACTATTTATATCGTCAATTAAGTTTTAACTACTTAACTCTATATAACTATTATGAATATAGTTATGAAAACATATTACTTATTGATTTAAGTGATCCCCAATATACTGCCTGCTAAATTCATTCCAGCATACCTTACCAAAGGTTGTGCAGCAGGCTATTACTATGAAAATTCGCCACTTAGACCTAGACGATAAATCTATCAGCAAGGAGCACAACGAGTTAGGGCTTCCTCCAATTGAGTATGAAGTCATTCATGCAGCTGACCATCCATTATTAAGAATCGCCAGTTATTTTGTAGTTGCTGTCTTGATCGCACTATTGATTTATTTTAGCTATCAATTATTTTTAGGTGACAACGGGCGAAGTGGTGGAGAGATCATTTCCCAGACGCTACGCGACCCTATGTTCTGGAGCGCTGTTGCAGTAGGCTTATTGGCACAGGTGATTGATGGCGCGCTAGGCATGGCTTATGGCGTGACTTCAAGTAGTTTTCTATTAGCGATAGGAGCATCACCAGCAATGGCGAGCGGTGCTACCCATCTGGCCGAAGTATTTACCACCGGCGTTTCTGGTGTATCGCATTTGAAGATGGGGAATGTGAATAAGAAACTGTTCTTAACCCTTTTGATACCGGGAATCTTGGGTGGTTTAATAGGTGCTTACATACTGAGTAGTGTAGATGGCAAGATACTCAAGCCTTTCATCAGTGCTTATTTGTTTATGATGGGGATATATGTCTTGAGTAAGGCATTTCGTCACATCAAGTTACGTCGGGAGATAAATGCAAAAAAAGTCGCGCCTTTGGCTTTGTTCGGCAGCTTGATGGATACGACTGGCGGCGGGGGCTGGGGCCCGATAGTGACGACTTCGCTGGTAGGTTCGGGGCACGATCCAAGAACCACGATTGGATCAGTCAATTTTGCCGAATTTTTCCTGACCCTGACAGTCGCTGCTGCACTTTTTTCCATTCTGGATAACAGCGTCTGGCTTATTGTTGCTGGATTGGTGATTGGCGGGATGTTTGCAGCTCCTTTTGCTGCTTATATCACCAAGCATCTGAAAGCTAAGACATTGTTGATAATGGTTGGTGTTTTGATTAGCGCAATCAGTGCATTCAATCTGTACAAATCTTTCGCAGGAGGTTAATCATTCTTTTGAGTAATCTATTTCTAATCTATAGCTATTAACTAACGGTTTTTATCATTTTGAATCGCCACTAAATTGCTTGATACCTTTCGCTAAACAATCCCACTAAGCCACAAACAAAAAAGCCCCAACACTTTTCAGGATTGGGGCTTTGATATTCTGATGGTGCCCGGGGCCGGACTCGAACCGGCACAGCCGAAGCCGAGGGATTTTAA
>CAYYRO010000024.1:0-22910 GCA_964474075.1 uncultured Methylophaga sp.
CAAATACCACCAGTTTGGCTGCCGCCAATCCATCATCTTTGGCAGTAAGCTCAGCGGCTTCTTTAATGATATGGCCCATACGGATAATGGCATCCATATTGACACCGGCGCGGGTGCTGGCAACATTCACTGACGAGCAAACCCGTTTGCTTTGCGTAAGGGCTTGAGGAATTGCGTCAATCAGCGCCCGATCACCGGTACTCATGCCTTTTTCGACCATGGCGCTGAAACCACCAATAAAATCAATGCCCAGTTCATCGGCAGCTTTATCAAGTGTCAGCGCAATTTCGACCATTTGTTCGGAAGAAAAGGGCGCCGCAACGACACCGATCGGGCTAATAGAAATACGTTTGTTGGCGACTTCGATGCCGTAACGGCGTTCGATACGGGTGCAGGTTTCAACTAACTTACCGGCGTAGCAGGTGATTTTGTCGTAAATCTTACGTTTGAAAGTCGCCAGATCATCGCTGACACAATCCGTCAGGTTGATACCGACAGTGACAGTACGCAGATCCAGATTTTCTTCACGGACCATTTGCAGCGTGGAAATAATGTCTTTTTGATTTAGCATGGGGCTTCCTAAAGTTCGGGGCTGCGTGACGTTTAGTTAAGAATGTTGCTGACCGATTCGAAAATCTTGCGATGCTGGACGCTGATTTCCAGATTTAAACGCTCTGAAATCCCGTTCAGAGCATCACGCAAATTATCCATCACGGTGGCACGCGGTACATCAATTTCAAATACCATCAGATTATCCATCGGATTTTTACCCCCTTTGAAAATCGCCTGGATATTAGTGATATTAACGCCATGGGTATATAACGCACCGGCAACTTCGGCCACAAGACCGCGGCGATCCGGGCCGATACAGGTAATGATATAGGGCTGGACTTCTGGTTTATGTTGTTGCCAGTCAGTGGTGTGTTCATCCCAGAGATGAACATTGATAAACAAGCCCATTGCTTTACAAGCCGTTTCGATGGCTTCTTGCAATGCTTCGGGTGTTTCTGTATCGGGAATTGATGCCAGCAGCAGGGCGCCGAACACGTTTTCCAGCAAAGTTTGGCTGAGGTTTTCGATATTACCCTCACGCTGCTGAATCACTTTGGCAACTGCGGCCATAATGCCCGGCTGATCACTACCTAATACCGAAATCAGAACTTTGTTCATCAAGTTTCCTTTGTTTTTTCAAACTTTTATCAGACCGCAAGGATTGGTCATCCAATTACTGTCAGACTGGATTAATTCACAGGCGCTTGCAATGACCTGCTTAGGCGTTGTAATAATAATTGGCTATTACGTGGTCGCAGATCGTGGCACTCTCTATCTTCAACCGGGTGTATCAGGCCCATTTCTGGCGAATTTGTTCCCGGTGAATATATAGCCATTGAATGGCAATAATCGGAATAGCTGAAATAATTTTGCCGTCATTTAGCAGTTGGTAAACATCATCGAATGGCAGCACGGCAACGGCGATGTCTTCATTTTCGTCTTCCACGCCGTGAAAACCGCCAACACTGCGGCTATCAATCTTGCCGCAATATAAATGCAAAAGTTCAGAGGTGCCGCCGGGGGAGGTGAAAAACGCGTTGATTTTAATCAATTCCTGAATGTCACAGCCGGACTCTTCGAGCGCTTCACGGCGAGCAACGTCTTCTGGTGTTTCACCGGGCTCAATGGCACCGGCAACGATTTCCATTAACCAGGCGCGTTCATCTTTGAGTTGCAAAGCGCCCACCCGGAATTGCTCAATAATCACCACCGCATCCTCAACAGCATCGTAAAGGATCACGGCAACACATTCGCCACGATGAAATACTTCGCGTTTTAGTGCTGCACTCCAGCCACCCTGATAAAGCGTATGGCGGATCGTTAATTCGTTAACAGCAAAAAAGCCTTCAAAAACCGGCTTTTCGGCAATAATTTCAAAACGTTTGTCAGCATTATTCAGCGGCATTGGCAGTCTTGGTTTTTTGAAAAGCGTCGGTGGAAATACCTTCGAGTTTACGCAAATAGGCAGTAAAGCGGCTGTTGTCTTTTTCGATATGTTCAAGTTTGACGGGTAAATAACCCAGCGCCGGTGCACACCAGAGAGTGGTTTTGCGATCACTGTCGGCATCACGTTCACGCGTTAACTTGACGGCATTGATCTTGCCAAGCGGTGTATCGATTGTCTCTTCGCCGAGGCGGACGATTTCGTAACTTTTTAATTTGCCCCCATCGGCGATGGTATAAGTCAGCTGCGCACGATCATCACTTAAATCATGCATGACCTGTAACTGGTAGACCAGTTTGTCGAGTGTATTCTTTTTGATTTCCAGATCCCAGGGATGCTCGCGATCATCAATATGAACCTCGCGTTTATCCCAGTAAAAATCCATGGTCAGTAATTTGTCCTTGTTACCACCTTCACGGGAATAACGATAAAACATAGGCCGGATGCGATCATTGTGATACACCCAGAAGCTGGTTTCTTCAATGACATCTGGTTTGATAAAGGCAAAGACACCTTTGGCCTGCGTTGTTGAGATAAATTTTCGTTGTCCGGCAACATCGGTGCTCAGCGTTTGGCGTAATTCGCCGGCCTGGATGCCGTTGAGTTCGACCTGATAATTTGCATAAAAATCGGGCAGCGGTTCTGCCTGCAGCCCTGAAGCTAACAACAACATTAAGCCGCTCAGCAGTTGTCTCATATTAAGTGCCTTGTTGAATCAACAGCTTTATGGCATCAGGATAAAGTTTATGTTCCTCAACCAATACCCTTGCCGCTAAAGATTCGGGTGTGTCGTCAGCCAGAACAGGCACTTTCGCCTGTAACACCACCGGACCATCATCCAGTTCTGCTGTAACAAAATGTACACTGGCACCGTGCTCTTTTTCACCGGCTTCAATTGCCCGTTGATGTGTGTGCAGACCTTTAAATTTGGGCAGCAGGGAAGGGTGAATATTGATTAGCTTACCGGCAAAATGCCTGACAAATTCAGCCGTTAAGATCCGCATAAAGCCAGCCAGAATCACAAAATCCGGCTGGTAGGTATCTATTGCCCGGGCCAATTCACTATCAAATGCTTCCCGGCTGTCAAAATCACGATGATTGATCAACTGTGTTTCGATGCCTGCCGCAGCAGCGGTTTGCAGACCTGCTGCATCAGGACGATTGCTGATCACTGCAACAATTTCAGCATCAAGCTCATCCGTATCAATAGCACGGATAATCGACTGCATATTGCTGCCTCGACCGGAAATTAAAATTACCAGTCTGGCCTTTGTCATCGGATAATCACGCGCTCACTGTCATCTGATGCTTCGATATGACCGATATGCATGGCGGTTTCGCCAAGACCAATCAGGGTATTGACCGTTTCATCAGCTTGATCAGCGGCAACGACCACAACCATGCCGATACCATTATTAAAGGTGCGATACATTTCTCTATCAACCACATTGCCGTGCTGCTGCAACCAGTCAAATACCGCTGGCCGCTGCCAGCTATCGGCATTGACTACCGCGATGACACCCTCAGGCAGTACACGGGGAATATTTTCCAGCAAGCCGCCGCCGGTAATATGTGATAATGCGTGAATATCAACTTTTTCAGTCAGTTGCAGCAATGACTTAACGTATATTCTGGTTGGAGCCAGAAGTTTTTCACCGAGCGTTGCGCCATCAAAAGCATCTTTTAAATTGGCACCACTGCGTTCCAGAATTTTACGAATCAGTGAATAACCATTTGAATGTGGACCGGATGAAGCAATACCAATAATGGCATCACCCGCAGCGACTTTACTGCCATCAATAACCTGATCTTTTTCAACAATACCAACACAAAAACCAGCCAAATCGTAATCACCATCTTCATACATGCTGGGCATTTCGGCCGTTTCACCGCCAACCAGCGCAGCACCGGATTGCAGGCAACCTTCGGCAATACCGGCGACCACGTCGGTAGCGATATCGACATCTAGTTTGCCGGTGGCATAGTAATCAAGGAAAAACAGCGGCTCAGCACCGAGCACAGCAATATCATTGGCACACATGGCAACCAAATCGATACCGATTGTATTGTGAATGCCGGAATCAATCGCTAGCCTCAGTTTGGTGCCAACGCCGTCGGTACCGGATACCAAAACAGGATTTTTATAGCGGTCTAATGGCAACTCAAATAAACTGCCAAAACCACCCAAACCTGCCATTACGCCGGGACGTTTGGTTTTTGCAGCAAGGGGTTTAATACGATCTACCAGCGCGTTGCCTGCCTCAATGTCGACACCGGCATCACGGTAGCTGAGAGAAGAGGCTGAATGGCTGTTGGAATCAACGGGATCGGTCATGCTGGGTTCCTGAGAATAATGGGCGTCACACTCGAAAATCAGCGTGCTAGAATACCACAATGACTCGATTAATTACTGTGCTGTTTTTAATTTTTACCGCTTCGTCCGCCTTTGCGGCGCAGGTTTCTAACTTCTATCAGGCACAAGTGCCGGTGGCTTCACAAAGCGACCAGGATCGTAGTCAGGTAACGTCTGAAGCACTCAAACAAACTATTATTAAAATTGTAGGTGACCGGCAGGCGGTTAATAAAGCTGATATTACCGCACTGTTAGCTGACGCAGACCGATATGTTGCGCGTTATTCTTATCAGAAAATCAACCACGATGATGATCCCATCACGCCGGAACAACTGGCGGTGAATTTCATTTTTGATGCCAAAACCCTTACCAATGCGCTGCAACGTACCGGCTTGCCAATTTGGGGCGAAAACCGGCCAGAAATACTGATTTGGCTGGCTTCGGACAGGGATGGGGAACAAAATCTGATTGGCGATAGTGATAACAATATCGTCAGTGACATTATCGAACGCGAGGCTGCTCGTCGTGGCTTACCGGTGGTGCTGCCGGTAATGGATTTGGAAGATCAAACACAAATCAGTTTCAGTGATATCTGGACGGGTAATAACAACACTGTTCAACAGGCTTCTGAACGGTACGGTACGCGTATAATTGTGACTGCTCAGATACGTGGTAATGAGTCGCAGACCGGTATCAGTTGGCAAGTACTCAGTAATGACAATAATTTTCGCTGGCAAAGTGAAGGTGATTTGAATACCGCCATTGCCGGGGGGATTGATCAATTAGCCGACACGCTTGGTCAGCGATTTGCTCAACAAATAGGACCATCGCAACAACTGGCTGTGGAGATCATCGGCGTTAAAGACTACAACGATTACAATCGACTGCTGGCTTATCTTAATAACTTGCAAGTAGTTGAATCCGTTAGCGTTGTCAGTATGAGTGAGCAGACATTAAAGGTCGGACTGACCATTCAGGGCGAAGTCAGCAAGTTTCGGGAGTTGTTGGCTTTTGATGGTCTGCTGCAAGCCAATGAGGTAATGGCAGACAATAATGTTGTGCAATACCGGTTGCTGCCTTGACCCGACGCGACATACCTAACTTAATTTGCTGGTTTCGCATTGCGCTGGTTGCCCCTGTGGTCTGGGCAATGCTGCAATTTGATTTTCAACTGGCTTTATTATTTTTTGCTGTTGCCGGTCTTTCCGACGGTTTGGATGGATTTTTAGCCAAACATTATAATTGGAAAAGCCGTTTAGGCTCGATTCTGGATCCGCTTGCTGACAAGCTTTTATTGGTTGCCAGTTTTGCAACGCTGAGCTATCTGGATCTATTACCGTGGTGGTTGTTTGCCTTGGTGATGAGCCGGGATTTGCTGATTGTCATTGGCGCTTTGGCTTACCATAAAGCGTTCGGTGAATTCGAATTTGAGCCGTTATGGAGCAGCAAAGTTAATACGTTGCTGCAAATCTTGCTTGTGTTGCTGGTGATGGTGATAGTGCAGTGGTTTCCGCAGTTAGATGAAATCAAAACCATCGCGATTTGGATAGTGGTAATCAGTGTCATCATCAGTGGCAGTGAATATGTATTGGTTTGGGGAAGGAATGCATGGCGACAATGGAAAAAAACCTGATGTCCGATAGCAATAAATGGCTGATTTTAATTTCAGTTCTGCTGTTTGGTTTTCTGTTTTATCAATTGGCCAGTGTCTTGATGCCATTTTTTGTGGCAGCTTTATTGGCCTATCTGGGTGACCCGCTGGTAGATCGACTGGAAGCCCGTAAATTGTCACGTACCGTTTCGGTAGTGATTGTCTTTAGTATCCTGTTTTTTGTCACGATAGTGGCGATTTTGATTTTTGTGCCCCTGCTTAGCGCGCAGTTAGCTTCATTATTTGAAAAATTGCCTGGCTATATCGATAAACTACAAGCCAGTATCGAGCCAATAATGCAGTCATTGGGTTTATCAAAAGACATGATTAATCTCGATACGTTGAAAGATGGCTTGAAAAATTACTGGTCGGAAGCAGGGGAAATGGCTGGTGATGTGTTTGGTTATGTCAGCAAGTCTGGCCTCGCATTACTGACTTTTGTCACCAATCTGGTGTTAATCCCAGTCTTAACTTTTTATTTGCTGCGAGATTGGGATTTATTAGTGGCGCGTTTTCGCGAATTATTGCCGCGTAGTCATGCTAAAAGAATTACTGATTTGTCTTTAGAGTGTGATGATATGTTAGCTGGCTTTCTTCGTGGTCAGTTACTGGTTATGTTGGCGTTATCCATTATGTATAGCATCGGTTTGACCTTGATTGGCTTGGATTTGGCGCTGCTGATTGGCGTCATTGCCGGTATTGTCAGTTTTGTGCCGTATCTGGGGTTGCTGGTTGGGATTCTGCTGGCAGGTTTAGCTGCTTACTTACAGTTTCAGGAATGGTTACCAGTACTCTACGTCATAGGTATATTCAGTTTTGCTCAAATAATCGAAGGCAGTGTGCTGACACCACGGTTTGTCGGCGAGCGGATCGGTCTGCATCCGGTCGCAGTTATTTTTGCTGTAATGGCTGGCGGCAGTTTGTTTGGTTTTGTCGGTGTTTTGTTAGCGTTACCCGTGGCAGCAGTGGCCATGGTGTTGGTACGTCATGCACTTGATCATTACGTCAACAGCCAACTTTATTCTGAGTAAATGATGGCCCAAACGCAGCTAACATTGCGTCTTTCGCCGCAGGAAGTTTATCGTCTTGATAATTTTCTGTTTGCAGATGAAGCGCTGCAACAAGCCGTCGAAGAGTTTTGTCAGGGACAAGGTAATAGTTTTTTATATTTATGCGGTGCTCAGGGTGCCGGTAAAAGTCATTTGTGCTTGGCCATTGCCGAACGAATACAACAAAAATACAGCGTTGCTTATCTAAATTTTCAAGAATTACAGCAAACCGTTGAGCCGGCCGTTCTGATGTCATTAATGCAAGCTGATGTTATTTGCTGTGACGATATTGAAGCGATTACTGGCAACCAAGCCTGGCAAGAAGCGTTATTCCATGCCTTTAATGAGCTGCGTCACCAGCAAAAACCTTTGTTAGTTGCGACTGAAAATCCGCCTTCTCAGTTGACCATTGAACTGGCGGATCTACGTTCACGCCTGGCAACCGGTTTGGTATTTCAACTGCCAGTAATGGCTGACCAGCGTAAACAGCAGGCATTGATTTTACAGGCGCAAAGCCGTGGCTTGATTCTGTCAGAAGATGTTGCGCAATATCTATTGCGCCACTATGGCCGCGATATGCCGTCTTTAATGGCCGTGTTGCAAATGCTTGATAAAGCCTCGTTACAAGCGCAGCGGCGATTAACCATCCCATTTGTAAAAGAGGTGATGCAGCATGGCGTCTAGCCCCATGCTGACAGTGATATGGCCAGAAGCTGCCGGTGTGTTACAACCCATCAATAAAGTAACCTGGTCTGCCGCGCTACAGCAACTTCTCGGAAAAAGCCGTTTTCAGGCAGATCAATCGGATTATATATCGCTGTTACTTCAACAGTTCGGACAAGCTAATGGCCCGGATTTACCGTTAGCAGCGCTGCGGTTTCCCGGAGAAACGGTGATATGCGCTGATCTTTGCTATCTGCATGCTGACAGGGACTGCCTGCGTTTATTTCATCGCGATTTACAGGTTTCAGATGCTGAAGCTGCGCAATTACAAACCAGTTTAACCCCATTGCTGGATGAGTTTCAGGGCAAGTGGTTGACCTACAGCGCCAAACATTGGGGTCTGCGATTACCGACATTACCGGATATGCAATGGCCGGCGATTGATAAGCTGGAAGGCCGGTCGATTGGCGACCAATTACCGGTTGGCCAAGAACAAAACAGCTGGCGTCGGTTATTGAATGCAATCCAAATGACGCTGTTTGAGCATCCGGTTAATCAGCAGCGTGAAGCGGCGGGTTTATTGCCCGTCAACGCGGTTTGGTTTTCCGGAGCTGCAGCTTTGGATCTCAATGCTGACTGGCAGCATGTGGCCGGCGATGATGCATTACTTAAATCATTAGCTAATCATATTAATGCCGATTATCAGCAATCTTATGATGGGCTGTTAAAGCAAAAGCACAAAGATAAGTCCATGATGGTGTTACCGGCTTTTGATAATGACGGCGACTGGCAGAATCAGCTGGAAACACTGACGCATCATGTTTTTAAACCCTTATGGCAACAACTCCGGCGTTTGCAAATACGTGAATTAAAAATCTGCGTACCGCAACATGGTCATTATTCTCTGAATTCATGGCGCAGCTGGTTATGATTAAGGTTCGAAACAGCGACGGCTGGCAAGATTTGCCGGAAACCTGGCCGGAGGTCATCAGACGGATAATGGCGGCGCGCGGTATTTGTCAGGAAACTGACTTGCAATTTGCTTTGGCAGATTTACCGTCGGCAAATTTATTAACGGATATGACCGCCGCTAGCAAGCTGCTGCAACAGGCGATAGAAGCGAATTGGTCAATATTGATTGTCGGCGATTTTGATGCGGATGGAGCGACCAGCACGGCATTATTGACCCGTGGTTTACATCAGTTTGGTCTGAAAAATGTGCGTTTTATGGTGCCCAACCGGTTTATTCATGGTTATGGCCTGACCCCGCAACTATTAGCGGAATTAGCCACTGAAAATCAGCCGGATTTATTGATTACCGTTGATAACGGTATTGCCAGTGTTGATGGTGTGGCGGTTGCTAAACAGCGTGGCATGCGCGTGATCATTACTGATCATCATTTGCCCGGTGAACAATTACCGGCAGCTGATGCCATTATTAATCCTAATCAGGCTAATGATAATTTTCCTTCGAAAGCACTGGCTGGTGTTGGCGTCGCATTTTATTTGCTACTGGGATTGCGCAGTTATCTCAATGAACAAGACTGGTTTGCCAAAAATCAGCTAACACCGCCGCGTTTGGTTGAATTACTTGATTTGGTGGCATTAGGCACCGTTGCCGATGTCGTACCGCTGGATAAACTTAACCGCAGCCTGGTCATGCGTGGTTTGGCACGAATGCGTCAAGGTTTGGCCTGTGCCGGCATTAATGCATTGTTAACAATTACCGGCAAAGATCGCCAGCGTTTATCAGCGCAGGATCTTGGGTTTGCCATTGGACCCCGGCTTAATGCCGCCGGACGCATGGAAGATATGGGGCAGGGCATTGAATTACTGTTGACCGATGATGCGGTATTCGCCGAGCAAAGCGCGCGATTGCTGGATGATATTAATTTACAGCGCCGTGATGTCGAACAGACCATGCAACAGCAAGCGCTGAATATGCTGGCGAAAATTGATCTGCAATCTGCTGAATCATTGCCGTTATTAACGTTGTATCAACCCGATTGGCATCAGGGCGTAATTGGCCTGTTGGCCTCGCGGCTAAAAGAACGCCTGCACCGGCCGGTGATTATTTTTGCCGATGGCGATCCAGATGAATTAAAAGGCTCGGCGCGTTCAATTCAGGGCGTTCATATCCGCGATATTCTTGCCCGTGTCGACAGCCTGCATCCGGGGCTTATCAAGCGCTTTGGTGGGCATGCAATGGCGGCAGGTTTAACACTGGATAAAGTGAACTTTGATGCATTGTCAGACGCATTACTGGCCGTTATGCAGACTGATGTTGCTGATGATGTGTTTACCCGGCAGCGGGTCAGTGATGGTGAGTTAGCTATACAAGACATCAATCTGGATTTGGCTGGCAAATTACCGTTGTTGGCACCGTGGGGACAAGGTTTTGCCGAGCCACAATTTCATGGTGAATTTGAGCTGGTCGATTTCCGCCATGTTGGTCAGCAGCAGGATCATTTAAAACTAACCATCCGACTTGCTGATAATCGGGTCATTACAGCAATGGCCTTTAAACAAACGGCGCCCGACTGGCTGAGTGCAAATCAAACCGTGCTATTGCATTACCGGCTGGATATCAATGAGTTTCGCCAGCAGCAAAACCTGCAATTTTTAGTTGATGAACTGTTGCCGGTCACGGCATGAGTGATATTTATCAGCAGCTCAGCGAGCAGTTAACCGATTTTGCGCCGCGACCGCAGCAGCGGCAAATGGCCGAATTTATTGACCAGACGCTACAACGTGAAGCAGGCAAACGTATTGCCGTGGTCGAAGCCCCCACAGGTGTTGGTAAAACGCTGGCATATTTAAGTGGCGCGATTGAAACCGCTTTAAAACAAAAAAAGCTGCTGGTGATCAGCACGGCAACGGTCAATTTACAGCAGCAGCTGATTTTTAAGGATTTGCCGCAATTTGCCAGTGCGATGCCCGAGCCGGTTAAATTTGTGCAAATCAAAGGTCGGCGGCGTTACCTGTGTCCAAGCCGCTTGGATCAACTGGTCAATGCGCCGCAACAAGGCGATTTGAGCCTTGATGTTGATGATAAATATCAGCAGGCCATCTGGCAGGCGCAGGGCCAAAAGTTATGGGAGATTTGGCAGGAACAGCTTTGGAACGGTGATCGCGATAGCTGCGAATTGCCGGTTAATGGCCCTTTATGGTCGGAGATCTCCACTGATTCTGAAGGATGTGTCGGCAAAAGCTGTCGTTATTATCAGCCGTGTCCGTATTATCAATTACGCCGTGAATTAACCAGCGCACAGGTTGCGGTGGTTAATCACGATGTGTTACTCAGCGATGCTGACTTGGGCGGCGGGCTGGTGTTACCAAATCCGGAAGAAACCATTCTGGTACTGGATGAAGCCCATAATCTACCGCGCAAAGCATTGGATCATGCCGCCAAAGTGCTGGATTTTCAGCAGCTTTATCAGACCATTGAGGTCGCCGATAAAGCACTGAAAAAACTGCCGTCCGCGCTGGCCTTCCGGCAACAGGATTTTGGTTATTTATTCAGCGATTTACGCCGTGATTTACCGGCGTGTTTTAGTGTATTACAAGATATCGAAACGATGATGCATTCGGCTGATATCGTGCAAGCCATGCTCAGTGGTGAGCTCAATGAGCCGCGATTATTCAGCAACAGCATGATCTATAACGCTTTAGCGACGCCGATGATGGCTTTATTGCAGCAAGCTAATACGATTTATAAGCATTACACGTTGTTGGGTAAGTGGCTGCGAGAAGGTCTGGAAAAAACGCAGATCCCCAATCGATTGGGTGAAGCGTTATTGCCACAAGTCGGTACAGTGCAAAATATTTTTGGTTATCTGCTCGATTTTCTGGGCTTATTTCTCAGCGAAGATACGGCTGATAAACCGCCCAATGTCCGCTGGTTATCACTGAATAAAACCGACAAACAAGCACAATTATTGATCCATGCCGGGCCAATGACAGCGGCCGGCTTTTTGGCCAAAAGTTTATGGCAACGCGCTTATGGGGTGGTGATTACATCAGCAACATTACGTGGTCTGGGAAGATTTCAACGGTTCCGTCTGGATTGTGGTTTACATGCGTTTGATGGCAGTCATTTTTTGGCAGTGCCATCACCATTTGCCTATCAAACGCAGGCGCAACTCCATATCCCCTATATGCAATATCTGCCGAATCAGTCGCCACTTGCCTGGCAAAAAGAATTAGCTGAAAAACTGGCAGAGATAATTGATCCCAAAGCCGCAACATTGGTGTTATTCACCTCACGAGAAGTAATGCAGTTTGTTTATCAGCGATTACCGCGCAGCCTGACCAGCGTTATTTTGATGCAGGGCGATGGTTTGTCACCGAAACTGATGATTGAAAAACATGGTCGCCGTATAGAGTCGGGTAAGGGCAGTGTGTTGTTTGGTTTGGATCGTTTTGCTGAAGGCGTCGATTTGCCGGGCAGTTTATGCACGCATGTGGTGATTACCCGCCTGCCATTTCCGGTGTTTACCCGGCCAATTGAGCAGGCCCGTCAGGAGTGGATTATTGCCAAAGGAGGTCAGCCATTTACGGCGCTATCCTTGCCGGCGGTCAGTGTTAAACTGATTCAGGCCTGTGGCCGATTGCTGCGTAAAGAAACCGATTCCGGTCATATCACTATTTTAGACAGGCGTTTGCTGACCAAAGCTTATGGTCGGAAACTGCTGGAGAATTTACCAGATTATCAATTGATTACAGACGGTAGTTAAATAAAAAAAGGCCCATGAATGGGCCTTTTTTCGTAATGATCAGTCCGTATTTAAGTACGGCTGGTGACTTCCAGCAAATGATAACCGAATTGCGTTTTGACTGGACCTTGCACGGTGCCCACTGGTGCTGAGAACACCACTTTATCGAATTCCGGGACCATCATGCCTGGACCGAATTCGCCGAGGTCGCCACCTTGGGCAGAAGAAGGGCAAGAAGAATGTTCTTTGGCAACGGCTGCAAAATCAGCACCTTCTTCAATTTCGCGTTTCAGTTCCTTACAGACTTGTTCGTTTTCGACCAAAATGTGTCTGGCAGTTGCTTTCGTCATAATAAATATTCCTTACTTTTTAAAAAATTGTTTACGCCAGCTTTAACAAAGCTTGCGCGGTTTCGGCAGATGAGGCCGGATTCTGACCGGTGATCAGATGACCATCAACCTGTACAAATGACGACCAGTCTTCACCTTTGTGATAAACGGCGCCACGTTTTTTCAAGGCATCTTCCAATAAAAATGGCACCACCTGGCTAAGTCCAACGCCATCTTCTTCACTATTTGAGAATGCGGTCAGATTTTTATTTTCAACCAGATAGTTACCTTCTTTGTCTTTCGCATTAATCAGCACTGCTGGTGCGTGACAAACTGCGGCAACGGGTTTACCGGCAGCATATAAAGTCTCAATAAGACGCAACGAATCCGGATTATCGGCTAAATCCCACAGCGGACCATGACCACCGGGATAAAACACCGCGTCAAAATCTTCCGGACGGGCACTTTCAAGTTTGATGGTATTGGCAAGCTGTTGCTTGGCATTACCATCATTCATAAAACGTCGGGTGTCATCAGTTTCCAAGTCAGGCTGAGCGCTTTTGGGATCGATGGGTGGTTGTCCGCCTTTGGGAGAGGCAAGGATTACTTCGGCCCCAGCATCTTTAAGAACGAAATAAGGCGCAGCGAGTTCCTCTAACCAGAAACCGGTTTTCTCACCCGTATTGCCAAGTTCATCGTGCGAGGTCAGTACCATTAACACCTTCATATTTTGCCTCCATCATTGACTAAGACTTTAGGAGGTGGGGTTTACCGGCTTTAATTGCAAGTCATAGGAGCTGCCATTGCATGGTTTCACCGGCACGCAGCGGCACTAGTTCGGTATCAGCAAAAGCCAGTTTTTCCGGAACCTGCCAGGCTTGTTTGTGCAAGGTGATTTGCGAATCATTACGCGGTAAACCATAAAAGT
The DNA here is from genome assembly GCA_964474075.1 of uncultured Methylophaga sp. Classification (GTDB taxonomy): domain Bacteria; phylum Pseudomonadota; class Gammaproteobacteria; order Nitrosococcales; family Methylophagaceae; genus Methylophaga. The sequence continues at coordinate 13,685 of CAYYRO010000024.1, forward strand.
CGGCGCCATAAAAGCTGGCAAAACCTTCCAGTTTGTCGAGGGCATCCATAGCTTCAAAAGCTTCGGCATATAATTCAATCGCGGCGTGTGCACTATAAATACCGGCGCAACCACAACTGTTTTCTTTGCTATGACGTGGGTGTGGGGCGCTATCAGTGCCTAAGAAAAACTTGGAATTGCCACTGGTTGCCGCTTGAAGCAACGCCTGTTGATGGGTATTGCGTTTTAATACCGGTAAACAAAAATAATGCGGGCGAATACCACCGACCAGTAAATCATTACGATTAAATAACAAATGATGCGGTGTGATGGTCGCCGCCAGATTGGGTCCGGACGCTTCGACAAACTGCGCGGCATCAGTGGTGGTGATATGTTCAAACACCACTTTTAAATCGGGAAAATCGTGTAATAACGGAATCAGTTTATCGTCAATAAAGCGTTTTTCCCGATCAAAAATATCAATATCATGGTCGGTCACTTCACCATGAATCAGTAGGGGTAGCCCCAGCTTTTGCATAGTTTCCAAGGTGGCACTGCAATGTTTGAGATCGGTGACACCGGCATCTGAATTGGTCGTCGCGCCAGCGGGATACAGTTTAACGGCTTTGACGATACCGCTATCAACAGCCGTTTCAATTTCACTGGCCGGCGTATTGTCGGTCAAATACAGTGTCATCAGCGGCTCGAATTCAGCATTGTCTGGTAACACCGATAAAATCCGCTGTCGATAGGCTTTCGCCATTTGCGTGGTGGTGACCGGGGGGCGTAAATTGGGCATGACGATGGCACGGCTAAACTGTCGGGCACTATCAATAACAGTTCGGTTCAGAGCCGCATCGTCGCGCAAATGTAAATGCCAGTCGTCCGGGCGGGTAATCGTCAGGGTGGTTTCGGATGCTGTTTTCATGGCTCAGCATTATGCCATATGGTTGGCTTTACGAGATACAGAATTATACGGGTAATGGCGTCATGGCTGCGATTGAAGCCGGTTTTTCTTGACCTGAAACACTATACAAAGTAACTTTACTCGTTTGATATTTTGAAGCGTATCGCGACGGCGGTTCGAGAGAGGAAGACGTGGAATTAAGCGGTGGTGAGATTCTAGTCCAGTGTCTTAAAGACGAGGGCGTTGAGTTTTTGTTTGGCTATCCGGGCGGTGCGGTGCTGCATATTTATGATGCGCTGTATCAACAGGAAGGGATCAAGCACATTCTCGTCCGTCATGAACAGGCTGCAACGCATGCTGCGGACGGTTATGCGCGCGCTACCGGTAAACCGGGCGTGGTCTTGGTGACGTCTGGTCCGGGTGCAACAAATGCGGTAACCGGTATTGCCACTGCTTATATGGATTCGATTCCAATGGTGGTTATTACCGGTCAGGTAGCGACTGCCAATATTGGTAGTGATGCGTTTCAGGAAGTTGACTCGGTGGGTATTACCCGGCCGTGCGTTAAGCATAACTTTCTGGTTAAAGACATTAACGATCTGGCGGCAACGTTCAAAAAAGCTTTTTACGTGGCAACTACAGGCCGCCCTGGTCCGGTCGTTGTCGATGTGCCAAAAGATATTACCGATCCGAATATTAAAATTCCGTATCACTACCCGGAAAGTGTTTCGCTACGTTCATATCAACCGGTGACTAAAGGTCATCCCGGTCAAATCAAACGTGCAGTGGATTTATTGCTGACTGCTAAAAAACCGATGATTTACACCGGTGGTGGTGTGGTATTAGGCAATGCGGCTGAGCAGCTGCGGCATTTTGTCAAAAAACTGGGTTATCCCGTTACCTCAACACTGATGGGTTTAGGCTCACTGCCATGGGACGATGAGCAGTTTTTAGGCATGCTGGGTATGCATGGTACTTATGAAGCCAATATGGCGATGCATGATTGCGATGTGCTGATTGCCATTGGCGCCCGGTTTGATGATCGGGTAACCGGTAAAATTGCCGAATTCTGTCCTAACGCCAAGATCATTCACATTGATATCGATCCGTCGTCGATTTCAAAAACCATTACCGTTGATGTGCCGATAGTTGGCAATGTGGCTGATGTGCTGAATGATATGAATCATTTGCTGGACAATAATAAAGCTAAACCCAATAAAGATGCCATTGATGCCTGGTGGGCAATTATCAATGACTGGCGTGCTAAAAAATGCATGTCTTACGATCGCAACAGCAGCCAGATCAAACCGCAGGCTGTTATCGAACTGGTCCATGAAATCACCAAAGGTGATGCCTACGTCACGTCGGATGTCGGCCAGCATCAAATGTGGGCCGCGCAATATTACGGATTTAGTAAACCGAATCGTTGGATCAACTCCGGTGGTCTCGGCACGATGGGCTTTGGTTTACCAGCGGCGATGGGGGTGCAGTTAGCTTTCCCGGATGAAGTCGTGGTTTGTGTCACCGGTGAAGGCAGTATCCAGATGTGTATTCAGGAGCTGTCAACTTGTTTGCAATATGGTCTGCCGGTCAAAATCGTCGCGCTTAATAACCGCTATTTAGGCATGGTGCGGCAGTGGCAGGAATTCTTTTATGAAAACCGCTATTCGCATTCTTACATGGAATCACTGCCGGACTTTGTCAAATTGACAGAGGCCTATGGTCACGTTGGTATGCGTATCGAGCGAGTGGAAGATCTTCGGCCGAAGCTGGAAGAAGCGTTTGCCATGAAAGATCGGCTGGTGTTCCTCGATATCGTCACTGATCAAACGGAAAATGTTTATCCGATGATTGCCCAGGGCAAAGCGCACAATGAGATGCATATGTCGCCACATTGTGAGTTGCCGCAAGATCCGGAACGGGAGTTGTCATAATGCGCCATATCATTTCTATTTTGATTGAGAATGAAGCCGGTGCTTTGTCGCGGGTTGCTGGGTTGTTTTCGGCCAGGGGTTACAACATTGAGTCCTTGTGTGTAGCTCCGACTGAGGATGCTTCTTTGTCGCGGATGACGATTGTAACTACCGGCACCGATCGCATCATCGAACAAATCACCAAACAGCTTAACAAGCTGGTCGATGTGGTGAAGTTGATGGAGCTTAGTGAAGGGCCGCATATTGAGCGGGAAATGATGCTGATCAAAGTCAAAGCGGCGACGATGGATCAGCGCGAAGACGTGAAACGGCTTAGCGATATTTTCCGGGGCCGGATTATTGATGTCACGGCATCAACCTACACCATCGAACTGACCGGTGCCGGTAACAAGCTTGATTCATTTATAGAAGCTTTGTCAGAGCACAAAATTCTTGAAACGGTCCGCAGCGGCGTCTCCGGTATTGCCCGTGGCGACAGAAGCCTGCATATCTGACCGACGCATACTTTAAAAACTAAGGAATAAAACATGAGTTTGAATATTTATTACGACAAAGATTGTGACCTGTCGATCATCCGCGGTATGAAAGTGCTGATTATCGGCTATGGCTCACAGGGCCATGCTCACGCTTGTAACCTGAAAGATTCTGGTGTTGATGTAACTGTTGCATTGCGCGCTGGTTCTTCGTCAATTGCCAAAGCGCAAGGCGCTGGTCTGAATGTTTCAGATAACGTCGGTGAAGCCGTTAAAGCCGCTGATCTGGTCATGGTGCTGACGCCGGATGAATTTCAATCACATTTGTATCAACATGAAATTGAGCCAAACCTGAAAAAAGGTGCTGTTCTGGCCTTTGCCCACGGTTTTGCCATCGTTTATAACCAAATCGTGCCGCGCAGTGATCTGGACGTCATCATGATTGCACCTAAAGCGCCGGGTCATACCGTTCGTAGTGAGTTCACCAAAGGTGGCGGTATTCCTGACTTAATCGCTATTCAGCAAGATGCTTCTGGCAAAGCTAAAGCGATTGCCCTGTCATATGCTTCTGCAATTGGCGGTGGCCGTACCGGTATTATCGAAACCTCTTTCCGTGATGAAACAGAAACCGATTTGTTTGGTGAACAAGCCGTCTTGTGTGGTGGTGCGGTTGAACTGGTTAAAGCTGGTTTTGAAACACTGGTGGAAGCCGGTTATGCACCGGAAATGGCTTATTTTGAATGTCTGCACGAACTGAAATTGATTGTGGATCTGATGTATGAAGGCGGTATCGCCAACATGAACTACTCGATCTCCAACAATGCCGAGTATGGTGAGTACGTTACTGGCCCGAAAGTCATTAACGAAGAAAGCCGCTGGGCAATGCGTGAAGCTCTGAAAGATATTCAGGAAGGCAAATATGCCAAACAGTTTATCCAGGAAGGTCAGTCAGGTTATCCTGAAATGACAGCTATGCGTCGCCTTAACGCAGAGCATCCAATTGAACAAACGGGTGCTAAACTGCGTGAGATGATGCCTTGGATCCAGAAAATTGTTGATAAAAGCAAAAACTAAACAACAATAACTGCTTAAATTTAAGGCCGGTCGCGCAAGCTGCCGGCCTTTTTTGTATCTAACAGGCGCCACTGTCATAATGCATTTAAGCATTTGCCAACAATAGGGAGTTTTCATGGTCAACCCAGAAGAGCAACAAAACCGGGGTATTTACTTGCTGCCCAATGTGTTTACCACAGCAGGTTTGTTCGCCGGTTTTTACGCAATCATCGCTGCCATTCGAGGCGATTTTTCAACGGCCGCTATTGCCATATTTGTGGCAATGATTATGGATGGTCTTGATGGCCGCATTGCCCGATTAACCAATACCCAGAGTGCTTTTGGCGCTGAATATGACAGTCTGTCCGATATGGTGGCATTTGGTCTGGCCCCGGCATTGGTGATGTTTGAATGGGCTTTATCCGGTATGGGGAAATTTGGCTGGATGGTTGCCTTTATCTATGCCGCCTGTGGCGCATTGCGTCTGGCCCGTTTTAATACACAGGTTGGGATCGCTGATAAACGTTATTTTCAAGGGTTGCCTAGTCCGGCCGCTGCTGCCGCCATCGCTGGCTGGGTATGGTTGGGACATAACTATGAATTAGATCCCAGCGTCCTAACCAGCGTAGCGACACCGCTTACCTTTATTAGCGCAATTTTGATGGTCAGTACGGTCCGTTATCACAGCTTTAAAGAGCTGGATCTGCGCGGCAAAGTCCCATTTATGGTTATTCTTGGTTTGGTGTTGTTATTTGCCCTGATTGCGATTGATCCACCGATTGTGCTGTTTTCGGGATTTATGATTTATGCCTTGTCGGGGCCGGTGTTAACGCTGATCCAACTGCGTAAACATCGTAATGAGCGGGCGCAGAATAAATAAGCGCGCTAAAATAAGCTTTTAGTCAGAACAAAAAACAGCCTGATTCGGTCTTTGTCCGGAAACATGGCGGAGAAAGCAGGCATGAGTGAACAACTGATTATCTTTGACACCACTTTGCGTGATGGTGAACAAAGTCCTGGCGCCTCGATGACCCGGGATGAAAAAGTCCGCATTGCCAAGGTGTTGGAGCGCATGCGTGTTGATATTATCGAAGCTGGTTTTCCGATTGCCAGTATTGGTGATTTTGAAGCAGTGCAGGCGGTGGCGAACAGCATTAAAGACAGCCGGGTTTGTGGTTTGGCGCGGGCGTTAGATGCCGATATTGATCGTGCCGGTGAAGCCTTAAAAGGGGCCAATGCATCACGAATTCATACCTTTATTGCCACTTCGCCGATTCATATGAAAATGAAGTTGCGAATGGAGCCGGATCAGGTCGTTGAAAATGCCGTAAAAGCAGTGAAACGCGCCAGGCAATATACCGATGATGTGGAGTTTTCACCGGAAGATGCCGGCCGCAGCGATCTGGACTTTTTGTGCCGAGTTTTGGAAGCGGTGATTGATGCGGGTGCCCGTACACTGAATATTCCGGACACAGTTGGCTATAACATGCCATATCAATTCGGTGAGTTGATTAAAAATTTGCGAGAACGCATTCCAAATGCTGATAAAGCAGTTTTTTCGGTGCATTGCCACAATGATTTGGGTCTGGCAGTAGCTAATTCCTTATCAGCGGTAATGAACGGCGCACGTCAGGTTGAATGTACGATTAATGGTTTAGGTGAGCGTGCCGGCAACGCGGCATTGGAAGAAGTTGTTATGGCGGTACGAACCCGTCAGGATTTTTTCCCCTGTGACAGTCGTATTGATACGACGCAAATTCTGGCAGCGTCTCGTTTGGTATCAGGCATTACCGGTTTTGTGGTGCAGCCAAATAAAGCGATTGTCGGTGCCAATGCGTTTGCCCATGAATCGGGTATTCATCAGGATGGCGTGCTGAAAAATCGCGAAACATACGAAATCATGCGCGCTGAAGATGTTGGCTGGAATACCAATCGCATGGTGCTGGGCAAACATTCCGGCCGCAATGCATTCCGGGCACGTTTAAAAGAACTTGGTATCGAGCTGGATTCAGAAACCGAAGTAAATGCCGCATTTACCCGTTTTAAAGAACTGGCTGACAAAAAGCATGAAGTCTTCGACGAAGACTTACAGGCCCTGGTTAGCGATGCACTGGCTGTAGAAAATGAGCGCGTACGTTTGGTTGCGTTGAAGGTATGCAGTGAAACGGGTGAAACACCACTGGCAACCGTAACCCTGGAAGTTGATGAACAGGAAATTCAGACCCAGATGTGTGGTAGCGGACCGGTTGATGCAGTCTTTAAGGCAATTGAATCGATGGTACAAAGTCGTACCGAGTTACAACTGTATTCGGTGAGCAATATTACCAGCGGTACCGATTCACAAGGAGAAGTGAGCGTGCGTCTGGAAAAAGGCGGCCGTATTGTCAGCGGACAGGGGGCAGATACTGATATTGTTATTGCTTCAGCGAAAGCCTATATCAATGCCCTGAACAAAATGTTGTTAGGTCCTGAACGCGCGCATCCGCAGGTTTAAATTTGATGCAGCTATCCGAACAAAAAATATGGACACTGGATAAGCTGGGCATTCCAATCTGGCAACAACGTAATAATGCTGCACCACAAACGAGTGCTGAATTGTTACCACCTGTTGAAAAAGTGTCTGCTGACAGCGAAACAGCACAGGTAAGTTTGCATCCCGATACCGAATTGTTGATTTGTTGTCAGGCAAATCAAAGCCCGGCTGAACAGCAATTAATGGCTAATATATGCAAAACATTGGCGGAGTTGAGCCTACGCATCGAACAATGTGATGCCTCAGTTTTGCAATTGCTGTCAGCAGATCAACCGCTGCCACCGCAAGTTTTAATCTTTGGTGATCTACACGAAGATTTATTGGCTGATCTACAAAATCACTGCACTGTGTTGCCATCACCGGCTGATTTGATTAAACAGCCATCACGTAAAGCTGATGTCTGGTCGGTTATTTGTCAGTTGCAGCAGCAACTCAGATGAGTATCAAACTCATCCCGATGCTGGCCGGCGATTTACCTGCGATTCATGCTATCGAAAGAGAAGCCAATCAGTTTCCCTGGAGTCTGAAAAACTTTCAGGACAGTCTGGATGCCGGCTATCAAGGTTGGACGGTCAGAGAAGACCAGCAAATTATCGCTTATGCACTGGTGCAACACGTACTTGATGAGGCGCATTTGCTCAATATATGTGTGCGTCCAGACAAACAAGGATGTGGATTAGGCCGACAATTATTGAATGCGGTGATTGATGCCGTCAGCTTACGCGGCTCAAATCTGATAGTACTAGAGGTCAGACGCAGTAACCGGCGTGCACAGGAGCTGTATTTGTCGGCCGGTTTTAACGAGATGTCCATAAGACGCGGTTATTATCCATCGGTGCAGGGTCGTGAAGATGCTGTTTTGATGGGGATGATGCTTTTTAATGCTGATGACAGCTTATTTTCTCAAGGGAACATTTCGGTCTAAAACTTGCCATAACACCGCGTCTCGCTTAGACTTAACGGCCTATTTTCGGAATTAATCAAGGAGATTTAACATGGCTTTTGAATTGCCACCACTTCCATACGCGAACAATGCACTGGAACCACATATTTCCGCCGAAACAATTGAATACCATTATGGTAAACATCATCAAACTTATGTGAATAACCTCAATAACCTGGTGCCAGGAACTGAGTTTGAAGGCAAAACACTGGAAGACATTATTACAAAATCCAGTGGTGGTATTTTTAACAATGCTGCACAGGTTTGGAACCATACTTTTTACTGGAACTGCATGACACCTAATGGCAAAGACGCTGTTGAAGGTGATTTGGCAGATGCTATTGATAGCAAATTTGGCTCTTTTTCTGAATTCAAAGAACAATTCAGCAAATCAGCTGCAACTAACTTTGGTTCAGGCTGGACCTGGCTGGTAAAAAATGCTGATGGCAGCATTGAAATTGTAAATACCAGTAACGCTGGCTGCCCATTGACTGCGGGTCAAACACCATTGCTGACTTGCGATGTCTGGGAACACGCCTATTACATTGATTATCGCAACGCACGACCAAAATATCTGGAATCTTTCTGGTCACTGGTCAACTGGGAGTTTGTTGCCGCAAACTACGCGGTATAAGTTTATGGTGCAATGACGCGCCTGAATAAATTACGTAATACTCGAATATGGCAGTTTCTGGTGAAACTGCCATTTTTCGTTTGTTAGCGGCAAAAAAATTGCCGTTTGAGATATTGCCTGAAAGGCAGGGAGTAAAAGCCATGACCAACACTGTCATGCCGACTTATGGTCGTTTAGATGTGACATTCAAGCAAGGACAAGGCGCCTGGCTGATCAATGATAAAGGTGAGCGTTATCTCGATGCGCTTAGTGGTATTGCTGTAGTTAATTTAGGCCATTGTCATCCCAAAATTACCGAAGCAATCTGTGATCAGGCCAAAACGCTGATCCATACTTCGAATGTTTATCACATCGAAATGCAGCAGAAACTGGCCGATAAACTGACGGCTATATCTGGCATGGATCAGGTTTTTTTCTGTAACTCCGGGGCAGAAGCCAACGAGGCTGCGATTAAGCTGGCACGCAAATACGGTCATCAAAAAGGTATTGAGAAGCCGGTGATAATCGTTATGGATGGCAGTTTTCACGGTCGGACTATGGCAACGCTGACCGCGACCGGTAATCCCAAAGTCCAGATTGGTTTTGGTCCTCTGGTGCCAGGGTTTGTACGTGTTCCTTACAACGATATTGATGCATTGCGCATGGCGATTAGCCATTGGCCGGAAGCGGTTGCCGTCATGTTGGAGCCCGTTCAGGGCGAGGGCGGTATCAAAGTGCCGGATGCAGAGTATCTCCATGAAGTTCGGCAGTTATGCACTCAGCGTAAATTG
>CAYYRO010000025.1:0-3495 GCA_964474075.1 uncultured Methylophaga sp.
GGACCTCGACGCGGCTTATGCGGCTTTCGACAGTCTGGACCAAAAAGAATGTGTGCTGGAACAACGCATCGATTTGCAGCGGGAAATTTCTGTCGTGCTGGCGCGCAGCGAATCCGGTGATATCAACGCTTTTCCGGTTGCTGAAAATGTTCATGTTAATGGTATTTTGCACAGTACATCAGTACCCAGCAATGCTGCTGCAGAGCTGACCCAGGCCGCGATTGAAAAAGCCAGCAAAATTGCTGAAGGCCTCGATTATGTCGGCACCCTGGCGGTGGAGTTTTTTATCTCCCAGCAAGATGAAGTCATTGCCAATGAAATCGCGCCGCGGCCTCATAACTCGGGCCATTACACGCTGGATGCCTGCCCGACCTCACAGTTTGAGCAACAAGTCAGGATGCTGTGCGGTTTACCCAGCGGTGATGTCAGCCTGCAATCACCGGTGGTGATGTTTAATCTGCTTGGTGATGTCTGGGGTCAATCGCAACCGCACTGGGATAAATTACTGGCAGAGCCGTCAATCAAACTGCATTTATACGGTAAAAAAGCCGCACGACCCGGTCGGAAAATGGGTCATTTTAATGTGTTGGCTGATAACACTGAGATTGCAATGCAGCAGGCTGAGCAAGTGTTCACTGCGCTGCAAGCCGATTAATGGCAAGCGTTCGCATTCAGTACTGCACCCAATGCCGCTGGTTGATGCGTGCTGCATGGATGGCACAAGAGCTGTTAACGACTTTTGATGGTGAAATCAGCGAACTGACACTGGTGCCGGCAAGCGGTGGCCAATTTACCGTTACTGCCAATGATCAAACCGTCTGGGACCGGAAGACTGAAGGCCGTTTTCCCGACATAACAGAACTAAAACAGCGGCTGCGGGACATTATTGCCCCGCAGCAGGATCTGGGTCACGCTGACCGTAAAACCGATTAAGCCGATTCGACTTTCTCACTGAAGCCACAATCTTTTTGTGGGCAAACCTTTTCGGTGCCTTTACTTTTGGTGGTTTTAATCGTCAGAATCGGCCACTTACAATTCGGGCAAGCTTCTTTAATCGGCTCATTCCACAACGCATAATCACATTTGGGGTATTCCGAGCAGGAATAGAACACCTTACCGCGTCGTGATTTACGGGTCAGGATCTCACCCTTTTCACATTGCGGACAATCGACACCGGTATTTGCCGGCTGCTCCAGCGACTCGATATGTTTGCATTTCGGATAGCTGCTGCAACCGATAAATTTACCGTATTTACCGATGCGGTAAATCAAATCTGATTCACACTGCGGACACTGACGACCTTCCACTTTTTCCGGCTCGCTGGCAGTGGTTTCTTCGCCATTAATGTTACGGGTGTAATCGCACTCCGGATAACCGGTACAGCCGATAAAGCGGCCACTGCGGCCCAAACGACTGGATAGCTGTTTGCCACATTTCGGGCAATTTTCATCCATTAATTCCTGGGTCACATCACTACGCTGGACTTCTTTATCTTTGGTTTCGACCTGCTCTTTAAACGGTCCCCAAAAATTACGCAGCAGAGGGATCCACTCTTCTTCACCACGCGACACCGCATCCAGCTCATCCTCAAGCTTGGCGGTAAAGCTGTAATCAACATACCGAGTAAAATGCTCAACCAGAAACTTACCGACTACCCGGCCAACATCTGTGGGATGAAACCGTTTGGTAACCAACTCCACATATTCACGCTGTAACAGCGTTGAAATAATGCTGGCATAGGTTGATGGACGGCCGATATCGTGTTCTTCCAAAGCGCGTACCAGACTGGCCTCGCTGTAACGCGGTGGCGGCTCGGTAAAATGTTGCTCAGGTCGAATTTTATTCAGCGTCACGACATCACCTACCGACATCGGTGGCAGCAAATTTTCGTCTTTATCAGCTTTACTATCGTCCTGTCCTTCCAGATAAACGCTCATAAAACCGGGATTGACCACCGTCGAACCATTAGCACGGAAGGTATTGCCTTTACCGCAACCCAAATCGACGGCAACGGTATTTAAGGTGGCATGCACCATCTGGCTGGCCAGCGCCCGCTGCCAGACCAGCGTATATAATTTCAGCTGATCGGCTGATAAATACGCTTTCATGTCCTCAGGCGTACGCAATACTGATGTAGGCCGGATCGCCTCATGGGCTTCCTGGGCATTTTTAGATTTGGTTTTGTATTGCTGTGGTTTGCTGGGCACCGCTTTATTGCCATATCGCTCAGCAATAAATTCGCGAATTTCACTGATAGCATCATTGGCAAGCGTCACCGAGTCGGTACGCATATAGGTGATCAAACCCACCGCGCCTTCGCCGGTATCGACACCTTCATAAAGCTGCTGGGCCACACTCATGGTGCGCTGGGCGCCAAAACCAAGTTTACGTGACGCTTCCTGCTGCAAAGTCGACGTAGTAAATGGCGCGGCGGGATTACGTTTACGTTGTTTTTTCTCAACGTTGGTGACCAGTAATTTTCCGTCAGCTGCTTTATTGAGCGTAGCGACAACTTTGTCGGCCTGACCGGTATTATCAATACTGAACTGACTGAGTTTTTCGTCCTGGTAATGAGTCAGCTTCGCCTGAAACGGGGTTTTATCAATTTCTGTATCGGCTTCAATGGTCCAGTATTCCTGCGCCTTAAAAGCTTCGATTTCCAGCTCACGTTCGACAATCATTCGCAGCGCCGGACTTTGTACCCGACCAGCAGACAGGCCACGGCGGACTTTTTTCCAGAGCAGTGGCGACAAGGTGAAACCAACCAGATAATCCAGCGCCCGGCGTGCCTGCTGAGCATTGACCAGATCCATCGATAATTCGCGAGGATTGGCAACCGCGTCATTAACGGCTTGCTTGGTGATTTCATGAAACACCACACGGTGGGTTTCTTTGTTTTTGAGCACGCCTTTGTTTTTCAGCAGTTCATACAGATGCCAGGAAATCGCCTCTCCCTCGCGATCCGGATCCGTTGCCAGATACAGTGAGTCGGCTTTTTTCATGGCTTTGGCAATGGCATCGACATGCTTACTGTTGCGATCGATTACCTGATATTTCATGGCGAAATCATTACTCGGATCCACCGCGCCTTCTTTAGGCAATAAATCGCGGACGTGCCCATAAGACGCAAGCACTTCTACGTCATTACCAAGGTATTTTTTGATAGTCTTGGCTTTGGCCGGCGATTCGACGATGACGAGTTTTTTTCCCATAGATTTCTTCACCAAATATTATCCATTTAAAATAACAAAGCCCGTAAAAACGGGCCTTGTCGGGATGCATCAGAGGGCGCGCTCAGTGAATGACCGCTTCCAGATCTTCAAACACCAGATCTTCCATCCAGGCATAGGCCACTTCTCTGCCCGGCTGATAAAACAGCACCATTAATACCACCCATTTCAGCTGTTCCAGATCAATCTCTTCGCTGTCCAGTGCCAGCACACGCTCAATAACAACTTCGCGAGTTTCGACATCCAAAACACCAACCTGTTCCAG
>CAYYRO010000025.1:3595-22751 GCA_964474075.1 uncultured Methylophaga sp.
AAATACAACAACACGTCAATTACATTTTCTTTCATCGGCTTCTCTGTTGTGGGCTTGGTCAGGTGCTAATGCGTATATATTTGCCTCCCGGCAATGCACTGACGCGACCTTGCAGCTCCAGTAATAACAGCATGGATGAAACGACATCGGCCGTCAATCCGCTGCGCGAAATCAACTCATCTATATGAATGGGGTCAAATCCCAAATGTTCAAATAATTGTTGATATTCAGCGTCATCGGCAACCGGCTGGGATTGCTGCTGATTATTTGTCGGCGGATCAGCGATTTGCGCAAATTCTGCCAGTGCTCCAAGTTCTTCGATAATGTGTTCAGCCGTTTCCACCAGCTTGGCACCCTCCCGAATTAGCTGGTGACAACCGCGTGCCAGAGGATTATGAATCGATCCAGGCATAGCAAATACTTCACGGCTCTGCTCCATTGCCATACGAGCGGTAATTAATGAGCCACTGCGCAGTGCCGCCTCAACCACTAATGTGCCTAATGATAAGCCACTGATAATGCGATTTCGGCGTGGGAAATTTTCGGCCAGCGGCGGCGTGCCTAACGGAAATTCAGAAACAATCGCGCCCTGCCGGGCAATTTGATGGGCCAGATCCCGGTTTTTGGCGGGATAAACCCGATCCAAACCGGTCCCCACCACAGCAATGGTTTTACCACCGCCAGCCAAAGCACCTTTATGCGCTGCCGCATCAATGCCATCCGCCAATCCACTGCAAATTTGTAAGCCGCCACTGGCCAGATACCGGGCGAATTCAAAAGCACTGTCTTTGCCAGCATGGCTGGGGTGACGACTACCGACAATTGCCAGCTGCCAATTTGCCAGACAATCAATATCACCCTGAACAAATAACAGCGGCGGCGGATCCGGGATTTCTTTGAGCAATGAGGGATAACGGGGATCATTCAGTGTCAGCACATAACGATCGGATGCTTCTAACCAACGCAGATCCTGCTCAACCTGCAACCAGTCGGGAGTTTGTAAAGCGCTCTTCAGTTTATCGGGCAAGTTTTTAAACTGACCAGGCTGCTGAAACAGACTGCTGGCCTGATTAGCCTGCGCCATCAAGCTGGCAAAAGTCACCGGCCCGACGCCTTTGGTACGCAGCAAGGCCAGTTGACTGGCCAGTTCCATCTGGCCGGGTGGGAAATCGTCCAGTGTCAGGAGTTACTCCGCTGATTTAACCTTGTCGTAAAGATTGATGGCTTTTGTTGATTTCATCACGATGGCATAGCTGACTTTTTCAAATAAACGAAATACCAGCGCTTCACCAGCATGCTCATCGGGCAACGTAATTTCGTCAAAGCGATCTTCGGTCACTGTATCTTTAATCGTTTCACCTGCTTTATACAATGACAATACGTGACCAGGTTCCAAACCATCGCGGGTACCGAGATTCAATACAACAATCTGGTATTGGCCAACCTGAGACACACCATCGAATACCGAAATAATACGTCCTGTCATCTCGGTATCAGGTGAGCGTGGGAAGAAATTCATCTCATAGTCATCGGCTTCGACTTCCAGTAACCGGTCACCGACCTGCACTTCACGATTGGTAAACGTCAAATCCACGGTCGATGGATCGCCGATTTCAGTGACAACAGCATCACCGGTATAAATGGCTTCATAACCCAGCAACTCATTGGTATCCGGGTCAATATATTTTTTGCCGCCACGAAACACACTGAAATTCTGGCCAGCTTCACCGGTGACACCCCGAGCATAAACAAAATCACCAGTACCGGAAATCAAACGCTCATCACTGCTGGCAACGATATAGGGGGCACTGTCCAGGACTTCAGCACCAACCACTTTAGGTTTTGTCAGAAATGGGCCAATGTCAGACATGGAGATAGTTGGAATGGGTTTTTCCAACTGCATTTCGCGCATTTCAGGTGACATTTTGTAGGTTTGTTTGCCGCGATTGAGAGCTAAAACTGGCCGGCCATTGCGATAAACCAGCGTCAATTCGTCACCGGGATAAATTAAATGCGGGTTTTCAACTTGCGGATTGACCTCCCAGATTTCCGGCCAGTGCCAGGGCTGTTGCAAAAACATGCCTGAGATATCCCATAAGGTATCGCCTTTTTTTACGACATAACGATCCGGATGATCCGGGTTAAGCGCTACCTCATTCGCCAAAATCGGCAAGCTCAGTAAAGCAACAAATAAAGTCAGGCAAAAACGGCGAATCATCGGCATATCCTCATGGACACGGGGCAGGTTGTCCGCGTCCCTCTGCGTTGGACAACCTCAGCTAATAGTCTGGTATAAGCCAGCGCTTGGATCAAGCGCTTTGGCAACAAAATAAGCTTATACACCAGAGTCGATTGAAGTACAAAGTTAACAATCGCATTTAAGCGTTTGTTGATAGTCATTATCTTGCCAAAATCATAGCAGTCAGAAACCCCGATTTTGAATGCATTAAACTATGTTGATCATCGGCTTAACTGATGCAAAATGAATTGGTGGCCTTCGGCATAACAGCAAAACCTGCTGAATACTTTCTGTGAACCATCTTGATACTGATCATTCTATTTTGATGCCCGAAGTGCGAAATCTGGCAAAATAAACACTGCCGGCCTGTTGTAATGATTTTTCATTGCCGCGCCAGCACTTTACAATAAACATTTCTGACTTTTTAGAGTCAGAGAAATAATTGACAAACAGGTTTGATAAATGGCGATTTTGAATATTCTGCATTTCCCGGATCCGCGGCTGCGAAACAAAGCCCTGCCCGTTGAAACCGTTGATGATGAAATCCGTCAGCTGGCACATGACATGCTGGAAACCATGTATCAGGCACCCGGTATTGGTCTTGCTGCGACACAGGTTAATGTCTTAAAGCGGGTCATTGTTATTGATATTTCTGATGACAATTCTGATCCGCTGATTCTGGTTAATCCTGAGCTTATAGCAACCGAAGGTGAGCGCGAATTTCAGGAAGGCTGTTTGTCAGTACCCGAAGCCTACGAAATGGTTACCCGCGCTGACACCATTAAATTCAAAGCGTTGGATTTGGATGGCAAACCGTTTGAACGGTCCGCCGAAGGATTGCTGGCAACCTGTGTACAGCATGAAATTGATCATTTGGACGGCAAATTATTTGTTGATTATTTGAGCAATTTGAAGCGAGACCGGATCCGCAAAAAACTCGAAAAACATCAGAAACAAAAGCTGTAAGGACGTTCATGCGCATTATTTTTGCCGGCACGCCGGATTTTGCAGCGGCCAGCCTGTCAGCGTTACTGGCCGCCGGCCATCAGGTTGTTGCCGTTTACAGCCAACCAGACCGGCCAGCCGGTCGCGGCCGCAAACTGACGGCCAGTCCGGTTAAACAATTAGCCTTAGAACATCATATTCCGGTAGAACAGCCGCTAAATTTTAAGGATCCGCTGGATCGCCAGCGTCTGGCTGATTATCAGGCTGATGTCATGGTGGTGGTGGCTTATGGTTTGATTCTGCCGCAAGCCGTTTTGGATACCCCGACTTTTGGCTGTCTTAATATTCATGCTTCCTTATTACCACGCTGGCGGGGCGCAGCGCCCATCCAGCGGGCAATATTAGCCGGTGATAGCGAAACCGGTGTCTGCATCATGCAAATGGCCGCAGGCCTTGATACCGGACCAGTTTTAAAACGGCAGGCTCTGCCTATAGCCTATGACGACACCGCGCAATCCCTGCACGACAAATTAGCAACCTTAGGGGCTGAAGCTTTGTTATCGACACTCGATAATTTAGCGACTTTACAAACGCAGGCGGTTGCTCAGGATGATAGTCAGACCTGTTATGCCGATAAATTGCAAAAAGCTGAGGCCATTATTGACTGGCACCAGAGTGCTGCCCGTATTGACCGGCAAATCCGTGCCTTTAATCCATGGCCGGTCGCGCAAACACTTTGGCGCGGCGAGACTTTACGAATCTGGTCAGCACAACGCAGCAGTGAAGCTTTAACCGGCCAGGCCGGCGAGATTGTCCGTGTTGATCGTGATGCTTTACTGGTGGCAACCGGTGATGGCATCTTAAACATCCGGCAAATACAATTGCCCGGTAAGCGCAGTATGGCCGTTACCGATTTGTTAAATTCACAATCCATCAAAACAGGCGAGCAGCTTGGCTAAATCATCATCGCTTTGCCCGCGCAGTGCAGCAGCCAAAGTCATCACGACGGTGGCACAACAAAAACAATCACTGAATCCGGTTTTAACAGCCGTTTTAACCACACTGCCAGCTGCACAACGCAGCCTTTGTCAGCAATTAAGTTATGGCGTGCTGCGACTTTATACTAGCTTGCAGGCGCTGGCTGATCCGCTATTGCAGAAAAAACTGAAAAACAAAGATCAGGATATTTACGCGTTGTTGCTGATGGGGATATATCAATTACGTGAGTTACGTATTCCGCCCCATGCCGCCATTTCTGAAACCGTCGACGCTGCCAGCCTGCTCGGTAAAAACTGGGCCAAGGGTTTGCTTAATGCCTGCTTACGGCAATATCAACGCCGACAGACAGAATTGGAAAATCAGGCCAATGCCAGCGCTGTTGGTCAATTTGCTCATCCCCAATGGCTGATTGACGCAATTCGCCATGATTGGCCGGATCATTGGCAGCAAGTGCTTACCGCCAATAATCAACAAGCGCCAATGGTGTTGCGGGTTAATCATCAAAAAACGACAGCGCCTGAATATCAAATCCTACTGGCTGACAAGCAGATCAGTAGCCAGTTATTAAATGAATGCCCACAAGGCTTGTTGCTGGATAAAGCCTGCGATATCAATGAATTACCATATTTCGCCGATGGCTGGGTGTCAGTCCAGGATGGTGCCGCACAACAGGTGGTGTCATTACTTGATTTACAGCCCGGTATGCAGGTACTTGATGCCTGTGCTGCCCCTGGTGGTAAAACGGCGCACATGCTGGAACTGGTGCCGGACCTGTCGATGCTGGCACTGGACATTGATGCGCAGCGTCTGCAACGGGTATCAGAAACCTTAAATCGACTGGGTTTAAACGGTAAAACAATGGCGGCTGATGCAGCAGACACCGACCATTGGTGGCAGGGTGAACGTTTTGATCGTATTCTCATTGATGCGCCATGCAGTGGCAGCGGCGTGATTCGCCGGCATCCGGATATCAAATTACTGCGCCGGCCGGAAGATATCGACCAGCTGGCAGCGCGTCAGCAGCAATTATTAGATAATTTGTGGCCATTACTGAAACCGGATGGCATCTTGGTTTACACTACCTGCTCGGTATTTGATCAGGAAAATGCCGGTCAGATCCAAGCTTTTTTACAACGTCACACAGATGCCCGTCTGATCGAGGCCGTTCAGCCACCGGCACGTAAAGCACAATATGGCTATCAAAGATTGCCTGGGGATGATGCTTTTGATGGATTCTATTATGCCTGTTTGCAGCGCTGCTAAGCGCTTGATGCAACTGCTGTGCTGGCTGGTGTTGCCGATGACGGCGCATGCCGCGCAATTTACTATTAATCAGGCACAGGTTTATCAGATTGGTACTGGCTATACGCTGAATGCCACTATCAGTTATCCACTGACCCCGCGGGTACAGGAAGCACTCGAAAACGGTGTCCCCATCACTTTTTTTCAAGAAATCCAATTGCTGGATCGAACACCGATTTTATGGGACTGGTGGCAATGGGATGAAATTATCTGGGCCACTGAAATTCGTTACGAACTGCGTTATCACGACTTGTCACAACAATATATGCTGCACTCACTGGATGCCGAAAACCATCGCAACTTCACCACGCTGGACAGCGCCCTGAATGCCATGGGTAATATTACCAACCTTATCTTGCCGCCGGCTTTTACCAAAACCACTGACAGTACGATTCTGCGATTGCGCAGTGGCATTGACTTAACCGCCCTGCCATCGCCGATGCGTCCCGGCGCGATGATTTCCAGCAAATGGGATCTGACCAGCGATTGGTTTGAAGCAATATGGCCCTCCGACTGATCCGCCGGCTCAGTACCGGCACCGCACCTTATTTTTCACTGGCCATCATGCTGTTGCTGCTGGCCTACTTGCTTAGTGCTGCCACTCAGGATAAGTCCCGGCTCAATGATTTATTTTTAATCATTTTTGGTATCGGCCTGGCCTGTTTATTGATTCTGGCCAGCCTGCTGACGCGTGGTTTATGGCGCTTGTATCGGGATTTTCAGCGCAAATCTGCCGGATCGCGGCTAACACTACGACTGGTCAGCCTGTTTGTCCTGCTGATTGTCGGTTCGACCAGTATTGTCTATGGTTTTTCGGTGCACTTTTTACAGCGTGGTATCAATAGCTGGTTTGATGTGGAGGTCGAACAGGCGCTTAACGACTCCCTGGAGTTGAGCCGCAGTGCTTTTGGTATTCGCATGCGGACGCTGCTGCGCCAAACCCGGATGATGGCCGGCGTGTTATCAGAGCTCCCGGACAGCAGTCTGGGCCATAACTTACGTGAATTAAACCGGCTCAGCGGCGCACTGGAACTGAGCATCTGGAATATGGATGGCCGGATTGTGGTATCGAGCATAGATAACCCGGCAATCATTGTTCCCAACCGCCCGGACGAGGCGATCGTCCGTCAAATTAAGCAGGGTGAGGACTATATCGGTCTCGACCCAGTTGAAGATGAAGAGTTGCAATTGCGGGCTGCCGTCAGGATTCCGCGTCAGTCGCCTTTGGACGAAGAGCGATTGTTACACGTGCTGTTTCCGGTCAATGAACAGCTGAGCACATTAGGCAAAAATGTCCAGGATGCCTATACCGATTATAAAGAACTCAGTTACCTGCGCCAGCCACTGGTAACTATTTTTACACTGACGCTGAGCCTGATTGTGTTTTTAACGGTACTGGCCTCAATCTGGTTTGCGGTATGGATTTCAAGGCGGATCGTCGAGCCGTTGCAGGAATTGGCGGAAGGTACTCAGGCGGTGGCCTCCGGTAATTACAATATGCAGCTGACCGCCTCCGGCCACGATGAAATCGGCTTTCTGGTTCGTTCGTTTAATCAGATGACCCAGCGTTTAACGCAGGCGCGTAATGCCTCACAGCGCAGTCACCGCTTACTGGAGCAACAAACCAGTTACCTGACCACGGTATTGGGCAGCTTGTCGAGCGGCGTTATTACTATCGACAAAGATTTGTATTTACGCACTGCTAACGTTGCCAGCAGCAAAATACTGGGTGTTAATTTGCAGCAACGACTGGAAAGCTCACTGGATAATCTGGCACGGCTAAATGACAATCTGCAGTCATTTGCCATGTTGATCAAAAATTTCACTCTGAAACCCATGGCCTGGGAGCAGCAACTTGAACTGAGCCAGACCAAAGGCCGGCAAACGCTGATGTGTCATGGTACGCCGTTGCCGGGAGAAACCGGCTGGGTCGTGGTATTTGACGACATTACGACTTTAATACAGGCGCAGCGCCACGCGGCCTGGGGCGAAGTCGCCAGACGGCTGGCGCATGAAATTAAAAATCCATTAACACCGATTCAATTATCTGCCGAACGGCTGCAACATAAATATGTTTCCCTGGTGCCCGCAGATCAGGCAGAAACGCTGACCAAACTGACTGACACCATTGTCCATCAGGTTGAAGCCATGAAAGATATGGTCAATGAGTTTTCTGATTATGCCCGCAGCCCCGGTTTGCAATTGGAATGGCTGTCAGTCGGTGATTTGCTTCGTGAAGTTTTAACGCTTTACCAAAGCAATCCACAACATCAGTTTGCGCTGCTCAATAGCCAGGAAGACTTGCAGATCCGGGTCGATCGCAACCGTTTCCGGCAAGTACTGCATAATTTATTGAAAAATGCCATTGAAGCCAGTGAAGAAGCCGGCATGTCGGTAGATATTATTATCAGTTATCACGCATTGCGTTACCAACATCAGCGCTGGCTGGAAATTACCGTTCAGGATCAGGGGCCCGGCTTCCCGGCTGACATGATTGATACCTTATTTGAACCCTACGCTACCACCAAAACCAAAGGCACCGGTCTCGGGCTTGCCATCGTTAAGAAAATCATCGAAGAACATGGCGGTGATGTCTGGGCTGAAAACCTGGGCGACGATGGAGCAGGTATAATTATCAGGTTGCCACTGGAGGATCAGCAGACGTGAGTACCGATAAACCACTGATACTGGTTGTGGATGACGAACCCGATATCCGCAATCTCATTAAAGATATTCTGGAAGACGAAGCCTACCGTGTGGCCACGGCCAGTAATGGCGAAGAGGCGCGCGAAGCATTTGTTAACCAGCAACCGCATCTGGTGCTGCTGGATATCTGGATGCCGGATATCGACGGTATCAGCCTGCTCAAAGAGTTTAAACAACAAAACAGTAGCGTCACCATTGTCATGATGTCGGGCCATGGCACTATCGAAACCGCCGTCGAAGCCACCCGCTCCGGCGCCAGTGACTTTATTGAAAAACCATTGTCGATGGCCAAATTGTTGCGCGGTGTAGAACTGGCATTGGAAAATCGTGCCCGGCAAGCGGCCATGCAGCAGGAAATGGCGATTGAGCCTGTCGGCAAAAGCGCCAAAATGACGCAACTGCGCGAACAGGCCGACAAAGTGGCCAGTCATGAGATGCCGATTTTACTGGTTGGTGAAGGCGGTACCGGCAAACATTGTTTTGCCCATTATCTGCACCGCTTAGGGCTATACTCTGCCGGTAAATTTATTGAGTTCAGCCCGGAAAGTTTCCCGCTGGACAGCCATAAACTGGTAACCCTGGCGCAACAAAATTGTCTGTATATTAACGATGTTGCTCTGCTCAGTGATGATGCTCAGGCGCTGATGCTGCATTTGTTGGAGAGCGGTCAGCTAAAGCAATGCCAACTGATTTGTGCTACCCAGCAGTCGCTGGAAAAAGCCATTAGCCGTGGCGATTTTCTCGAAGGCCTCTATTACCAGCTCAACACCATTACCCTGCAAATACCGGCACTGCGAGACCATATCGAAGATATTCCCGAGCTTGTACACTTTTTCGTTGATCAACAAACCACGCAGGCTGGCCTGCCTTACCGGCGGTTTACCGTCGCCGCCCAAAACCGGCTGCGTAATTACAACTGGCCCGGCAATATTTTAGAACTGAAAAACGTAATTCAGCGCATGCTGGTGCTGGGTGATGCCGATGAAATTGATGTCAATGATATTGAAACTGCCTTGCATGCTGAACCACCGCCCAGTGCCGATGATATTGAAGGCATTAATCTGGACTTACCGCTGCGCGAAGCGCGTGAACAATTTGAGCGCATTTATTTGCTGCAGAAATTACAGGAAACCGATGGCAATGTTGGCAAAGCAGCCAAACTGGCCGGTATGGAACGGACCCATTTATACCGCAAACTGCGTGCCCTTGGCATCGACAGTAAACAAGTTTAGGACGCAGTTATGAAGATCCTGATTCTCGGTGCCGGCCAGGTCGGCGCCTCTGTTGCTTCAACACTGGCTCGTGAAGATGACGACATCACGCTGGTTGATACCGATTTCAATAACCTGTCTAAATTGCAGGATCACTATGATATCCGGACGATACAGGGGGCAGCGTCGCATCCTGATGTTTTGGCCCGGGCCGGCGCGGCAGATGCCGACCTGGTGCTGGCGGTAACCAACAGTGATGAGACCAATATGGTGGCCTGCCAAATCTGCCACACCCTATACAACACACCGACCAAAATTGCCCGTATCCGGGCACCGGAGTATTTAGCCAAACCGGAGTTATTTAATAACGAAGCCATCGCCATTGATGTGCTGATTAGTCCTGAGCAGTTGGTCACCGACTATATTCAACGTCTGGTCAGCCATCCCAATGCATTACAGGTACTGGATTTCGCTGATGGTCTGGTACAGCTGGTTGCGGTCAAAGCCTTTCATGGCGGCCCCCTGGTCGGTCATCCACTTCGAGATTTGCGTAAGCATATTCCCAAAACTGAAACCCGTGTCGCCGCTATTTTCCGTAACGGCCGGGCGATCGATCCAGAAGCCAATACCGTTATCGAAACCGATGATGAAGTATTTTTTATTGCTGCCAGTAAAGATATCAACTCGGTTATGGCTGAGCTTCGTCGGCTCGATAAACCGTATAAACGCATTATGCTTGCCGGTGGCGGCAATATCGGCATCCGTCTGGCGCGGGCACTGCAACATAATTATCAAATCAAAATCATCGAGTCTAATCCGGACCGTGCCGATTATTTATCCGAAGAATTATCACAAAGCATCGTGCTGCTCGGTGATGTCGCCAACGAAGAATTACTGATTGAAGAAGAAATCGACAAGGTCGATCTGTTCTGCGCACTGACCAATGATGATGAGGCTAATATTCTGTCATCAATGCTGGCCAAACGGCTCGGCGCCCGCAAAGTGTTGTCACTGATTAACCGTGCCGCCTATGTCGATTTGGTGGAAAGCGGCAGTATCGATATTGCCCTGTCTCCACAACAGGCAACGATTGGCAGCTTGCTGGCACATATTCGCCGCGGCGATATTGTGGCCGTCCATTCCCTGCGTCGCGGGGCTGCTGAAGCATTGGAAGCTATTGCCCATGGCGATAAAAGCTCCTCAATGGTGGTGGGCCGGCGAATTGATGAAATTGATTTACCGCCGGGTACATCGATTGGCGCTATTGTCCGTGACGATGAAGTGATTATTGTTCACCGCGATACTGTTATTGAAGCCAAAGACCATGTGATTTTATTTCTGACTAACAAACGTCATATCAAGGAAGTTGAGCGTTTGTTCCAGGTGGGATTTAACTTCTTTTAATGATGACCAGTTTTTTCAAAAATCATTTTCTGGTCGCCATGCCGACCTTAATTGATTCGTTTTTTTATCACTCGGTGATCTATTTGTGTGAGCATGATGAAAATGGCGCTATGGGCATTATTGTTAACCGGCCAACGCGCATCAAACTGACCGAGTTGCTCGGCCATTTGCATATCGATAATAACAATGACTGGGTACAAAGCCGGACCGTACTGTTTGGCGGTCCGGTCAAAAAAGATCAGGGTATGGTACTCCATGATGGTGGCGCCCACTGGAAAAGCACGATGGCGGTTGCCGATGATTTATTTTTAACAACTTCCAGTGATATTTTGCCGGTGCTGGGCAGCAGCCAGGGCCCGCAAAATGCCTTGGTAACGCTCGGTTATGCAGCTTGGGGTGAAGGCCAGCTGGAACAGGAGCTTGCCGAAAACAGCTGGCTAACCGTACCGGCCAGTCATGGTTTGCTATTTGATACCCCTGCCGAGCAGCGCTGGGAAGCCAGTGCCAAGCTGCTGGGTATTGATATCCATTTAATGTCTAACAGTGCAGGACATGCATGAGCGAGCCCGGCACCGTAATGGGCTTTGATTTTGGTATGAAAAATATTGGTGTTGCCGTGGGTCAGCAATTAACCGGTACTGCCAGCGGTTTGACCGCGCTAAAAGCCCGTGACGGCATTCCGGACTGGCAGCAAATTGCCGATTTAATTGAACAATGGCATCCTCGCCAGTTGGTAGTAGGCCTGCCGCTGAATATGGATGGCAGTGAACAACATATGACCGCCGCCGCACGGAAATTTGGCAACCGGCTCAACAACCGTTTTAATATTCCGGTGGCCTGGCAGGATGAACGGCTGACTACTTTTGAAGCGGTGGCCGCAATGGGCCTGCGTAACAAGTTTCAGTCAGCAAAACGGAGCGATGTTGATCGGCTGTCAGCACAAATTATTCTTCAATCATGGTTGGACCAACAATGACAATGCCAAGCTCACAAGCAGAACTGCAAACCTTGCTGGAAAATATGGCCAACACGCTACGAGAACAGTTTGCTGATAAAAAACCGTTACTGGTTGGCATCCACACCGGCGGTGTCTGGGTAGCACAGGCACTGCAAAGGCTGCTGGGTGAAGACTTCTTCGCCGCACCGCTCGGCACGTTAAATATTGCTTACTACCGGGATGATTTCACCCGTATCGGCATGCATCCACAGGTCTCCCCGTCAGATCTGCCATTTGATGTTGATAACCGGCATCTGATTCTGGTCGATGATGTGTTTTACAGCGGCCGCACGACCCGCGCCGCACTGAATGAAATTTTTGATTATGGCCGGCCAGCCACGGTGACCTTAGCGGTATTAATTGAGCGCAATGGCCGTGAATTACCGATCCGCCCCGATATTGTCGGTGCCACCGTGCAAGTTGAAAAAGGTCAGCAGCTCAAATTACGCAAATCAGCGGACGGATTACATCTGGAACTGCGTCAGGGCGGAGCCATGCATGCACAGTAACCAACTGACCGAACAAGGCCATTTGCGGCATTTTCTGACCATTGAAGGCCTTAAAAGGCCATTACTGACTGAGATCATGGATCGCGCCGAGCAGTTTTCCGGCATCGGTCACCGGCAAGTGAAAAAAGTCCCACTGCTTCGCGGCAAAACCATTGTGAATCTGTTTTTTGAAAACAGCACCCGTACCCGCTCGACTTTTGAATTAGCGGCCAAACGACTGTCTGCTGATGTCATGAATTTTAATATCAACACCTCAGCGACTTCTAAAGGCGAAAGCCTGCTCGACACGCTGCATAACCTCGAAGCCATGCATACCGATATGTTTGTCGTGCGCCACAACCAAAGTGGGGCTGCTGAATTTATCGCTCAGCATGTCGCGCCGCATGTCAGTGTTATTAATGCCGGAGATGGCTGTCATGCCCATCCGACGCAGGCGATGCTGGATATGTTTACTATTCGCCGTCACAAACAGCATTTTGCTGATTTGCGGGTAGCAATTGTCGGCGATATTTTGCACTCGCGGGTAGCGCGTTCACAGATCCAGGCATTGTCGACTTTGGGCGTTGGCGAAATCCGCGTCATTGGCCCCCAGACATTATTACCTCGCGACTGCCACACCATGGGCGTTCATGTTTACCACGATATGGCGGCTGGCCTTGAAGATGTTGACGTGGTCATTACGCTGCGGCTACAACTGGAGCGCATGCAAGGTGCCTTATTACCCAGCGCCCGCGAATATTACCGCTGCTTTGGCTTAACACCCGAAAAGCTCCGGTATGCCAAACCAGATGCCATTGTCATGCACCCAGGGCCGATTAACCGCGGCGTTGAAATTGCCTCGTCGGTGGCTGATGGTCCGCAATCAGTGATTCTCGAGCAGGTGACGCACGGTATTGCCATTCGTATGGCCGTCATGTCGATGGCGCTGGCCAGTCAATCAGATTTTTATGAGGCCGAAGCATGAGAACGGTAATAACAGGCGGCCGTGTTATTGATCCGGCCAGCCAGCTTGATACCAATCAGTCAATTTATATCGATAACGGCAAAATCGTCGCCATTAGCGACCATTTAGCCGATTTTCATGCTGATTTAACGCTTGATGCTGATGGCATGATTGTTTGTCCCGGTTTGGTTGATTTAAGCGCCCGGCTGCGAGAGCCGGGTCAGGAACATACTGCAACCATTGATAGCGAGACCCGTGCCGCCGTTGCTGGCGGTATTACCACCCTCGCCGTTCCACCGGATACCGATCCGGTGATTGATACTCCGGCAGTGGTTGAGTTGATTGAAGATCGCGCCAAAAAAGCCGGCCGGGTGATGGTGCTGACGCTGGGCGCGTTAACGCAAAAACTGGACGGTGAATTGCTTGCCGAAATGGCAGCGTTAAAACAGGCCGGCTGCGTTGGTGTCAGTAATGGCCTCAGTGCTATCAAAAACAGTGTGGTCTGGCGACGGGCATTGGAATATGCGTCTACCCTGGATCTCACCGTCTTTATTAATGCTGCTGATCCATGGCTACAAAAACAGGGCTGTGTTCATGAAGGCACGGTCAGCGCCCGACTGGGATTATCCGGTATTCCGGAAAGTGCTGAAACCATCGCGGTCAGCCGTGATTTATTGCTGATTGAACAATGCGGTGTACGTGCTCACTTTCATAATATATCCAGTGGCCGTGCGGTTAAAATGATTCGGGAAGCCCAAGAACGTGGCTTACCCGTCACCGCCGATGTCAGCGCCCATCACCTGCATTTATGTGAACATGATCTGGGCAATTATGATGCACTCAGTCATGTATTGCCGCCGCTGCGTAGCGTCCGTGACCGTGAACAATTGCAGCAGGGTTTACGAGATGGGGTTTTGCAGGCTATCGCCTCGCATCATCAACCACTGGATGCGGATGCCAAGTTGGGTCCGTTTGCTGAAACCCAACCGGGTATTTCAGCATTGGAAACGCTGCTGCCATTAACATTGAAACTGGTTGAGGACGATGAGCTGGATTTGCTGACGGCGTTGGCAGCGCTGACCTGTCAGCCTGCTGAGATCCTCGGTATTGATGCGGGTCAGCTGAAAATAGGCGCCAGCGCAGATATTTGCATCATCGATCCTGATGCGCATTTTGAATGCCAGCCGGGCAAACTTATCAGTGCCGGTAAAAACAGTCCTTTCGCCGGTTGGTTATTTCGTCATCAGGCGGCCTATACGCTGTTTCAGGGCAAGCTGGTTTACCAACGCTAGTGCTTAATTATATTTATCGGAGTTTTATATGCTTAAATCTCGCTGGCTAACCGCCCTGACTATTATTGGCTTAATGACTTTTGCCGTTGGCTGCACACCGGAAGTGGGCACTGATGAGTGGTGCGTCATGATGAAAGAAAAACCCAAAGCTGACTGGACCGCCAACGAGGCCGGTGATTACGCCCAACACTGCTTGTTATAAGGCATGCCGGCAAGACTTTATGCCCTGGATTTTGACGGAGTTATCTGTGACAGTGCGCTGGAAACCGGTCTCAGTGCCTGGCTTGCTGCGCGGCGCATCTGGCCCGAATTACCGGCGCAAATACCCCACGCCGTATTAGCGGGCTTTCGCGAAGTTCGCCCGGCGCTGGAAACCGGTTTTGAAAGTATTTTAATTAACCGCAGTTTATACGACGGCACCCCTGCATCAACATTGCTCAATGATTTTACACAGCAGATAGATACCGTTCGACAGCGTTTCAAGCTTAGTAACGAGATGCTCAAAGCTGTATTCGGTGAAGTACGTGATCGTTGGATAGCTGATGATTTTGCCGGCTGGATTGCCAATAACCCGTTATATCCTGGCATTGCTGAATTTTTACAACAAATCCCATCTGCGCAGCTGTTTATTATTACCACCAAACAGGAACGCTTTGTCAGCGCTATTCTGGAAGCCAATGCGATAACCCTGCCAAAAGCGCAGATCTTCGGTCTGGAAAGACGTCGCAGTAAAAGCGATATTTTAGGTGAGTTTGCCGGGGTGCACCGGGGGGAAATTTGCTTTGTTGAAGACCGCCTGCCAACGCTGCTGCAAGTTAGTAACGAGCCGCATTTAGATAGCGTTGAATTGTGGCTGGCAGCCTGGGGTTATAACACGCAAAACGATCAGCAAACTGCTGAGCGATCATCACGCATTCAAACACTGGCATTACAGAATTTACACCGCTTATTAACTTAACGGTGAGTGCCGGGATCGGCAAGAAAAAAGTGGCGGAGCGGACGGGACTCGAACCCGCGACCTCCGGCGTGACAGGCCAGCATTCTAACCAACTGAACTACCGCTCCGCGACCTGCTCAAACCAGCTGGCTTGGTCAGGAAGCGTGAAAGCATACAGTAAATTTTCGTCAGGTGTTAGCGAAAAAAACATTTTTTCTTATGTCACAAAAAAGCCCGCAAAAATTGCGGGCTTTGTTTTGAATGCAGCGCAAGTAACTTATTGAAAACTACATTGATTCAGCAGCCTGAACCGCCTTGGTTACTAACCGCTTGGCAGCACCTTTGGCATCTGCAGCCTTGATCTGTTCCAGATTCACTGGCTCACCTACAATAACCGCGCCGCCCATGCCGGCACCAAAATGCGGGGTACATTTATAAATATAAATGCCTTCCTCGGTAAAAGTACGATTGTAGTTTTCGCTCATTTGTGAAACCCACATTTCCGCACCTTCCGGAATCAAGCCTTCGAGGGATTCGGTGTTGTGGGTACTCATATTGGTCCAGGAAACGGTATCACCCGGCGCAATTTTCACAACCAGCGGGCTGTACTGTAAACCTTGTGCTGTAACAGTATGTGTTTGACTGGTAACCGCTTCGACCGTTTCTTCAGCTTCCGTTACTGCTTTTTCAGCTTCCTGGGAAACTTCTTCCAGCATTTTTTCAGCTTCTTCACGACCTTCTGCAGCGGCCTGCTCTGCTGCGGCAATAGCCTGATTGGTTTTTTCAGTCAACTCATCAGTCGCTTCAACAGCACTCTGCGTCGCTGAATCAACTACTTCGGTAGTCGCATCCACAACTTCTTCCGTAGCACTGCCTTCAAGGGCTTGCTCTTCATCAGAAAGCGCTGCTTGTGCTTGTTCAGTCAATTCAGCTTGTTCACTGTCAGCTGAAGTATTATCAGATGGCGTGGATTCTACTAATGGTGGTAAAACTTCTGATGGCCGCTCGTAATTTTCGCTGCCACCGGTAATGACTGTGGATACAACTGCAACAACAAAAACCGCAATCGCGGCAATAATGATGGCAGAAATAATCGCTTTAGACTTTCGCATTATGGCTCCTTGGTAACAAAATTTTTATCGAGTAATCATATCATTTTTGGTCGATTCGGCGGCGGTTTGCCAATGATTCTTGTAAACCCGTAATTCATGCGATAATAAACGTTTGAATATTGCTTACCCCGTTCACTCGGCTGTCGTCTGATTGCCAAGTATCTATTTGTTACCCTCTTTGAGAACTCTATGTCTTTTTTAACGCTCGGCCTTGCCGAACCGCTCACGCGCGCCATTGATAAACTTGGCTATGACCAGCCGACCCCGATTCAACTGCAAGCCATTCCGCTCATTTTAGAAGGCCGGGATCTTTTAGCGGCTGCGCAAACCGGTACTGGCAAAACGGCCAGCTTTACCTTGCCTTTATTAAATCGTCTGAGCGAGGGTCCATCGGCTACAGCCAACCGGGCCCGTGCACTGATATTAACGCCTACTCGCGAACTGGCAGCGCAAGTCGCGGAAAGTGTTGCTCAGTATGGTCAGTTTTTGCAACTACGTAGTACTGTCGTTTATGGCGGCGTAAAAATTAACCCTCAAATGATGGCACTGCGTCGCGGCGTCGATATTCTGATCGCCACGCCGGGCCGGTTAATGGATTTATATCAGCAAAATGCCGTGCGCTTTGACACGTTAGAAGTGCTGGTACTCGATGAAGCTGATCGCATGCTGGATATGGGGTTTATTAACGATATTCGCAAAATCATTGCCCTGTTACCGAAAAAACGACAAACCCTGCTGTTTTCAGCAACCTTTTCAAGCCCCATCCGCCAACTGGCCGGCAGCTTAATGCAAAATCCGGCTGAGGTTTCTGTATCTCCCCGTAACACCACGGCCGCCGCCGTACAGCAAAGTATTATTCCGGTTGATAAAAGTCGTAAATCAGCCCTGTTGGCCAGCCTGATTAATCAGCCGGATTGGTCACAAGTACTGGTGTTTTGTCGCACCAAACACGGTGCCAATAAACTGACCAAACAACTTGATGGCATCGGCGTGCAAGCGGCCGCCATTCATGGCAATAAAAGTCAGGGCGCGCGTACCAAAGCATTGGCCGATTTTAAAGCGGGTAAAATTCAGGCATTAATTGCCACCGATATTGCGGCGCGCGGCTTGGACATTGATCGTTTGCCGCATGTCGTTAACTTTGATTTGCCGAATATTGCCGAAGATTATGTGCATCGCATCGGGCGTACCGGACGTGCCGGCGCCACCGGCGAAGCCATTTCATTGGTTTGCGCTGAAGAAATTGCTGAGTTGCACGGTATTGAAAAACTGATCGGCGCAGCTATCCCCAGAATCGAACTGCCTGAGTTTGCCCCAACAGAGCCACTGCCAACCACCAGCAATGGGATAAAAAAACCGCAGTCCACTCAACGACCGAGATCTGCTAAGTCTTCTGGCGCAAATACTTCACAAGGCCACCTGGCTAAGGCTAGCAAAAGCCCGGATAACCGTCCGCGTCGTAAAAAAACAACAGATAGTCGCTGGCCAAAAGCGCAACGCTGAATTACACAAAAACGTTGCTGCAATTCCTGCCCAGTCAATCAGGCTTAACCGATAACAACCGCTTTTAGCGATGCTAATCGGATTATCGACAATCAGGTTGTATGCAAGAATCTTATTTTTAGGATTTTTTCCTATAGGGCCAAATCTCTCTGCTTGCTAGGCTTCACTGGCTTTTTACGCACTGGAGAGAGAAATGAACTTAAAACCAAAACTGCTCAGCAGCGCGATTTTATCATCGCTACTGCTGACACCAATTGCCGTTATGGCAGAAGAAGCGCCCGTTGATACAGGCAAAATGACCGTCACCGGTCTTTTGCCAGATCGTCTTGAAGCCGTACCCGGCTCATTCAGCATCATTGATGAAGCATATCTAGAAGAACGTCGTCCCATCTCAAATATTGAAAGATTACGCACCGTTCCCGGTATTAATGTCGTACCTGACGGCAGTATGGGGTTTGACGCCAATATCGGTATCCGCGGTCAGAATCCGCGGCGTAGTGCCAAAGCCATGATTATGGAGGACGGCATGCATTTGCAGCTGGCACCTTATGCCGATCCGGTTGTGCATTACACCACGCCTTCGCAAGTTGTCAGTCGTGTTGAGGTCATCAAAGGTGCCAATCAAACCTTATACGGACCACAAACTTTGGGGGGTGCGATTAACTTTGTGACCAAACCAGTGCCTCGCGGCGGTGAAATCGAAGGCAGTGTCACTTCTGCTTTTGGTAACCAGGATTATCGTTTGTTACATGGCAATGTCGGTTTCGGTAACGAATTTGGCGGCGCGATGTTTGATTTTATCCAGAACAAAGGCGATGGCGTTTACAGCAATAGTGAATTTGACGTTAAAGACTATCGCTTTAAAGGGGAGCTGGATGTTACGGAACGTCAAACGATTGGTTTAAAGTTAGTTCATACCCGTGACCGTCGTAATCAGACCGAAGCCTACTTAACCCCTTTTGAATATGATCAGGATCCTTACTCGCACCCGTCTATTCAAAACGATGAGTGGGAACAGGATCGTGATGTCGTTCAGTTACAACATATTTTCCGTTTT
>CAYYRO010000026.1:0-22735 GCA_964474075.1 uncultured Methylophaga sp.
ATAGCCTCGGTTAACTGCATGGCGTGTCCTCGGTTTGTTGCATAGCATGTCCTCTCATTATTCAGAACGTATAATAAACAGCTTTAACTCCTTGAGACCAGTTGATGCGTCGTTTTTGGCCGCTATTACCACTGTTGCTGATTTGGTTGTTTGCTTTCTGGCAGACACCGACGCTAATCGATGCGCCTAAACCTGACACCATTCCGAAAAGAATTATCAGTCTGGCTCCCAGTATTACTGAAACGGTATTTGCGGTCGGTGCTGGCCAACAATTGGTTGCGGTGACCGATTTTTGTCAATATCCCAGTGAAGCACAAGATTTACCGAGCATCGGTGGTTATTTGGACCCCTCTTTAAGTCAAATTATCAGCCAACAGCCCGATCTGGTAATCATGCTGGATCGCCAGCAAACACTTAATAAACAATTGCAACAATTGGGCATTGCGACCCTGCTTGTTAACAACGCCCGGCTGGATGGTATTGTGGCCAGTATTTTACAGATCGGTGCTGCCAGTGGTCATCAGCAACAGGCACAACAGTTACACAAGCAGTTGCAGCAGCAAATCCGTACCGTCAAACAACAGGTCGCTGACAAACCCCGCAAAGATACACTGCTGGCTATCGCCCACTTCACCAATAGCGAACAATTGGATCTGGTCTATATTGCCGGCCAGCAGGATTTTTATAATGATATTCTGCAACTTGCCGGTGGCCGCAATGTGTATCAGGATAAGCGTCTGAAAGTACCAGCGGTTTCTATGGAAGGTTTACTGCGAATGAATCCCGAGGTCATTATTGATATTTTTCCCGATGCCAGCGCACATCCGGCTGACTTACAAAAAGTCCGTCAGCAGTGGCAACAATTAACGGCTATCAGGGCCATTCAGCAGCAACAGCTTCATTTTATTGAAGCGGGCTATGCCACCGTACCGGGCCCCAGAATCATCCAGTTGTTGACCGATATTGCCAAGCTGCTGCACCCTGAAATCACCGTGTCTGCTGATGCTTCTTAACATTAAAAACTTACAGGTCGACGTTGATAAACGACGTTTGCTCAGCGATATCAACTTTTCGGTACTGACCGGTGAACATCTGTGTATCACCGGACCCAATGGCGCCGGCAAAAGCACACTGCTGCGTACCCTAAATGCCATGATGCCGCTGTCACAAGGGGAAATTTATCTGCAACAGCAGCCTTTGCAGCGCTATTCAAAAAAACATATTGCCCGGCAAATCAGCTATGTACCGCAAAACAGTGGCCGGGCTTTACCTTTTGTTGTTGAAGATTTTCTGCGCATGGCCCGTTATCCGCATGTACATTGGCTGAGCAGTTGGCAACAAAGCGATCAAACAGCTTTGGAAAACGCGCTGGAGATCACCGGTTGTCAGCCATTCCGGCATCGGCAAATGATGACGTTAAGTGGCGGTGAATGCCAAAAAGTCATGATTGCCGCAGCATTAGCGCAAGATACGCCCATTATTTTGCTGGATGAACCCACCAGTTTTCTGGATCCGCATCATCAGGCCGAAGTCCAACAACTGATTAAAAACCTGCATCGTCAACATGGCAAAACCATCATCGAAGTGACTCACGATATTAATCATGCTGGGCAAAATGCAGATCGGGTGATGGCGCTGAAAGATGGCCAACTCATCTGGCTCGGTCAGGCGAAACAATTTCTGAAGAACCCGCTGTTGCAGACGCTCTATCAGCAGGACTTTGTCTTTGTCCAACATCCGCAAACCGGTCGCAATGTGGCGCTGACGGCCCAGTCATTATGAATCGCTTACAAGCCTACCCCAAACGCACCTTATCCTTGTTATTGCTGTTGGCAATTATTGTCATCGCAGCAAGTCCCTGGCTGGATTTACAAAGTATCGGCTCGGCTGAGATCCGCCAGCAAATTTTGTGGGATATCCGACTGCCCCGTTTGTTATTTGCATTTCTGGCAGGTAGTGGGCTTGCCTTATGCGGTCTGGTATTTCAGGCAATGTTTCATAATCCACTGGCAACACCTTTTACCCTCGGCGTTGCCAGCGGTGCTTCGTTAGGCGCTGCGATCAGTGTTTATCTGGGGCTGAATTTTTTTCTGTTAGGATTAAGTGCACAAACGCTGAGCGCCTTTTGCGGTGCGCTTATTGCAATCAGCCTGGTCTATTTCATCAGTCGTCTGCGTAGTGGGTTTTCCACTGAAACGCTGTTACTGACCGGTGTTGCGATTAGTTTCTTTTTTTCCAGTCTGATTTTGTTGGTGCAATATTTAAGTGATGTGAATGATGCTTTTCAAATCATTCGCTGGCTGATGGGCAGTCTGACTGTCGTCGGCTATGATGATATTCGCCAATTAGCTCCCTTTGTCATTATCGCTGCATTGGTGATTATCGGCTTTGGCCGTGAATTAAACCTGCTGATGGCCGGTGATGATATTGCCGCCAGCCGCGGCGTCAATGTTAATCGCCTGCGCTATTTACTGTTTTTTATCACGTCTTTATGTGTTGGCGCCATTGTTGCCTTATGCGGGCCGATTGGCTTTATTGGCATGATGGTGCCACATATTTGCCGATTGCTGATTGGTCAGGATCATCAGTGGCTGATCCCTGCCAGTCTGCTGTTCGGCGGCAGTTTTTTAATTATTTGCGACACGCTGGCTCGCATTGTTATTGCACCGGCTGAATTACCAGTCGGTGTGATCACTACTTTGCTTGGTGGACCCTTTTTTCTGTGGTTGTTGATCCGCAATAAACGTCTTTTGGCTTGACCGTTATACCTTTACCGGCCAATATGAAGTCGTGAAAATTACAACTCGAATACAATTGACATATAGTTTGTCATTTTTAGTTTTATGGGCAACTTTACTTATCGTTCCGCCATCACAGGCGGGTGCCAAACTGGGCAGTTTTACGCTGACCAATGATGCGCGTTTGGCACTTTATCAAGAGCCAACCCAGCTTCACTGGTTTGATGACCAACAACTTAATGAGCGTGGTGAAGTTGCCATAAACTGGTTACAAAATGCTGATCAACATGGATTGAAAAGCCGTGATTACCAGTTACCGCGACTGCAGAGACAAGTTAAGAATGTCAGCCAGGATAATGTCCGCGAAATAGATGAGGTACTGACCGCAACCTTTCTGCGCTTAACCGAAGAATTGGCTGTTGGCCGTATTCGTCCGGCGGTCGCAGATCCGGACTGGCATATAAGCGGCGATGAATTCGACAGCGTGACTTTCCTGGGTAATTTATTCAACCAAAATGCTGATGCCGAGTTGTTGAATAACGCGATGCAGGCTTTATTACCGCAAACTCCTGACTATAGTTTCCTGCAACAAACACTGGCCGATTATCAGAAAATTGCCAAACAAGGTGGCTGGCCGGCTATTGCCGATATGCCACTGCTAAAACCCGGTGAACAGCATGCTGAGCTGGCCAATATCCGCCAGCGGTTGGCAGCTGAATTTACCGATCTTGCGGTTCACGCTAATCCGATCGATGTTTATGACGAACAACTGGTTGAAGCAGTCAAACAATTTCAGCAACGCTATAGTCTGAAGGTAGATGGTATTATCGGCAGCGCTACCCGCAAAGCAATGTCAGAGCCCGTCAGCCAAAGAATTACACAACTGCGCACATCACTGGAAAGATTACGCTGGCTGCCCGATGACCCCGGTGAACGTTATTTAATGGTTAATCTGGCCGGTTATCAATTAACCGCTATCGAGAATGAAACTATCGCGCTGAATATGCCCGTTATCATTGGCCGCAGTTACCGGCAAACACCCAGTTTCAATAGTGACATGAGTCATATAGTGTTCAATCCTTACTGGAATGTACCCAATAAAATTGCCCGATTGGATATTTTGCCCAAGCAACAAGCAGATCCTGATTATCTTGCCAGTCAGCAATTTCAGGTATTTGAAAAAATCGACGACCAGCGCGTT
The DNA here is from genome assembly GCA_964474075.1 of uncultured Methylophaga sp. Classification (GTDB taxonomy): domain Bacteria; phylum Pseudomonadota; class Gammaproteobacteria; order Nitrosococcales; family Methylophagaceae; genus Methylophaga. The sequence continues at coordinate 3,940 of CAYYRO010000026.1, forward strand.
GAGCGGTCTATTGATGAGATTAACTGGCAGCAATTAAGCAGTAGTTATTTCCCTTACATTTTGCGACAACAACCAGGACCACTGAATGCACTGGGCACAATGAAATTTATGTTTCCAAACCCATGGAGCATTTATTTACACGATACGCCGCAAAAGGAACTGTTTGCCCAAAGTCAGCGTAACTTCAGTTCCGGCTGTATTCGCGTTGCAGATCCGCTGGCGCTGGCAGAATTCAGTCTCAACCAGCCAGACAGCCGAATGCTAATCGATAGCGTTTTAGCCAGCCGGCAAAATACCGGTAAAGTACTGAATACCCCTTTGCCCGTGTATGCCGTCTACCAAACCGCATGGTCAGAAAACGGTCAGATCCGCTTCGCTGACGATCATTACGGTCGCGATGCCCGGATGGCTAAATTCTTGTAATAAAAAGATAAGCAGCCATATAATCGCGCAAATTGCCCAAGAGTACACAATTTATGCGCGATAAATTTAGCCGTTTTAACCGATCGCAACTGACTACCTGTCAGCATCGCCGCCGTTTAATTAAACTGGGCCTCGGCGGTACTGCAATGATGTTGGCCATGCCTACGGCATTTGCCAACCTCGCTAAATTGCCGGAACGCAAACTCTCCCTCTATAACCTGCATACCGGTGAACAACTGAAAACCACCTATTGGGCAGAAGGCCATTATCAAAAGAGCGAGTTGACTGCCATTAGCCATATCCTGCGCGATCACCGCACCGATGAAATGATTGATATGGACAATGATTTAATTGATTTGATGACCATTTTGCACCGGCAGATGCAGGGCAAGCAGCCTTATCATATTATTTCCGGTTACCGCTCCCCAAAAACCAATGAAATGCTGCGCAAAACGGGTTCCGGTGGTGTTGCCAGAAAAAGTTTTCATACGCTTGGTCAGGCCGTGGATGTCCGTTTGCCAGGCCGGCAACTGTCTGAACTCCATGAGGCTGCCTTGAAATTGCATGCCGGTGGCGTGGGTTATTATCCCGGTTCCGACTTTGTACATATTGATACCGGCCCCGTTCGGCAATGGCGCGGATAGTCAGAATTCCCATTCGTTAAATAAATTGCTGGAACTTGTTTTACGGCCTAAGCAATGAATTAACAGCCTATTGCAAACGGTCATCAAGTCATAACCACAGCAGCGCTTAATGCCTGTAAAATAACCCTTTTTTATTGCCAGAAATAAATCGGTATGTCTGAAATCGTTGTTTGCGCGTTGTATAAATTTGTCTCGCTGGATAATTACGCTGCGCTAAAAACCCCATTATTGAATTTGATGCTCGCTGAAAAAATCCGCGGCACGCTGCTGCTTGCCCATGAAGGCATCAACGGCACTGTTGCCGGTTCGCGCACCGCAATTGATAAATTACTGGCACATCTGCAACAAGATCCACGCTTGGATCCGATTAGTTACAAAGAATCGTTCACCAATACGCCGCCGTTTTTGCGTAGCCGCGTCAAACTGAAAAAAGAAATCGTCACCATGGGGGTAGAAGGCATTGATCCGCGCCGTTCAGTCGGCACCTATGTCAAAGCCAAAGACTGGAATCAGTTGATCAGCGATCCGGACGTGTTACTGATTGATACCCGTAATGATTATGAGTATCAGGTCGGTACTTTCAAAAATGCCGTCAACCCAAAAACCGAGAGTTTTCGCGAGTTTCCGGACTACGTCAAACAACAACTGGATCCGCAAAAACACAGCAAGGTTGCTATGTTTTGCACCGGTGGCATTCGCTGTGAAAAATCGACGGCTTATCTGAAAGAGCAAGGTTTTTCAGAGGTTTATCATCTTGAAGGTGGCATTCTTAAATATCTGGAAGAAGTGCCGGAAGATGAGACTTTATGGCAGGGTGAATGCTTTGTTTTCGATGAACGTGTCACCGTTAATCACCGACTTGAAAAAGGTGATTATGACCAATGTCATGCCTGCCGAATGCCGATTACCGAAGCTGAAAAACAAAGCGATCAATATCAGCAAGGCATTTGTTGCCCGCATTGTTATGACAAAACCACTGACGATCAAAAAGCGCGGTTTGCTGAGCGGGAAAAACAAATGCAGTTGGCGCGTGACCGCGGTGAAGCCCATATCGGTCTGGAAACCCGCAAAATTGCCGAACAACATCGCCTGGAAAAACAGCGTCGTCGTGAACAGGATCGTTTGAGCGCTTCATCGAAAGCGCGCTGATCAAATGCGTTTCTGGCTTTATCTTTTTGTCAGCCTGACGCTGGTCACAGCAGCAGCTTGTGGTGATAAACCGCAACAAGCCGCTATTGCCAGCGCCCATCCATTGGCGACACAGGCCGGTTTTGAAATACTCAAGCAAGGTGGCAATGCCTTTGATGCGGCAGTAGCTGTCAGTGCTGCATTAGCCGTCGTTGAGCCAGCGGGTTCCGGTTTAGGTGGCGGCGGATTCTGGTTATTGGATGATACCCGAACCGGTCAGAAAGTTATGCTCGATGGCCGTGAAACGGCGCCACTCAAAGCCCATCGTGATATGTATCTAAATGCTGATGGCGACGTTAACCGTGATTTATCGTTAAATGGGCCTCTGGCGGCGGGGATTCCCGGCCTACCGGCGGGCCTCGTCACATTAAGTGAACAATATGGTCAGTTACCACTGGCAGTGACCTTAAAACCGGCGATAACGTTTGCCCGCCAGGGATTTGCAGTGACACCTCGATATCAGCGAATGCTGGAATTTCGTGGTGATCAATTAAATGACGAAGCTAGATCAGTTTTGATGCCCAATGGCGTTATTCCTGAAACCGGCACTTTGATTTTTCAGCCCGATTTGGCAAACACGCTGGAACGCATTGCTGCTGACGGCCGTGATGGTTTTTATCAGGGTGAAACGGCAAAACAAATGCTTCACGCCGTGCAACAGGCGGGCGGCATCTGGCAGGCTGAAGATTTGGCGAATTACCAGGTAAAACTTCGCACACCGCTGACCGGCGAGTTTGCCGGTTATCAAATCACGACTGCTGCCCTGCCCTCCGGCGGCGGTATTTTGCTGATTAATATGCTTAATCAACTGGCCACGTTAAATTATCTGGATGCTGATCCGGCACTGCAGCTACATTATCTTGCTGAAGTGATGCGCCGCGCCTATCACGAACGCAGTGAGCATTTGGGCGATAGTGATTTTGTTGATATTCCGGCGCATTTAACCGACAAAGATTTTGCTGCTAAATTGGCTACCAGTATTGATGATAATAAAGCCTCGATCAGTCAAGCAAGCGATGATGCTTTCCAAGGCAAAGGTCGGGACACCACCCATTTTTCGATTATCGATCAATATGGCAATAAGGTCGCGGCGACGCTAAGTATCAATTATCCATTTGGCTCGGGTTTTATGGTGCCCGGCACCGGCATTTTGCTCAATGATGAAATGGATGATTTTTCGGCTAAGGCTGGCTCGCCCAATGCTTATGAACTGGTCAGTGAATCCGCCAACAGCATCGAGCCGGGCAAACGGCCGTTATCGAGTATGACGCCAACTTTTGTCGAAAATGACGAAAAGCTGCTCATCATTGGTACGCCCGGTGGCAGCCGCATTATCACGATGGTATTGCAAGGCGTACTGCATTTTATCGATGGCCAGGATGCTGATGAAATTGTCGCTGCGCCGCGTTTGCATCATCAGTATTTGCCCGATCACATCAGTCTCGAAACACCCGGTTTTGATGACAAACTTATCGAGTCACTGGAAAATCGTGGCCATCAAATCACTCAACTGGATCGGCAGTTTGGCAATATGCAGTTGATAACCTTGGACAAACAAACAGGCCAACTAGAAGCAGCTAGTGATCCGCGCGGTGAAGGCGTTGCAAAAGTGAGTTTGATCGCAGCTGATTAAAGTTTCATATCAGCCGGCATCACCCCATTTCTTGATTGCACCAGTGCGCTGCCTTCCATAATCAGCAGCGCCACCAATGCCAGCGATAATGGTGCCAGCGCAAACCAGCCAATCACGGCCCGCTGAATAAACTGATCACTGCCACTGGCAGTGTCCATAGTCAGTAATACGCCTATACCGAAGATCAATAACGAAATACCGTAAACAATCAGCAGGTAAATGCTACGTCGCCAGGCTAACTGCCAATGAGCCAGCACCAGTGGCGATTTATCATTTGATTGCTTCGCTTGCCGGCCAATACTGGCGAGGATCACAGTTGAAGCAAAAAGCGGTATAGTAAAAATCAGCCACAGATTTTCTGTGCCGAACAAAATGGCCGGTACAAAAAAATGGAAAATCGCCAGATTAAACAGGAAACGTTCATGCGGCTGACTGGCAGCCTTTTTTTCCGCATCGGTCATGTTTATCTCCCAACGTTTTGGTTAAATCATGTTGCCTTTAATTGACAGTCATTGCCACCTTGACTTTACCGATTTTGACGCCGATCGTGAGCAGATCATCAGCAACTGTCAGCGATTTGGGCTAACCCATATTATTGTGCCAGCGGTGACCTGCGATCGATGGCCGCAGTTAATACAAACCTGCCAGCAATATCCTGCTTTGTATTATGCGCTGGGTTGTCACCCGATGTTTATGGATCAGCATCCTGAAGATGCGCTCTCGCAATTAGATACTGCAATTGAGCAGTTCCAACCCATTGCTGTAGGTGAAATTGGTCTCGATTTTTTTCTGCCAGGTTATGATAAACAAGCGCAGCTGGCCTTATTTGCAGGACAACTCAAACTGGCAGAAAAACACCAGCTGCCGGTTATTCTGCATGTTCGAAAAGCGCATGACGACGTGCTTAAACTACTGCGACAAATCCCGTTAACAGGCGGCATCGTCCATGCATTCAGTGGCAGCAAGCAGCAGGCCCGGCAATACCGGGATTTAGGATTTTTGGTCGGCATTGGCGGCGCCCTGACTTATCCCCGGGCACAACGTCTGCAAGGCCTGTTCAGCGAGTTGCCATTATCACAAATCGCGCTGGAAACTGACGCCCCGGATATGCCATTTTGTGGTCATCAGGGTGAACGTAATTCACCGGAATATATACCACTTGTTGTCGAAAAACTCGCCGAGTTACGAAGCGAAACCGCCATCGATATTGCTGCCCAAACCAGCGCAAATGTGCGCGAATTATTCACAATCTGAGTTTAAAAATTCCTTTTTCAGAACCAATCGGCTGCCGTAACTTAGCCAGCAGTGTTAGAGTTAAATTGATGTCTGAAATTAGTGGTATTTCATAGCAACTGCTGTGAAATAAAACCAATAGATCCATTACCGGTCACATTATTAACACTTTTACTGCAATCAGGAATTTTTATGGCGCAGGGCGGCAGCACAGAGCAAATTCTCAATCAGATCAATCAAATCATTCTAGGCAAGCACCGGCCGGTCAAACTGGCACTGAGTTGCCTGCTGGCGCGCGGTCACTTGCTGATTGAAGATCTGCCCGGTGTCGGTAAAACTACATTGGCACACACATTGGCAGCGACATTGGGATTGAGTTTTCAGCGTATACAATTTACCAGTGATATGTTGCCGGCCGATATTCTCGGTGTTTCGATCTACGAACGTGAACAGCAAAAATTTACCTTTCATCGCGGCCCGATTTTTACCCAACTGTTACTGGCCGACGAAGTGAACCGCGCTTCACCGCGTACCCAGAGTGCCCTGCTGGAAGCGATGGAAGAACAGCAAGTCACCATTGAGGGTGAAACCTTTGCTTTGCAATCACCTTTTTTTGTCATTGCCACTCAGAATCCGACTCATCAAATCGGTACCTTTGCGTTACCGGAATCACAGTTAGACAGGTTTTTAATGCGCATCGAAATCGGCTATCCCGACAGCGCTGCCGAACGGGCGCTGCTGATGGGTGAAGACCGCCGCCAAATGCTGCAAGCTTTAAAGCCGGTAATAACGCCGCAGGATTTGATAGCCTTACAGCAGCAGGTAAAAAAGGTCACCGTCAGCGACGCGTTAGTCGATTACATTCAGGCGCTGCTCGTCTATACCCGCCAGTCCGGGCAATTTCAAACCGGTATTTCTCCCCGCGCCGGTCTCGGTTTATTGCATGCCGCGCAAGCCTGGGCTTTTATCAGTGGTCGTGATTATGTTGAGCCGGAAGATGTGCAGGCAGTGTTACCGAGTGTGGTGGGCCATCGTTTGCAGGCGCTGAGTGATGCGCTGCCGGCAGATTGGGCGACCGACCTGTTGCAGCAAGTTGCCATTCCATAAGCGATGTTGGCAGTCCTGCAAAAACAGTGGCACCGGCTGACGGCAACCCGCGGCCGGCGGGTGTATATCATGCCCAGCCGTGCCGGTTATGGCTTTGCTGCATTGATTTTACTGATGTTGTTAGGCGCCATTAACTACAATAATAGTCTGGGTCACTTACTGAGTTTTTTGCTCGCCGGCATTGGTCATGTGGTCATGCATCATAGTTATCGTAATGCCCGTTATGTCGATTGTCGGCCAGGTTTACCACAGCCAGTATTTGCCGGTCAGCCGGTGAAATTAGCGCTGCAGCTTGATAATCCCCGTAATCATGCCTTAACAGCCATTGATATTGCTTATTGTCCGAGTGTCGCTAAACGCCGCTGGAATCCCCTGCAAAATTTTTCGCGATACCAAACACTGGCACATGCGGAGCAAATCCCAGGACAACAATCGCAGTTGTTACAAATTGCTATTCCGACAACTGAACGTGGCTGGCTGAAATTAGGCCGGTTGCGCTTATCAAGCGTATTTCCATTAGGTTTGTTTTTCTGTTGGTTTTTTGTCGACATTAACCGCCGGGCATTGGTCTATCCCGCGCCGCACGGGCAGCTACCGCTGCCTGATACTGGCGGCAGCGGTATTCACCAACAGCCATTACAAAAAGCCGGACAGGATGACTTTGCCGGTTTTCAGAAATATCGTGTCGGTGATGCCCGACACCAAATTGCCTGGAAAGCTTTGGCCCGTGATGATGTCATGCGCAGCAAGCAATTTTCACAGCCCAAAGGCAGTCAGCTGACTTTGGACTGGCAAGCCGTTGCTGATCTAACCGGTACCGAAAACAAACTGTCGCAATTATGCCAATGGGTATTGCAGGCTGATTCGGCCGGGCGCAGTTACAGTCTGAGTTTACCCAACCTGCAGATTGCCAGTGGTCTGGGTGATACGCATCGGCAGCAATGTTTAAGAGCATTGGCGTTGTATGACAAATAGACCGATACCACAAAGCGCTATTCTCTGGCTGATGGCGGCGCTGAGTATTGGTGCCCTGCCGCATTTGATCTATCAGCCACTGTGGGTGGCTGGCTTATTTGTGTTGACGATGGGCTGGCGGGTAATGCATCACTGGCGCCGCTGGCCGTTACCGGCCCAAAAACGCAGTCTGAAATGGCTGCACAGTCTTGGTGCAGTGCTGACTATTGTGTTGTTGTTTGCCAATTATGGCCTGACGATTGGTCGTGATGCCGGTGTGGCACTGCTAACCGTCATGTTGGCATTTAAAGTGGTTGAAATTAACAATCACCGCGATTTTTATATGGCCTGTTTTCTAGGCTTTTTCCTGGTCACCACCAATTTTTTCTTCACCCAGAATATGCTGGTCGTTGGCTTGATGATAGGCGTTGTGATTATGCTGACAGCGTCACTGATTCAGATCAATAGCCCGGTGCTAAGTAGCAAAGCCCGGCTGAAACTCGCCGGGGGCATGGTGTTGCAAGCCTTGCCGGTGATGCTGGTGTTATTTGTGTTATTCCCACGAATTCCCGGCCCTATCTGGGGGTTACCTGCCGATGCCAATGCCGGCAGCGAACAATTACCCGATGGGATGACCTTGGGGAGTTCATCACGTAGTACCGGCACTACCGGTATGTCTGATGAGCTGCTGATGGGCCGGATAAGCGAAGTTATCCAATCTGATGCGATTGCTTTTCGGGTGGAATTTGCTGATGATCGCTATCCGCCCAATAACGAACGCTATTGGCGTGGACCGGTGTTATGGACAACTGATGGCACCGGTTGGCGACCATTGGATAGCGATATTGTTGACAATTACAGTCCAAACTTATCAGTCACTGGCGAAGCCTATCGCTATACGATGACATTAGAAGCGCATAACCGTAACTGGCTTTTTGCACTTGATATGCCAACGGACAAACATTCAGCAATGGCGACGAATTTTACTGCGGATGGTTTGCTGACCAGTGAACGTAAACTTCGCAGTCGCAGCCAGATTGAACTGACTTCACATACGCAATATTTATTTAATGCTGAAAATGAACCGCTGCTGGAAACCGCCTTGCAGCTTCCTGAGAATCAGCATCCACGTACTAAACAACTGGCGCTGGAGCTGCGACAAGCCAGTCAGAATGATGCCGATTATGTGCAGACGGTGCTGAAATATTTTAACGAACAACCGTTTTATTACACATTGCGGCCCCCCATCCTCAGCGGTGATACCGTCGATCAATTTTTGTTTGAGTCCAGAGAAGGATTTTGTGAACATTATGCCGCCAGTTTTGCCGTATTGATGCGTGCTGCCGGCGTACCGGCGCGGATTGTGACCGGTTATCAGGGCGGAGAAGTCAATCCTGTCGATGATGTGATGGTCATTCGCCAGCGTGATGCCCATGCTTGGGCAGAAGTCTGGCTGCCCAATAAAGGATGGCAGCGTGTTGATCCAACAGCAGCGGTAGCGCCCAATCGGGTAGAAATGGGCATCAATGATTTGTTACCTGATGCGCGTCGTTCGCCGGCTTTTCTGGGTGGCAATCTGGGTTTGGAAAATCTCTGGCAAGATGTCAAAAACAACTGGGGCGCACTGAACAATGCCTGGGATATATGGGTGGTCGGTTACGGGCCGGCTTTGCAAAAAGCACTGCTCAGTATGCTCGGTATGCAACAACCCGACTGGCAGAAAATGGCCTTATGGCTGGCGATTTTGATTAGCCTTATTTTTAGTGTGATTGCCTTATTGATGCTCTGGCAAAAACCGATTGCCGATCCGGTGCAGCGTTATTACCAGCGCTTTTGCCAGAAACTGGCGCAAAGCGGCATTCAACGCGAGGCCCATGAAGGCCCGCATGATTTTGCCCAGCGCGCTGCTGCCCGATTACCAGAACAACAAGCGCAAATCTGGAAAATCAGTGCGTTGTACCGACGATTGCGCTACCGGCAGGAACGCACGCTGCTTGATGAATTTATCAAAGCAGTTAAGCAATTTTCACCGCGCCGTTAACAGTGGCTTTTGCCAAGCCATAGGCCAATAGCGGAAAATAACGCCATAACGAATTGAGGTTATTAATGGCGCACAAAAATCCCCTGTTTGAACGCACCCATATCTTAATAGGTGATACCGGTATCGAACGACTGCAAAACAGTCATGTGTTTCTGGCCGGTATGGGCGGCGTAGGCTCCTATACCGCCGAAGCACTGGCGCGTATGGGCGTTGGTAAACTAACACTGGTTGATCATGATGTGGTGTCGGGATCCAATCTTAACCGGCAACTGGTGGCTTTAAAATCGACCGTCGGTGAACTGAAAGCTGACGTTATGGCCGCGCGGATTCGCGATATTAATCCTGATTGCCAGTTAACTCTTATTACTGACTTTTTAACGCCCGATACCATTCCCAAGATCCTTGATAACGGTTATGACGTCATCATCGATGCCATTGACAGCATGAGTAGTAAATCAACGCTGCTGGAAACGGCTTGGCGTATGCAATTACCGGTGTTTGCCAGTATGGGCGCCGGCGGAAAGCTGGATCCGACACAGGTGCGTACCGGCGATTTAATGGATACCTCAATCTGTAAACTAGCCAAACAATTACGTTCACAACTGCGTAAACGCGGTGTCGGCCGTGGGGTGCAAACCGTTTATTCACTGGAACCACCACTGGCGCCCTTACCACCGGAGCCGGTCAGTCGTGGCCGCGCCCGGGCAGTAAATGGTACCGTCAGTTATATGCCCTCTATTTTTGGCCTGACCCTGGCCGGTTTGGTCATTAACCACATTATCGGTGATGCGCGGCGTGAATCAGCTGATTGAAGATCCGACTAATGTGCTGAATTGCGATACAGCCATTCGGCCGGCGCTGGCACAGTTACTTAGTCGTTATGGGATTGAAATCGTTGCTGTGGCCGGTGATGAGGTTATTCCCGGCAGTTTTTTTGGCGAACGTGAAGCCGGTCTGAGAGCCAATCAATTATTCATCCGAAACGATACACCGGTGCATTCAGCGTTGCATGAAGCCGGTCATTATATTTGTATGGACCCATTACGTCGGGCCGCGCTGGATACAGATGCCGAGGGCGATTATGATGAAGAAAACGGTGTCTGTTACCTGCAAATTCTGCTCAGTGATTATCTGCCCGGTGTCGGCCGCAAACGCATGTTTGAGGATATGGATAGCTGGGGTTACAGTTTCCGGCTCGGCAATGCCAAGGCCTGGTTTGAACAAGATGCTGAAGATGCCCGCGACTGGCTACTCAAACACGAACTGATTGACAGCCTGCAACAACCTACTTTTTTGCTTCGCCAGTATTAATTCGTTAACGTGCTGATTTATTTATCCGAGGAACATCATGTCTGAACTGCAATCACCAGTCACCGAGTTACTACAGCAAAAACAAATTGCTTATTCAGTGATTGAAATCCCCTTGAGTGAAGACAAAAAACCCATCCGTAATTTGGAAGAATGGCTCAGCAGTCAGGGACGTGATCCGCATTCGGTGGTGCGCAGTCTGTTATTTAAAACCGGCTCGGATAAATTTGTGCTGCTGGCCGTGGCTGGCGGCGGCCGCGCTGATTGGGGTGTATTACGTAAGCAACTGGGTGAGAAAAAACTGCGAATGGCAGAGTTTTCTGAAGTATCGCAAGCAACCGGCTATGTGGTTGGCGCTGTGCCACCGATAGCTTTGCCTGATACGATTCAAGTGTTGGTGGATCAAAGCACCTATAACTATGATGAGGTGATTATCGGCAGTGGCGTTTTGGGCTATGCCTTAGCGTTAACGTCAACCGATCTGCAATCCCTGCTTGAGGGCGCAGCAACCGGTGAATTTGTTAAAGACTAAAACTGGTCTGAATTTGGTTAAGCTTTAGCGCTTTTTGCAGTTCAAGCAGTTTAGAAAAACGCCTATAACTCAGCGAATTTTACGTACCCGCACGCTGCGGTTTTTGATTTTGCCCTGCGCCAGGTAATCAAGCGCCTGCTCCAAGGCTGATTTGGCAATCGCCACATAACTCGACATATCCATTATGCTGATTTTGCCAATGCTGCTGCCAGCCAATCCGGCATCACCAGTTAACGCGCCGAGAATGTCACCCGGGCGCATTTTTTGTCTGCGACCGGCATCTATCTGAATGGTCGCCCACTCTGATTGCAAACTGTAACTGGCATCGCGATCCAATGATGCCGGCACGTCGCAACGGCAAGGCTGCTTTAAATAGCGCTCAATGGCTGCCATACGCGGCGCATCGGCTTCAACAGCCAAACTCATGGCAAGACCGGTTTCGCCAGCACGACCCGTCCGGCCAATGCGATGCACATAGACATCCGGATCGCGCGGTAATTCGTAATTAACCACCATATCAATGGCTTTAATATCGAGGCCGCGTGCGGCCACATCAGTTGCCACCAATACCGGACAGCTTTGATTATCAAAACAGGCCAGCACTTCATCACGGTCACGCTGTTCCAAATCACCATGAATCGCCTGAGCACTGATTTTTTGACTGTTTAACCAATCAGCGACTTCATCACATTGTTTTTTAGTATGGCAAAACACGATCGCCGTGCGCGGCCGGTAATGTTCAAACAACGCCCTTAACGTGTTGTTGCGCTCATGTTTTTTAACTTCATAAAACAGCTGTTCAATTACCGCCGGCTGATGTTCACTTTCAACGGTGACCGTCAGCGGGTCGCGCTGGAATTGTCGACTGATTTTGGCAATACCTTCCGGATAAGTCGCTGAGAATAATAACGTCTGCCGCTGCTTAGGCGTTTGACTGAGAATATCCTGCATTACGTCAATAAAGCCCATATCCAGCATGCGGTCGGCTTCATCGAGCACCACCGTGTTGAGACCATCGAGTTTCAGAGTGTTTTTCTTAAGATGATCCTGAATACGTCCGGGTGTGCCGACAATGATGTGCGCGCCCTTTTCCAAGGAACCGATTTGCGGGCCGATGGATTTACCGCCGCAGAGCATGACCAGTTTCAGATTCGGGATAAACCGCGCCAGTTTGCGGATCTCTTTGCCGACTTGATCGGCAAGTTCGCGGGTAGGACATAGCACCAACGCCTGCACAGCAAACCATTGTGGCTTAATGTTTTGCAACAAACCAATACCAAAGGCGGCGGTTTTACCACTGCCGGTTTTGGCGCGGGCAATCACATCCCTACCCTGCAAAATAGCCGGTAATGACTGTGCCTGAATCGGTGTCATAGTTTGATAACCAAGGCTATCAAGTACTTCGATTTGCGCGGCGGGTAAGGGTAATTTGCTGAATGACTGCTGAGACATAGGGTGCTTTTAAAATCAGAATTAGCCGCGCATGATAACAAAAAGCTTGATGCTCGATGGACAAATCTTGCCTTTAGAAACAAAAAGTTAAATCAGGTAAATTTTGAACAGCACTGCTTTTTTGGGGTCACAATACAATTACCGGACTCAATTGAGATCAAGGTTATGTCTGTTATGAAAATACCCGTTTTTTCCATGTTGCCATTACTTTTCAGCGGTTTTTTATGGCTGATGCCACTGCCGGCTTTGGCTGATCTGAGCATGAAACCGCGCACCTGCAGTAATTGCAGTGGCTTTGGCAGCCAGTCTTCGTTTGGCCACCAGCGGCCGCAAACCTATAACAGCTTTAAGCATCACGGTAAGCATCCGTCTCATCGCGACAAACCGCACTACCACCACCAGCATCCACGTTTTGATGGCTATCAACATCATTACCGGCCGCCATACCGTCACCATCACAATGGCATCAGTTTGGGAATTATCGCACCGATCATTTACTCAGGCACTTACTACAATGGTGTGTCACCACGGGCTTATTCACCGGCACCTATGACCCGAACTGCACCGATGCCAAGCCAAAATTTAACAGGTCAAAATATTGATGCCTGGGCAGCATTGGGTAATTATCAAACCGATCAGGCACTCGATAGTTTTGCTTATCAAAGACAGCAAAATCCTCAAAATGCTGTGCCAAAAGTTGGGTATGCGCTGGCCACCGCGCTAACCGGTGAAACTGAAAAAGCGGCGCGGACTATGGATTTAGCTTTGGCAGGCGATGTTACCGATCTGCATTATTTTCAGGCCGATGCCAATACGCAGCTGGTACTGGATGACGTGTTAATGAATTATGCCAATCAGCCATTAATGCGCGCGACTGTTTTGTACTTAATGCAGGATTATCAGGCAGCTGATGCCGCGGTCAGTGAATCACTGAATCATTGCAATGATTGTCGTGGCGAGCAAAATTTACAGCATTTAATTCAACGTAAACAACGCTAAAAAAAGCCGGCAGAAAACAGAAATTCTCTGCCGACTTTAGTCTTAGTCAGTTTCGTCAAAGTCTTCGTTTTTTTTCGGGTTGGTTTTACTACGCGGATCTTTTTCCGAAGATGACTCATCATCGGTCAGTGTTTTCGGCGAATCGATAACCCGTAAAGGTGCAGCTGGCGCTTTACCCTCTTTGTCTTCACCGAAATACAAGGTCAGATGTGGGAATGGGATCTCAATGCCAGCAGCATCCAAATGCCGTTTAACCAGACGGTTATAAGCCCGGCCAACCCCCCACTGTGAACCCGGCAGGGTTTTGATACGCACCCGAACATTGACCGAACTATCCGCCAATGCCGTCACACCATGCACTTCCAGTTCATCGGTGAGAATTTTGCTGCGATTATCCTCATCAGCCAGTAATTCATCAAAGGCTTCACGCAGTTTAACGATAACTTCATCGGTATCTTCGCGATAAGCGACACCATACTCGCCCACGTGATAAGCAAACTCACGCATAAAGTTAGAAACAGTATCAACCGACGAAAACGGAATGATATGAAACGTACCGGACAAGTCGCGCAAGCTCAAAGAGCGAATAGTCAGTTTCTCGGCAGTACCGGTAATATTACCTGCTGTGACAATATCACCGACACTAATGGCATTTTCCATTTGGATAAATACACCGGTAATAACATCCTGCACCAGTTTCTGGGCACCGAAACCAATTGCCAGACCCAGCACACCGGCACCGGCCAATAATGGCCCGATATTAATGCCAATCTCGGACAAGACAATCATTACTGTCATGATAATCAAGGCAATTGCTGATGCATTACGGAAAATGGTCAGCAAGGTTTTTTCGCGCGCCGTTGGCGCATCAGCATCACTTTGCGGATTCAGTCTGTGCTCAATCCAGCTGGCCACACCGATCCAGATCAACATCGCTGCCAGCAATATCGCGCCGACTGTCAGCAATGTGGCAATAAAGTGAAGACCCGCAGATGATGCCAGCCAGTCACGCAAATTAAAGATATGCCAGGCATCCAATACGACCGCAATAACGCTAATCAGGATGACAATGCGCAGTGTTTGGAAAACCTTGGGGACAAACCCGTTCAACCGGTATTCCAGCATAGGAAAGCGGCTGCGCAGGCTATCACTCACTTTCAATGGACGGTTTAAGTACCAGGCTAAAATGCTCATTAACAGCATACCAACCGCAATTGCTATCAAGGTTTGCAGCGTTGCCATCAGCATCACAGGCAGGGCTTCTTTAGGTTCCAGTAATAAACTACCGGCCATCACAGCAAAGTAGACAATGGCAACAAGGTGCCAGCTGCGGGCTAACATACCAAGGCCCACCCGGCTGAGACTAAAGCTGGTATCCAATGCCAGTGTTTGTAGTTGATCACGAACCTGCGCGCGATTCTGCAAAATAGTCAACGTCGCATAAACAAAAGCGAACAAAACAATCAGTACATTGAGCAACTCAGCAACCGCCGGAGAAAATAAATTATTGATAAGTGGCACCACCAATAACACACCGTAACCAATAAAATTGGTTAGTCTGTTTACCCAGCTATGCCAATAAATCGCCGTATCGTCATTCATTGGTAAAGGACGCAGCGCAGCATCTTTAACCGAAAACACGGTACGTAGTAACACTTTGAAAATCTCAATCATCAAAAAAGCATTGAGATATAAGGATTCAATTATCTGCATCTCGCCGTCGTTACCCAAGGCAAACAATGCCACGGCGTAGCCGACTACCCAGGCCAGTGCAACCACCAATAGATCTAGAAATACTGATGCTGTTATTGCCAAACCACGGCGAAGCACAGGATTACGGGCATCAGCATCGGCCCAGTTATTGGCTTTGGTAAATAAACTGCGAGCAATCCCACGTGTCAGCCAAAAAACACCAATTGTTACCGCCATGACGATCAGCAGATGCAGCAAATCTGTGGTCAGTTTGGACCAGTCACGTTCACTCTCGGTCGAACCAATTCTGCCGACAGCCTGAAAACTGTTACTGACCGTTGTAACCAAATCCTCAGCAACTTGCTGTGTTTTATCGGCGATTTGTCGTGCGAATGATGCGCTTTCTTCGGGGGGAGCATCGGCACCAGCCTCGTTAACCTCATCAGCATCTGTTTTTCCGGACATTGACCGGAGTTCATCAATCAGCTGTTGGCGGGATTCGGGATTTTCCAGCACATCAGCAAGCGTTTCGTAAGAGGGTTTACTTTCAGTGCTATCGGAAGGGGAAACTGCGGTTTGTCCTGCTTGTACCAGCGATGCAAAAGCAAAAAAGAAAGCAAATAAAACAGCAAAAAGTACCGGCTTAGGAATCCGGTTGAGGGCAGTTAAGTGCACAAAACTCTCCATGTGATTTTAAATTTTAGCTGGGTCGTGCAGAACAATTGTTCGCAACCAGTATACAAATTCAGACCATAGGGTTCAAACCGGCGGACATTTTTATCCGGCTAATCCATTGAAAAATCATCGATAATTTCAATTGCCCCCTGATCGCTGATCTTGACCAGATAACCAGAGCCTGAAGCGGCAAAACCACCTAGCAAGGCCGATAAATTCACCTGATGGCTGATATAAATTCTTGCCGCTTGATTGCGTCCTTCAAACAAATGTTGTTGGAACGCTTTGGTCGCTTTTGTTTTGGCATTGGGATCTGAAGATTGAAAAAAGGAATTTATAGCTGGCAGTGATTGAGGCGCACCAAAGCCCAATAATTCAGCGGTTTCAAGACAGCGACACCAACGGCTACTATAGACCTCTGGATTTTTAATACCAGCTGCTCGCAATTTGTCGCCAATCTGCCGGGCCTGCTGACGTCCTTGCTCAGATAAGTTACGTTGTGTTGCACAATCATCAAGTTGAAAACCTGCTGGATCGCCCACACCGGGCGCGAGTGCATGCCTTAGCAATAACGCATAGCCGGGTTTTGCCAGCAAACTCAGATCAGCAGCCTGCACCGGCAAAGCCAAAAAAGCGAGGCATAACAAAAAATGACGAAGCACCTGATACCGTCCTTGTTGCTAGGATAGACTTAATGACCACAGCATAACGCGCGAGTTGCTTAAGTAATTTTGGAGTGGATGATGGCTGATGATTCGTTTTACAAACGATTGACCTTAATATTGCAAGGCATTTTGGTGTTGGGGCTGGCCGGCGCAATTTGGGAGCAACAATGGTTGAATGTGGTGATCATCACCGCGATTATTATTATCAGCTTGTATCCGTTATTTCTGGCCCGGCATTTTCAACTGCGTATTCCGACCGAATTTCAGCTATTGACCATCGCTTTTGTCTTTGCGGCGGTATTTCTAGGTGAAGTACATGGCTATTACACCAAATTCTGGTGGTGGGATATTGTGCTGCATACCAGCTCCGGCTTTTTGCTGGGCATCATCGGCTTTTTACTGGTGTATGTGCTGAATGAAAGCGAGCGGATTGAACTGCATATGCGACCGGGATTTGTGGCATTTTTTGCGTTTTTGTTCGCACTTGGTATTGGCGCTCTGTGGGAAATTTTTGAATTCGCCATGGACTCACTGTTTGGTATGAATATGCAAAAACCTATGTTTGGCGACTATTCAGGCCTGACCGACACCATGTGGGATTTGATTGTTGACGCCATTGGCGCGCTGGTAATCAGCATACTGGGTTACGGTTATATCAAAACAACAGATGATGGTTCTTTTCTGGAAAATATGATCGAACGATTTATTCGCAGTAATCCACGATTATTTAAGCACCGTAAATGAAGACAACACATGGATAACAACGCTAAAACCGGCTATTGGTTATTAATTCGCCAGCATTTTGGGCTGTTGGCCATCAGCTTTATTGCTTTATTCAGCGGCAATCTGGGTCAGAGTTTTTTTATCGGCCTGTTTCAGAAAGATATTGCGCAAACTCTGAATTTATCGGCAGGTGAATTTGGCAGCGTGTATGCCGGTATCACCATGGTAAGCGGCTTTCTGGTTATGCATTTTGGGGCCAAACTGGATTGGATCGCCCCTCGCCGTTATGCACTTTTGGTGTTAACTGCCTTGCTGGCTGGCGTTGCCCTGCTGACCTTATCACCCTGGCTCATAACGGCGATTGTCGGGCTGGGTTTAGTGCGCCTCTGTGGCCAGGGATTAATGACGCATTTTGGCAGCACACTGGCTGGCCGTGAATTTACTGTTAATCGTGGCCGGGCACTCGGTGTGGTCAGTCTCGGCATGCCATTTGGCGAAATTTTATTACCGCCTTTATTAGCTATCTTAATTGGCTGGTTAAGCTGGCAACAAATCTGGTGGGTTGTTGCGTTATTAATCGCATCAATGTGGCTTTTGTTGTTTATCTTTTCGCCATGGCCGGCAGCCCCGGTTATTCAACGTGATGCCAGCGGTAATAAAATTCAGGGACCCAATCCGCTGCGTGAATGGCGGTTTTGGCAGATCATTCCATTGACCATGGCCTTACCGGTAACGTTGACCGGGATTTTTATTTATCAGGCACAAATGACCAGTGATTTGAATGCCACGACGACGGCTTATGCACTGGGTTTAATGGCGATGGGTCTGGCACGGTTCCCAGGCTCTTTAATGGGCGGCCGCTGGGTTGATGAATGGGGTGTGTCACTGTTAGCACGGATCTATTTATTACCATTTGCGTTAGCAATCATTGCAGCGATTATTGTCGGCGGCAGTGCCGGGGTTTTGATTTTAATGATTGGTGCGGGTATTTCCCTCGGCATGTCATCACCGGTGGTCGACAGTTTACTGGTCGTCTTGTGGGGGCGACAACATCTGGGTAGGGTTCGCAGTGTAAAGTCGGCTTTAATGGTATTTTCAACCGGTGTCGCACCGGCAATTCTGGGTTTCTTGATCGATGATGGCATCAGTTTTATCGGCATTTTACTGGGTATGTTGGTCTTTATGATGTTTGGCTGGCTGTTGGCACAAGGTCAAATTGCCCTGGCGGGAAAATATACTGAAACAGCCTGAGTCAGCCCCCCCGATATTCGCTGTCTTTAATTTAATATCTGGTTTGAGTTTATCCACCTGAAGCCGTGATGAAACATTCATTGTCGTTCTGCAACTCGCACTCGCGAAGCAAAAAAGGAGATAAAAATGGCAAAAACATTGGTTATCGGTGCCAACGGGCAAATCGGTAAATTATTAGTATCGTTGATGGCTGAACAGCAACAGCCTGTCCGGGCAATGATCCGCAAATCTGAGCAAGCGGATTATTTCCAAAAGTTAGGTGTTGACGTAACCATC
>CAYYRO010000027.1:0-22536 GCA_964474075.1 uncultured Methylophaga sp.
GTAGCCTCTGTGTGATAGATGATAAGCCGCGTCAATTCTCGGAAAATGATGCCCAGTTACTACGTGAGCTGGGGCTAATGGTCGAAGAGGAAATTGCGGCTAACCTACTGCTCAGTGAAGATCATTTAACAGGACTGCTGAATCGTCGCGGTTTTGAACATCGCGCACAGCATTTGCTCGATTTATGCCAAATGCAGGGGCTATGTGCCGCTTTGATTTATTTTGACCTGGATAACTTCAAAGCGATTAACGATAACGAAGGTCATCAGGCCGGTGATGAGGCATTACAACAATTTGGTCTGTTATTGCAGAAAAATTTCCGGGAGTCAGATTTACTGGGTCGGGTCGGTGGTGATGAATTTGTCGCCTTAATCATTAATCAAGACGAAAGTGATTATCAGCAAGTCATGCACCGACTGGAAGCCACTGTCGCTGCCTATAACCGACATGTGAGCGAAACGCAGCATTTGGAATATAGCTTTGGTATCGCTACAACCCATGAAAAGGGGGATTTCGATCTGCAACAGCTTTATAACGCTGCCGATGAAGCTATGTATCAATATAAGCGGCAGGCAACCAAAAATAATGTCGACTTTTAACAATATTTATAGTTAATAACATTTAAAAACGGTAATTACCTTCATCAAACATGCAATATGACTATGATTTACTTGTAATAGGTGCCGGCTCCGGTGGCATCAGTGCTGCCCGGCGCGCGGCAGAGTATGGCGCCAAAGTAGCGATTTGCGAACAAAATGCTTTGGGTGGCACCTGCGTTAATGCCGGCTGTATTCCCAAAAAACTGCTGGTATATGCTGCCGAATTTGCTGATGCTTTTCAGGATGCGCACAGCTATGGCTGGCAACATATAGCGCCTGAATTTCACTGGCAAGCGTTGCGCGATAATGTCCAAAATGAAATTCAGCGTATTAATAACAATTATCAGGATCTGCTCAAAGAGGCCGACATCAATTTGCTGAGCGGTACTGCTCGCTTAGTGGACGACAATCAAATTGAAATCAACGGCAAGTCCGTCTCTGCCCGCTATATTGTGATTGCCACCGGGGCTAAAGCCTTGCTGCCGCCAATTGATGGGATTGAGTATGCGGTCGACTCCGACGCGATGTTTCAATTAACGGCATTACCAAAACGGCTGACGATTATTGGCGGTGGTTATATTGCCAGTGAGTTTGCCGGTTTATTGCAACGGCTTGGTGTTAACGTCACCGTCATAGCCAAAAGCCCACGCCTGTTGATGGGCTTTGATGCCGATTGTGCTGACTTTTGTGCCCGGCAAATGCAGCAAAATGGCATTGACTTGCATTTAAGCAGCGAAGCACAGGCTATTGAAAAACAAGCCGATGGCAGCTTCGCGGTCATTATTGATGAACAACAACAGGTTCATGCTGATTTGGTGTTGGTTGCTGCCGGCCGTCAAGCAAATACGCAGGGTTTAAATCTTGAAGGCCTTAATATGCAGCTGGATGAACAGGGCTATATTAAAGTCGATCAGCAATTTGCCACCAGTATTGAGGGTATTTATGCGCTTGGCGATGTGACCGGCGGCATGCAGCTGACACCGGTGGCGATTGCCCAGGGACACGCACTGGCAGGGGCGCTTTTTGAAGACGAGCCCAGTGACATTAATCTGGATCTGGCACCCACCACGGTATTTGCTAATCCGCCGGTTGCCAAAGTCGGTCTGACTGAGCAGCAAGCGAGCGATAAAGGTTTGAATGTCGCTGTTTTTACCAAATCTTTTAAAGGCCTAAAGGCGCTGTTAACGGACAGAAAAAACAGTAACTTTCTGAAATTAGTTGTCGACCGGCAAACTGATCGGGTGATTGGCGCGCATATGGCGGGCGACGACGCCGGCGAAATTATGCAAGGCATCGCTATTGCGATGCAGGCAGGTGCTAAGAAAGCTGATTTTGACCGAACGATTGGCATTCATCCCACCGCTGCTGAGGAATTTGTCAGTCTGCGGGAAGCTGATTAAGCATAATCCTGAGAGTAATCAGGCAAAGCGCTGATTTGCTAAAATTTGTGTTTCGCTATCATATATTCCAAGTCAGCGATTGCTGACCATTCAACAAAGGAGTGATTGTTATGTGGACTAAACCAGAATATTCAGACATGCGTTTCGGTTTTGAAGTAACCATGTATATCTGCAACCGTTAATCAGCAGATAACGCATTGAAGAAACCCGGCCCCGGCCGGGTTTTTTTATGCCTGAAGTTTGCAACTGATAAGGTGATAACGGGTCATAACAACAAATTTCAGAGACAAATCATGGCCCGAATTGCAATTATTGGCGCTGGCATCGCCGGCTTAACTGCGGCGCACCAATTGGCTCGCCGCCACGACATTACGGTATTTGAACGCGCCGGTAGCGCCGGTGGCCGAATGGCCAGTCGCCCGGCCAGTGACTTTGTATTTGATCACGGAGCCCAGTTTTTTACCGCCAAATCTGCCGACTTTCAAAAATTTCTGTCACCTTATATTGCCAGAGGCGCAGTAGCACGGTGGGATGCCGCTTTTGCTGAATTTGACGGTCCGAAGATCACCCGCCGGCGTCAATGGGATGGCGAATTCGGCCATTATGTCGGTGCACCCGATATGAATGCACTGCCACGGGCAATGGCAGCCTCACTGACTATTCGCTATGACTGCAATATTGAATCTCTCCGTCGTGATGGCAATTTGTGGCAACTGTATGCAAGAGATCATCTCATCGGTGAGTTTGACTGGGTGATTAGCAGTTTGCCTGCCAAACAATCAGCTGACTTATTTGAACAACATACCCCCTTGTTAAACAAACTCCCTGATAACTTAATGCGGCCCTGTTATGCATTGATGCTGGGGTTTAATCAACCACAAGATCTGGATTGGCAGGCAGCCCATGTTAAACAGGCGGATATCAGCTGGATGTCCGTCAATAGCAGTAAACCCGGTCGTGTCGGTTCTTTCAGTATGCTGGCGCTGGCCACCAACGCCTGGACCCGTAGCAACTTTCAGCTGGATTTAAACGCTGCCGGCGCTCATTTATTGTCTGAGGTTGAACGAATTGCCGGCATTAATCGACACGATCTGGTGCATCAGGAAACCAAGCGCTGGACCTATGTGAATTTAAGCCGGCAAACTGCCGCCAAAGCCTATGTGGACAAAGCCCGGCAATTGGCCGCCTGTGGTGACTGGTGCATTCAGGGAAGGGTGGAAGCGGCTTTTACCAGCGGCAACTGGTTGGCACAAAAACTTAATCGTCTGATTTAACGGCGATGTTTATCGATAAACGCTAATATCGGCTTGAGTAAAGCACCATCACCACGCAGCGGTTTGGCCAGTTTGGCGACCATCGACACATGACCGTAATCGGGGAATTTCAGCAATTCTACCTCCCCGCCTTGCTGGGCAATTTTATCAGCGAGATGATAACTGTTTCGCGGCCACACCGTTAAGTCACGCTCCCCGACCATCAGCAACATCGGTGGATTATCACCCTTCACATAATTTATGGGTTGTGATTGCCAACGCTGCTCTTCAGGGCCAAAGATGGTTTTTAAGGTGTCACTTTTTAATGGCAGAAAATCATATGGACCTGCCAACCCAATCATTCCGTTAATTTCATCCGGAGTAAGCGCATACTTTTTAAGGTATTCAGGATTTAATACCAGCAAACTGGCGATATGCGCCCCGGCAGAATGGCCGGCAATGAAGAGTTGCTGCTTATCACCAGCATAATGGTCAATATTGGCATGCGTCCAGGCAACCGCGGCTGCCGCATCATCAACGAAGTCCGGAAAAAGTACTTCCGGATAAACACGGTAATCCGGGATCACAGCGGTAATGCCATGACTGCTCAATGCTTCGCCAACAAATTTGTAATCATTTTTGTCGCCATCTTCCCAGCCACCGCCATAAAAAAATACTACTACCGGACCGCCTTTGGCAGCGCGTTGTGTCGGCAGATAAATGTCCAGGCTTTGCCGTTCCAGATTGCCATAAGCTATGTCCCGATAAACGGTAAATCCATGACTGGGTACCATGGCATTGAGCAAATTAACCGGCGAACAGGCCGCCAGCAACATTGCCGACAAACCACTGAATAATGTTTTCAACACTTAAGATTCCTGACTGACTAGGCTGATTGCCAGACCGCTTCTCTGGCAACACAGTTCCGTCAACAGATCACATACCAACTTGTTGTAAGCGCTCACACACCTTTATTGCATCATTAAGATTGCGCTTTGCAATAGAAACCCGTTTATCCTCAATCATTGCAATCATGGCAACCACGCCGGCAATACTCGCCAGAATGCCGGCAAAACCGCCTGATAACCAGGCAATAAACATCGCTAGCAGAATCAGTAAACAGACCTGCACCACCATCCACTGTGATGCCCAGCGTTCTTTCAAACAGGTTTGTCGTTTTTGCTGCCAGAGTCTTTGTAATATCTTGAGCTGGTCTGGCGTCAGCACCTGCAAATTGGCGTAATAATCAATGCCGATAATTTCATCATTGTAATTACGTGATGATAAATCAATGTCTTCAGCAACCGCTTTCATTGCGCTAAACGTGTCTTCATCCCGTTCGATCATAGCGTTCCCCACATGCGTTACACTTTCCAAATATGCCTTCACGCGAATTTCACAACGCGGCCATGACCATCGAAATATCAATAAATCAGGTAATTTCGCTTATGTTTTTTTCACGTTTTTTGGAATTTCAAAGGGGATCGGCGCTGATCCTGTTGCTCACCATCGCTGGTGTTAGTTTTGCCTATCAGCCTACCATGGCTTTTGTCGAAAATCTGGCCATTGATTTTAAATTTGATGATGCCGGTCGTTTCAACAATGGTAATGCAACCGTGATGATTGCCGAGCGCGGCATGGTACAAATGGTGCTGATAGATTCGAACGGTAATCAACTGTTTCAGGCCGACGAAATTGCTGACTTTAGCGGAGATGTCGCCCCGTATCGCCAGGATAATCAATGGGGGATCGTTAATCGTCAGGGGAACATGATCCTCAAGCCGACTTATGCCCGCATGCACACTTTTGCAAATGGTCTGGCAGCGGTGCTGAAAAACGGTTTGTGGGGCTATGTTGATACGAATGGTAAAGAAGTTATCCCGCGGCAATTTACGCAGGCAACGATATTTTCTGAACAGCTGGCAGCTGTCCAGAATGATCAGGAGCGCTGGGGCTTTATTGATAAAAAAGGCCAGTGGCAAATTGCTGCGCAGTTTGACGATACCCTTGCTTTCAGCGAAGGCCTCGCTGCGGTTAAGCAAGATGATAAATGGGGTTATGTCAACGCAGAGGGCGACATAACGATTGCCACCCAATTTGATCAGGCCCGGGTTTTTAAAGATGGCTTTGCTGCCGTCGCCAATGATGAGGCTTGGGGCTACATTCGTCCTGATGGTAGCTGGCTGATCAAACCCGCCTATGAGGCTGCCAAAACGTTTAATGAAGGCTTTGCTGCAGTTCGTAAGGCCGATCGCTATGGTTATATTAATGACGAGGGTCTGCCGCTTACCGCCGTAGAATTCGATGATGCCTGGTCATTTAGTGAGGGTCTGGCACGGGTCGAACAAAATGGCAAAGTGGGTTATCTGAATAGCCAAGGTGAATGGGCAATCAAACCCGAATTCAGCTGGGCATTATCCTTTACGGATGGCCTCGCACCGGCGACCGTGGATTTCTGGGAATATGGTTATATCAATCAGCAGGGTGAGATGGTAATTAAACCTCAATTCGAACATGCCAAAGCATTCAGCGACGGTGTCGCCGCCGTCAAATTGCATGGTAAATGGGGTTATATTAAAGCACCCTAAGCATCGGTTTCTTCTTCATCCAGCCAGCGGTATAACGTTCTCCGGCCGATGCCCAGCAGAGCCGCTGCACGGCGTTTGTTACCATCAACTTCATCGAGAATTTTTCGTACATAACGTTTTTGTAACTGATCCAACGTTGGTAAAACCGGTCCGGCCAGCAGTGTGGCATCAATTCCAGCAGCATCAGTCGTTTGCAGGGTAATATTTTGCTCCGATGACTGGGTTAAACGCGCTGGCAAGTGATCGGCCTGGATCCAGTCTTCGTTGCAAAAAGCCACTGCCCGCTCGACCACATTCTGTAATTCGCGAACATTACCGGGAAACGGATAATCCCGGAGTTTCGCCAATGCTAATTCGCTGAAACCTTTAACCGTTTTGCCCTGGGCGACTGCCAGGTTTTGCAAAAACTGCTGCGCCAACAACTCGCAATCATCTTCGCGGTCCCTAAGCGGCGGTACCGACAAAGCAAAGGTTTCCAGCCGGTAAAACAAATCCTCACGAAAACTGCCTTCTTCGACTTTTTGTTTTAAATCCCGATGGGTGGCGGCAATGATCCGTACATCAACCTGTTCTTCCGTATCCTGCCCCACCGGCCGAATTGAGCCATCTTGCACGGCGCGCAGCAATTTCGCCTGTAAAGCCATGGGCATTTCACCGATTTCATCGAGTAGTAAACTGCCGCCATTAGCTTGCTGCAATAACCCTTTACGAACTTTATTCGCACCAGTAAAGGCGCCTGCGGCATGGCCGAAAAATTCACTTTCCAGTAACTCCTGAGGAATACCGGCGCAATTCACCGCCAAAAAAGGCGCATCGGCACGATCACTCTCATTATGTAATGCTTTGGCAACCAACTCTTTACCGGTGCCGCTTTCACCATTGATAAGCACCGGTCCCTGCGCACGGGCGATGACTTTAATTTGTTCAAACAAATTACGCATAGCAGCGCTGCGGCCAAACATGCCGTAAAAATCCTTTTGCTTACTCAGCTTACGAAACTGAAAAAGCTCATCTTTTAAAGCACGATTGGCAATGACCCGCTTCACTGCCAATAGAAAATGATCCAAATCCAGTGGCTTGGTCAGAAAGTCATCAGCGCCCGCCTGCAAAGCTTCAACAGCTTGCCGGACACTGCCAAAGGCCGTAATGACGATAAGCCCTGGTCGCTGCTCTTCTCCCCAGTCAGCCACCACCTGCTCCACCAGTGACATGCCGTTACCATCTGGCAGGCGTAAATCTGTGACAATCAGTGCCGGATGATGTTTGGTTAACCATTTTTTTGCGCTGGCCAAATCATGCTGCACCACTATTTGCCAGTTCTGCGCTTCCAATTCATCGCAGATCAGACGGCTTAACGCTTCATCATCTTCCAGTAATAAAACCTGCTTATTCGCCATTGGTCTTTTGCTCGTCTTGCTGTTCAGCTAATTTAAAACGTAATCGGAAACAGGCACCGCCCAAATGGTTGTCGACCAGGGCAATGCTGGCCTGATGTTCACGTAACACCTGTTGAACAATTGCCAGCCCCAGCCCGCTGCCCTGACCGGGTGTTTTACTGGTCACAAAGGGCTCAAAAATCTGTGATTTTAATGTTTCGGGAATGCCCGGCCCGGCATCTGCAATATGAATTTCCAACTGTTGTTGGTCAATTTGCCAGGTAATTTCAACCGGCCCCTCAGGACAAGCCTGACAGGCATTACGTAATAAATTGACCAGTGCTTGCTCAAGACTCAGTGAATCACCATAAATCATTGCTGGCGGGCCACCTTGTATCTGTATCGCTCCAGCATCTGCTTCCAGCAAGGCAATTGCCCGGGCAATTAATGATTCAACAGCTAAATTGCGCTTTTCTGCACGTGATGACCGGCCAAAACTCAGTAACTGCTGAATAATTGAGGTCATGCGTGCTGCCTGGTTTTTGATTTCATGCAGTTCTTGTTTTTCTGCAGCGGCAGGATTACGTCTTAATAATCGACTAGCCCTCCCATCAACCACACTCAGCGGCGCGCCGAGTTCATGGGCAACACCTGCTGATAATTGACCTAATGCTGCCAGGGTTTCGTTGTGACGCAGTTTTTCTGCCATCATTTCCCTTGCTTCACGTTGGGTCAATTCACGGGCATTGGCAGCATCAATTGCATCGAGCATGCCATTAAGACCCGTGGCCAATTGGTTGATTTCAGTCGGGCTCTTGATCTGCGCCCGATGCTGTTTTTCCCCTTCACTGACCCGGCGCATACTGTCCAATAAAGACTGCATCGGCCGACCAATCGCCCGATGGTGGGTAAATGCCAACGTGCCGAGTATCAGCATGGAAACCAGCGCAAAACCTCCCCATGCCCAATAGTGTAATTGCGTCAGCTCCTGCTCGATATCGCTGCGCCGACGGGTAACCTGCAATAAACCGTTGGGTCTGCCGGTGGCATCAAAAATCGGCATAAAGAAAGAATAAACATTGCGACCAGAAATCCGTTCGTATTGAGCAAATTCTCCGTCAACTATCTGCTCCAGCGCATCAGTGGCCTGTTCCCGGGTAGGATTGACGGCGCCAAAACTGCTTAACCGCTGACCATGTTTATCGAACACATAAGCGCCATACACTTCGGTGATACCAAATACCGACGCCATACTGTTCTGTAACTGGCTAATATCGCGTCGCTCCAACGCCTGCGCGATGGGTAAATGAATAGTTCGGGCGACTAACTGCAAATCACGCTGCATCCGCGATTCAATAAACTGTCCGACTAATGCCAGCCCCACCGCCAGCATAATACCGAGCAGCAATAACACAGGCACAGCGACTTTTATCAGCAAGACGGAACGTAAACTACTGAACACGGCAGGAAAGCGCATGTCACCTCAGAACTTAATGGCACATGCGCCAAAATGACACAATATTAGGTCGTTTTCAAGTTTTGCTGGAAACCAGAAAGTGCAACCGAATCATTTAATAATATTATTTTTCAATTGGTTAGATATAGTCAATTACGTCTGGCACGCTTCTCGCACCAGCTTAGATGCGTTTAACCGCAGAGGAGTTTTAATAGATGAAAACGAAATTAACAACATTATCGGCCTTATTAATGGCAATGGGTTTAGGCACTGCAGCCTATGCTGGTGATAGTTATGAGCGCGCCGCGCCTGATAAAGGCCCTGCGCCACAAGCTCAGGAAGTACCTGCTGATGATTTCAGCAACACCGATCTGAAAAAATTCGCGGCAGTTCAAGAAGATCTGGAAGGGATTCGCAGCCAGTATTCTGGCAAATTGGAAACAACTGAAAATCCAGATAAAGCTGCCCAATTGCAACAGGAAGCCAGCCAGAAAATGGTTCAGGTGGTTCAGGATGCTGGTTTAGATGTCGAGACATACAGCAACATTGCCTTGGCGTTGCAAAGCGATGCTCAGTTGCGTGAAAAAGTTAAGTCAATGATGAACTAAACATTAAGCATCATTTCATACGACTTATGCAAAAAAGCCGGACATCGTCCGGCTTTTTTGTGAATGTTATTCTGAAAAACTTAACCATGCAGCAACATTGCGTTATCTGGCACCTGATGTTGTAAGTCGTCACAACTTCCCGATGCTGGCTGCTCCGTCGCTGGCTGATCCTGATACCAAATCCGGCATTTACCTGCCGGCGGATAATACATTTCAGGCACATCATTGTGGGCGCTGTAATAGCGATCATTATTCATAACACTATAGGCAGCACAGCCAGAAAATACTGAAAACATCAGACTGGCCAATAAAAGTTTTAACAGCCGCATTACGAAAGTCTCTTGTTAAGTTGTTAGTCTTAACGTATCACTAAGTGCTGAGCAAAGAAATCACTATTTTCAGAACTTTTATAGCGTTTTTCTTACCAACATCAACAGTAAAGGAATAAGCATGTTGAAATTGATTTTGTGTATTGGTTTTGTGTTACTTAGCGCCTGCACCAGTGCACCTCAAGGCATTACTGCTGTTGATAATTTTGCTGTCGAACGCTACCTTGGTAAGTGGCATGAAATTGCCCGTTTGGATCATGGCTTTGAACGCGGCTTAACGAAAGTCACAGCTGAATACAGCATGCGTGACGATGGTGGCATTAAGGTTATTAACCGGGGTTTTGATGATGAAACGCAAGAATGGCAAACCGCTGAAGGAAAAGCCTATTTTGTAGAAGATGCTGACACCGGCCATTTGAAAGTATCTTTTTTCGGACCATTTTATGGTGCATATGTGATTTTCGAATTGGACAAAGCCGACTATCAATATGCTTATATCGCCGGACCCAATCGAGATTATTTATGGTTGTTGGCGCGCCAGCCAAATCTCAGTAATGCTCAAAAACAAGACTTTGTTGCCAGCGCCCAGGCGCTTGGTTTTGAGACCGATGAATTGATCTGGCTGGACGAACCACCAAAATAAATTAACTTATTGAACGGTAATTTTTTGCAGCTTGACGATCGATAGCAACAAATGCCAGCAAGTTCGCTGCCGTTCCCAGCACCAAACCATCAATATTTAATGGCCCGCCCAGTAGTGTATTCCAGATAATCGCCACACTGATACCGGCTATCGCACCGGTAACAAATCGACGCTGACTGACGTAAAAACCCAAGACTGCCATACATAACGGCACCAGCACCGTCGGCGCCCAGAAGTTATAGGCATAAATCAAAATATCGATAACACTGTCAATTGACAGGGCGAAAATCACCGACAACACGCCCACCAGTAATGTTACCCATTGGGTCAGGCGTAATTCTGCTTTGACTGATAAAGGTGTTTTGCGAAGCGGCGCAACAATATCATTACTGAAAGCGATAGAAGCCGAGTTTAAGAAGGAATCCGCTGAAGACATGATAATCGACACAATGGCTGCGGCGACTATGCCCTGTAAAACAGGCGGTACTGCTTCCTGAATCACATAAGGCATAGCCAGATTGGCATCTAAACCCGGCTGCATCGCCAGCGCCACCAGGCCGATAAGGCCGGTGATGGCAAAAAAAGGAATGGAAAATAAACCGCTAAGCAAAGAACCCCGTGATACATCTTTACTGGATTTACCGATAAGCAAACGTTGCAAATATGGTGGTACCAATGTCTCACCAAGCATAAACGTCAAAAACAAAGACAATAGCGCCAAAATAGCCAGCGGCTCAGTCGGTAAAGTTAAATGCTCTGCGGGCACCTGTTCCGTCAAAGCCTGCCAACCACCGACGTATTGCAGGCCATAATATAAGGTTATTGGAATGCCCACCGCCAGCACGATAAACTGCATCACATCGGTCCAGACAACCGCCCGCATACCACCTACCGTCGAGTAGGCAATGACAATACCGCAGCCGATCAAAATACCCCAGACTTTATCAACACCCAGAAACAGGTTAAACACATAACCCATCGCGCCAACCTGAGCCCCCAGAATACCGGCACATAAGGCAATCGCAAAAAAGCCACTGAATAAGCGGGCACCCTGACCATAATGCTGAGCCATGATATCGCCAACCGAAATCGCTTGTGGATATTGGCTCATTCTGGGCGCTATGTAGCGGGCCACTAGAATTTCCTTAATGCTGAAACCCCATAAAGCAACAATATTACTGACACCGATCAGGAATACTTTTTCGGCATTGCCCATGGAAAAACCGCCGCCGATGAACGATGCAGACAAGGTCGCAAAGATCACCAACATGCCAAAGGATTTTCCGGCCAACGCAAAATCCTGCATACCTTTCATGCCGCGCCCGGCCCATAAACCAATCAGCAAAACTGCTATCAGATAGACGATAACAATGATTTTTTCCATGATCTGGCATCCACTCAGTATTTACTAAGCGCAGCTTACGTGTTTCGCGGGTAAGAGAAAACCCGCTGATAGAATTGTTTAGGAAAATATCCCGGGATTGACTATCCCGAAGTTTGAAACTCAGACTATAAGGTCTATTGAACTTTCATCAGACCCTAATATTAATGATATTACCGCTATTGGCAGTGGCTGATGGCACACTATTAAGCATTTCAACTAGTGCCGTACCCTGCGCTGCCATCTGATCATTAGCTAATTTGAGCACTTGAATCTGTTGTTGGTCAGCAATTTTCTGCTGATTAAGTGCACTGGCCAGTTGCGTGATGCTGTTGCTATTCATCTGCTATGCCTATTTTAATACTTTGTCTGCTACTTGCTCGACAATAAACCCCAGAGATTGCCTGACGGCATTGCGCGGCATGATATGTTGCTCAGCAATTTCAGCCGCTGACAACCCTGAGGCCCAGTGTAGTCTGGCGATATCACGGGTGTCACTGGTGAGGCTGTTTATGACTTCTGCCGTCATTTGATCCTCAATAAAACTACTATCTTGATCGGCTTCGGCAATCGGTTGCAACAAGGGTTGCCGATCCTGTTGGCCCCATCGCTCTAATAACAAGCCGGCACGAGAAATCCGATCGCGGCGCGCCTGCTGCAGATTAGACATACGCAGTTTTGCCGCATTGCGATTCAGTTTTTTACCCATCGTCGCCGCCTCTTATCCACTTAAACACTGATGGTTGTAACGCCGCTTGCCGTCAGAACCTTGTAAAACAGTTTACTTAATCCCCACCTAGATGACGATCAAGAAATTGTTTTACCAGCTTGCGGGAGTCAGCATTGCTACCGATCAGCGTACCGGCCAATATTGTCAGCGTGAGACTGCGCCCCGGATGTCTGATAATCCAATTGCGAATTTCCGGCTCCACAGATTGTTGCAGGCTAAGCTCCAGCATGGTTAGCTTTTCATGAAGCGAAGCACTGCTAGCTACTGGTGGTTTGCTTTTTTCCTGCATTACAAACAACTTCGCCGATAGCAAAGCCAGTATTGCCAAAACCAAAAAAACTGCGGCTGTTAACAATGCTGCTATATCGGGCAAAAAATACAGACTCAGATGCTGATATAAAGCGATACCAGCAAAAACCAGTGCTAACAAAGCAAACAGCACCGCGATTGCAATCGCGATGCTGTTGACTTTAATACGAGAAAGTAAACTCATAAGCGGTGCCACTTTTGCATGTTGGCATTCATTATCGGTCCAGGATTTTGCCTAAAACCAAACCGATGCCAAAGGCGATGGCTACGCTTGATAAAGGGTGCGCTTCTACTTCACTTTGCACCCGGCCATATGAATCTTTGGCCTGTTGCTGAACTTTATCAGCTGCATTTTTAACCCGCGCCTGACCTTCTTCAGCATAAGCTGCTGACATGTCTTTCAAGGTTTTGGTTAGACCAGCGAAATCTTCACGCAGGGCATTCAATTGAGCTTGTAATTCATCATTACTGGCTTGTGTTGCCATAAAACTATCTCCTTTTTGTGGCGTCCGATACTGACTATCATAGTCCTTACTCGGACAGCGTTACAGATGATTGTGACAAAGCGATTAATAATCAGTTGATTCTTCGATTTCGTCACCTGCTTCTTCGATGGATTCATCAATTTGTTCGCCCGCCTCTTCAGCAGGACCTTGCTCTTCACAAGCACTCACCATTCCCAGACTACCAATAACAAAGGCTAATAACAAAGTACGGCTTAGCATTCTGAAAAAAACATTGTCAGTGTGCATAAGTCTCCTCCCAAATGTTAAGGACATGCCACAAGAAATCGTGGCATGTGAAAAGGCGGCATAAATAACCAACCAACATGTAAGTTACCCTAACGATAAAATAAAGTGCGTGCCTTAACGCACGTTAAAGACATGCCTGGGTTAATTGCTTAGCTTGAAGTGGGGTTCATCCCAAAAAAGGAGGCATTATGTTTAGTTGGGCAATAACATTTTTGATTATAGGCTTGATTGCTGGTGTTTTGGGTCTGAGCGGGATTGCTGGCACGGCAACCAACATCGCATGGATTTTATTTGTTGTTGGCATTGTCCTGGCTTTGATCTTCTTTATTACTGGTCGCAGACCACCTATGTAATTTTTCAACCTTATTGTAGTCAAATACAAAGGCATGATCTTCTATATGAAGATCATGCTTTTTTTGTTTTAACACTTTTCACGAAAAATGTTGACGATCTTAAAAGCCGTTGTATAGTTTCAAAAGACTTTTTACCTGAGGAAAAAATATGAGCGTGACTGATCAAGGTTTTATTATCCATCAGTTTGCGCGCTTTGCAGAACTCACTGACCATGAACAACAATTGCTGAGTCAACTTGAGAAAGATCCACGTACTTATGATGCTGACCAGGAACTGGCCATCGCAGGCAGTGATTCTGACAGATTTTTTACCCTGCAAAGCGGCTGGGCTTATTCCATTCGTACATTAGCCGATGGCCAGCGACAAATTCTTGATATTTTCTTACCCGGCCAAATTCTCGGTCTTCGGGAAATCAGTTTTAGCCGAAATTTATCTGAAATCCGCACATTGACGGACGTGGTGGCCTGCCCATTTCCGCGGCAACGATTGGCCGAAATTTTCGCAGAAGCACCACGCTTAACAGATTTGTTCTTGCTGACGATGGCCCGCGAGCAATCCATGCTTATTGAGCGGGTAATTAATATTGGACGACGCAGTGCGGCCGAGAGATTGGCGCATTTTATAGTGGAAATCCAGACCCGGCTGGCGATTCGCAGTCTGGCTTTTACCTTACCGATGAATCAAACCCTGATTGCTGATGCGCTCAGTCTGTCATCAGTGCATGTCAGCCGAACTTTCAAACAGCTTCGCGAAATGGGCTTTATTGAAAATAAAAATGGCGACATCGAAATCATTGATCTGGAGGGGCTGATTGATTTTTCTGGTTTCGATCGGAGTTATTTGGAGTTTAACTGTGACTGGACGCGGCCATCATCCCAGAGTCCAGGCAAATCTGCGCTTGTTCAGCATTTGCAGCAATAAGAGCTACCGTTCACTTTCAATGATGTAGAAATCCCTATTGGTCTACCATTGAGGCGACCATCCCATTAACAATTCGCGCTGCTTCATCGCTTTTAGTACCGCGGAAGGTGGAGACCAGCAATTGCGCCTCGTTGTAAGCCGTGTTGATTTCTTCGGCAAATAACTCACGAAAACGACCGACACCGAGAATAAAGGTACCGCCTGTTTCAGCGATTTGCCGGTAAATCTGTTTTTCGGTTTTTGAGTGTTTTTCAACAATCAACTGCCCAACCAACTGGCTGAATAGCGGGATCGCCATGACAAAGGTCACCAGCTTGGCAACTTCGCGGGGATTGCGCTCTTTCCAGTATTGCGCGTAAGACGATATTTTACGGAAGGTTTTCCAGTCTAAATCCTGTAAACCGGTAATCGGGCCGGATGGTTGTGCACCATTGAAAATGACCTCAACATCAACACAAAACGCATGATAATCCGGCAAAGCGGCATCTGATAAACGGGCAGCGATGCTGGCGATATCTGCTTCCAGTTCTTCTTTAATGGTCAAGGGTTTGTCGAAGTAGACAATACTCGACATCAGGGTTTGGGTATTTTTATCCCGCCAGAAGCGTAAGGCACGCGCACGGGGGTGAAATTCGGCCATGACAGCGACCGAAGAAAATAATTGACTCAATTCCGGCATGATTAGTGTCTGAGAAAAATCCGTTTCATGATGTCCCTTAGGACAAGACGCAACGGATTTTGTTCAGTGAAAAACGGGAAACGATAAAAATCACGACGCCGGCAACTGTCGTCACCGGCATCATGGCGGTCTGTTTTAATTAAGTGCTTTTAATGCAGCATCGTAATCCGGCTCTTCCGTTGTCTCAGCAACTTGCTGGGTATAGATGACTTTGCCGTTTTCATCAATAACAACGACAGCACGTGACAACAAGCCGGTTAGTGGACCCGTTTTGAAGGTAACACCATAGTCTTCGCCAAATTTGCTGCGAAATGCTGAGCCTACAGAGACATTTTTCAGACCTTCCGCGCCACAGAAACGGCCTAATGCAAAAGGCAAATCTTTAGAAACACAGACCACGGTAGTGTTATCCAAGGCTGTGGCTTTAGTATTGAACTGACGCACAGATGCGGCGCAGGTATCAGTATCTACAGAGGGAAAAATATTCAGCACCACGCGACCTTTAATATCGCTGAGCTGCAATTCTGACAAATCGTCTTTAACCAGATTAAAACCCGGTGCTTTATCGCCAACTTTAGGCAATTCACCGACGGTTTCAATAGGATTACCTTTCAATTTGACTGTAGCCATTTAATGCTCCTTTTTTCCAATATAAAAGCACACCCGCACGGCGAATCCGCTTGGGCGTGAAGTGGACTTATTAACTAGTTGGGGGTGGAAACAGGTATTTAAAGGTGCAACAACAAAAACGCCCCGACTGTTTTCACTATCGGGGCGTTTTTAACAGCATTTTTTATTCGCTATCGGCAGCGATATCGTTGGCTTCACCGGTATCTGCGGGTCCTGCTACAGTAATGGCTTCCTGCCGATGCTCCAGTTCAAGTGCTGGCAGCAATTGGCCCATTGCTTCAGCCAACCAGTAGCAAGCGTACAGTTGGTTGTAATAGGCTTCGGTATAATCGGCGCCAGAGGTTAGCAATTCATTTTCGCTATCCAGCAAATCCAGCAAGGTGCGCTGACCCAGATTGAATTGTTGCGCATAAGCTTCACGGGTTTTTTCTGCGGCTTCAACTCGCAGTTTAAGCCGTGGTACACGTTCTTGCGCAGTTTGTAAGGCATTCCATGCCAAGCGAACCTCTTGTTCGATTTGCCGCTGGGCGAGCAGGATCTGCTGTTTTTGCTGCTCACTCAGCGATTCCATTTGTGAAACCCGCGCCATATCTGCGCCGCCGTTATACAAATTTTGTTGTAAACGGAACATGGCCTGTAATTCTTTTTGATGGCCTTCGTTTCTGAGCAGATTATCGCCATCAGCATTCAGATTATTATCGTCCCGGGCACTTAATTGCAGATCAACTCTCGGTTGAAAAGCGGCCTTGGCACCCTGTGTTTCGGCCAGAGAGGCTTCATGTCCTGCCAGTGCGACGCGAATCGCCGGATGCTGATTCTGGGCAATATTAATAGCATCTTCCAGCGTAGCGGGTGCACGATCACAACAGCCATCACCGGGATTGGTCGTGTTTTCCGGCATATTACCAATAACCCGCATGTAATTGCTGCGGGCATCTTGCAAATTACCTTTATCGGCTGCGACATTAGCCAGTGATAATGCCAGGCGGGCCTCTGCCTGTTCAACATCAGCCCGACGGCCGACGCCACTTTCTGCACGCTGTCCTATCTGATCATAAATTTTTTCATGGGCTTCTAGATTGGTTTCAGTCAGTTTCAGTAAATCCTGACGTCGCAACACATTCAGATAAACTTCAACGGCACGCAGGCTGGTGGTTTCTGAAACATCTGAAACTGAGTACCCAGCTGACTGTGCTGAAGATGTTGTCCGATTAACTTCGCTCTTGGTATAAAAACCATCATAAAGCATCTGATTGGCAGTAATACCTGCTTCGCCACGATTCAGTGAACGACCGCCGGGGCGCGTCGCCGGATTATTGGTATATTCGTGGCCGTAACCCAGATCTAAATCCACTTGTGGCAGATAACCGGCACGAGCCTGATCAATGGTTTTATCGACACTGATCCGGCGATACGCTTCGGCGAGTATTTCTGGGTTATTCTGAATGGTTTTATCAACCGCTTCAGTCAACGTTTGTCCTAGAGCGGTCGGCGATGCCAGCATCAAGCCAGTACTTAAAATCGAAGCTGTTAAGGTCAGCATGGTAAATTTTTGTTTCATGTTGCGACTCCCAATGTCAGCGTATGATGATTTCTACGCGACGATTTTTAACTTCCACTGTCTCGTCAGGTGTAGTGACAAACAGGTCCGTTTCCCCCCGCCCTGAAATACGAATGGTGTCAGCGTCAATACCTGCGGCAATCAAATCTTGTCTGACTTTTTCGGCCCGTTGCAACGACAGCGTATCGTTGTAGCTATCTGAGGCAGAGGTGTCGGTGTGACCAATCAAAATGACTTGGTCAGCATTTTTGTCACGGACTTGCTGATAAATATCATCAGCTTCACGTGCCGACTCAGGTGTAAATACCGTTTGATCTAATAAGAAATATAAGCTGGCACTGAATGGCACAACGGGTGGTGGCGCTGCAGCTACTTGCGGTTTTGGCAATGTGACTATGATTGCTTCAGGTTTGGCACAGAACGGCGATTCACCTTCAGAAACGTTAACGGGTGCTTCAATGGATTCGCGTAACTCGGAAACCGGCCCAGTTCCGGCGCAGCCAACTATTGCAAGCAACCCCAATAACATGCTGATACGCAATAAAATATTCATCCTGATCCCTCAATGCATATGTTCGAACAGCGCGCAGTTTGGCCGGGAGGCTTAATTTTAGATGCGGGCTACTTAATCATCCCTGCGTCTTCCCTGAAAACCGGCGCATTGGCAAACAATTTCTACCATTCGAGCAGTATCAGATTTTATTTTTGTCAAGTCAACTAGTTCACATAGTTTCTTTTTATGTGAACCCCATCACAAAATAACAATCTTTCATCGCGAAACATCTGATGTCAGAAATACAGACGCGACAACGCTTGAATAGCCACGTTTTATAACAATCCTATCCTTATTGCTGCAACCGACTGTGCATATAAAACAATATCTCATCGCCATAGCAAAAATTTAACATGTAACTTTAAAATTGCGCGGTGTTAAATTGGTCACGCAGCCATGCTGTGGTAATGTAAAAACTTAACCAAGGAGATCGTTATGAAACTAACAGCTTTTATTCTATCAATTTTAATGACTTTGGGTCTGGCAGCATGTAACACCATAGAAGGTGCCGGCGAAGATATCGAAGCTGCCGGTGACGCTATCGATGACGAAGCCGAAGAATCAAAGAACTATTAAGTAATGGCCCGGTACACCAATGGGCTTTACTGCAATTTGATCCCTTACATGGAATTCACCTTCCGTAAATAAACTCACTATGGACATTGCCATGACTGAGCCACGTACCGAGAAGCCTGAATCAGATGATGCAACTTTGGCCCTGACCAATCAGTTATTTGATTTTGCGCGGCAAGGTGATACCGAAAGCCTACTAAAACCTCTTGAAAAAGGCGTTTCAGCTAACCTCCGCGATGGCAACGGAAACAGTTTATTGATGTTGGCCAGTTACAACGGCCATACAGATACCAGCAAATTGTTGCTCGAACTCGGTGCTGATCCGACGCTCACCAATGCCAGTCAGCAAACGCCTTTGATCGGCGCAGCTTTCAAGGGCTATACCGACATTGTTCAGCTGCTGATAAGCCATGGTGCTGATGTCAATGCTGCTACCCCTGACGGCAAAACGCCGTTGATGTTTGCGGCGATGTTTAATCATAAAGATGTTGTAGCATTGCTGCTGGACAATGGCGCCGATGCCTACGCCAAGTCTGCAGATGACCTGACCGCTCTGGCTCTAGCCAGAGCAATGGGTGCAGAGGCTGCTGCCAGACGTATTGCCCAGCACGTCGAGTTATTTTAGTACGCCAGTTATGCTAACCGCGTCCTCGGGCGCGGTTTTTCTTTATTTTCCTATCAGATTTTTAAAGTGTCGACACTTTGAAGTGCCAGCCCGGCGTGTATCATAAAATAACCCGTCCAACCCAACCTTGAACATGGAATGCCAATGAGCGAGATTTTTACCGTTGAACAACTTGAAGCTGATTTTAATGAGGAAAATTCTGTCCTCAGTGCATTGCGTAAAATCATCGGTCAGTTGCGTAAAGGCGGTGAAGAAAACGCATCTGCGCGTATGGATGCACTATTGGCTCTGCTGGAAGCTGAGCCAGAACTGCGTCAATTAATTGGTCGTCGTTTTCATGGCTGGTTTGTTGAACAAAATCTTTACTCTGCCATTGTCAGTCTGGGGATCTTTTCCCGTCGTGGATTTTTCAATGAGTTCATGACCCGGCTTTATGACAAACTGAATCCACCGCCACTGGATTTGGGCAATTCCAAAGATGTGCTATCACTATTGTTTTACCAACGTACGGACAATGATTGGCTGAATACCATCAGTGCCGATCAATGGCTGCAATTGCACCGTTTACTGACCCTGAATGTTGATACTGAAACCTTGCGCGCCTCAATCGTGCATTTCAAAGAACAATGCCTGTATGCCATGGAAATGCTGGCAATCTGGGTAGCGGCAGAAGAGCTTGAACCGGAACTGATGCGGATAGATAAACGTCTGGTGGATAATGACTCGGCGTTTATTGTATTGCAGCGTGAATTACAGCCATTGGTACAGAATATGACTGAGCGCTTTCAGGACGAAAGCATAGAACCCTATAATCCCGATCATATCTGGGTCATGGTTGATCAATGCCGCGAACTGGTACAAAGACTGCGTCGTCGTGGGGCCGGAGCCGCGGGTTCATCCATTTCGGTAGCACATTTATTAGAACGGCTCGAACAAACGCTGGAACGGGTTGAGGAACTATTGACGATTCTTTGCACTGATGACCGTCAGGAACAGCAGAACTACTGTCTTTCACTCTGGCAAAAACTGATCCTCTCCACCACCGAAAAAAACAGTCTTAAATCGTTGGTGAAAAACAGCATCGGCATGCTGTCACGTAGCATTACGCAGAATAAAAGTGATCATGGCGAACACTATATCGCCCGGGAAAAATCGGCATTTATGTCGTTATTTTGGTCTGCCGCCGGCGCCGGCATTCTGATAGCCCTGATGGCGCTGAATAAGATTTATATTGAAAGTCTCGGGTTCGACCGTGGCTCCAATACTTTGTTAGTGAGCCTTAACTACGGCATTGGCTTTATGATAATTCACATGCTGCACTTCACCATTGCATCGAAACAACCGGCGATGACTGCCGCCAATTTTGCTGCTGAAGTTGAGCGGGGTGAAAATGGCCGGGCTGCTCACAAAAAATTAGCCAGTTTGCTGATTGATGTGAACCGATCTCAGTGGGGTGCCGTCTGGGGAAATGTAGTAACTGCAATTCTGGTTGCCAGCCTGATTGCTATGAGCAGTATCTGGTTTGCCAATCAAGCGCTGCTTGATTCCGAGACCGTTGATTATCAGTTGAAAGCTATAACGCCAATTGGCGGTATGGCGATATTTTATGCATCCATTGCCGGTGTCTGGCTATTTTGCTCCGGGATCATTGCCGGCTATTTTGATAACCGTGCCGATTATTTGGAGTTACGCACCCGCCTAAGATACCACCCACTGATTCGTGGCTGGGTCAAAGACAGTTGGCGGGAGAAATTTGGCAATTATTTACATGAACACTATGGCTCACTCGCCGGTAATTTCTTTTTTGGCGTTTTGTTAGGTATCACGCCTTATATTGGCTATTTGCTTAATTTACCGCTAGATATTCGCCACGTGGCCTTTTCCGCCGCCAACCTCGGTTACGGAGCCTTTAGCAGTGCCATGGGCGTATTTGAGTTTTTGATGTATTTATTTTTTGTCTTGCTGATAGGCTTTTTTAATCTCTGGGTCAGTTTCGCATTAGCATTGATTGTGGCGCTGCGAGCGCGCGGCACCGTGATCAGTCGTTTTCCGGTATTACTGCGCAGTATTTGGGACAAAGCCAAAGAAAATCCTCTCAAATTATTTTTCCCGGTCGGTATGGCTCAGCAAACGATTAAAGAGGCCGAGGATAATTCAGAGCCTAAATCAGGGAGCTAGACGCTGGCGAAGCCACTGACCGTCTTCCTGTAACCGGTATGCAATTCGATCATGTAAGCGTGATGTACGACCTTGCCAGAATTCCCAATAATCGGGCACCAGACGGTATCCCCCCCAATGAGGTGGCCTCGGTGGATTTAAGCCAAATTCGGCCCCGTATTTTGCTGCGCGACTAATAATCGACTTCCGGCTCTCAATGACTTCGCTTTGTGGCGAGGCCCATGCACCCACCCGACTGCCCAGAGGCCGGCTACCAAAATATTCGTCGGATTCCGTTTCTGATATTTTTTCTACCCGGCCTTCAATCCGCACGACGCGCTCTAATTCAGGCCAGAAGAACTGTAACGCTGCAAATGGGTTGTCAGCCAGTGCCCTGCCTTTACGACTCTGATAATTGGTAAACCAAACGATGCCCCCTGCATCACAACCTTTTATCAATACTGGCCGGCAAGCGGGCCGGCCATTCGCATCAACCGTAGCTAAAGTCATGGCATTGGGCTCATTGACGCCGCCCTTAATCGCCTCATTTAACCAAACTTCAAACTGCAACAAAGGCTCACTGGCCGCTTCCTGGTCGGCCAGTTCGCCTAATTCATAATTCTTGCGTAAGTCTGCGAGATGCTTATCTTTACTCATCTTTTGCCTCACTCCGATGTCATATCAGTGGCTAATTTTTCTGAAAAATTCCAACTTTATTTGCTAGGGTCTGTTGTTCTTTCAGAGCCACCACTGCTGGAGGCTATTTTTGTCCAAAAAGGCAGAAATGATGCGATGTAGTTACTCTACATAAATCATTTACAACGCAGTTGGGCGGAAAAATAGCCCCAGCGCTACGGGTTGAGGCTGAAAATCCACCACTCTTCGTTGCTCCTCGTTTATTTGGAATAACTAAACTACTCTTCTCGCGCCTTGATTGGCGAATTTTCAGTTTCAACATAGGCGACTATGAAAGAACAACAGACCCTCGCCATTGTCCATCAAATCGACTTAGTTAACAGCTGAATTTTATGAACGTATTTCACCCGGACAAACTGCTGG